>JAJRUS010000099.1 GCA_024277675.1 bacterium | reverse complement strand
GATCTACATCGAAGAGGCGGTGGCCGAATCCTCCCGCTTTGTGGTCTTTGAGCCGAATAATCCCCAAACCTGGCGGGCGCTCATCCGGTTAATCAACCCCTTTTTACGGGATATCAGGGATAACGGCGGGCTGTATGACTACCGGGTGCAGTGTGATGAGGAAACTAACACCCCGGCGGTTATTGACCGTAATGAAATGGTAGCCAGAATATTTGTCAAGCCCACTAAGACCGCCGAGTTTATTGAGTTAAATTTTGTGCTCACCTCAACGGGAGCCGATTTTACTGAAATATTTGGAGGGTAATTATGCAATACAGTGGAAATACACCCAAGTCCTTATACCAGCGTTACCAATTTGCGGTGGAGATAAATGGCTTTGATTATGCCCTGTTCCAGAAGGTGAAGCTGCCGGATATCGAATTTGAAGAAGTAGCCTTTGCTCCGGCGGGATCAATGTTCGACCAAAAAGTAGCGGGTCGGGCTAAGTTCGCCGATATTACCTGTGAGAAAGGTATCCGCCAAGACGGCACCGACCGCGAGGCGCTTAACTGGGTGCAGAAGATTCTGGATGTAAATGCATCCTCCGGTAGCGTACCTGAAGACTATATGCGGGATGTGGACATTGTTCAATACAACCGCAAAGGGAATGAAACCCGGCGTTGGACATTGCATGGCGCCTGGGTGAAAAAACTGGAGTATGGCGAGTTGGAGGGCAAAAGCAATGAGAATGTAATTGAGGTTATGACGCTTTGCTATCAATATCATTCGGAAAGTTGAGGTTTTAAAACATGTATACATTTACTTTACCATCAGGCCAGGAAATAGAGTTGGTTGAGTTAACCGGCCGAGAGGAAGAGCTACTTACCAACCAGCGGCTGATTAAATCCGGCGAGGCCATCAACCAGGTGTTGCTTAATTGTATCAAACGGATTGGTGAGAATAAGTCACCTAAGCTGGATGATGTTTTAAACCTGCTCTCCGGTGACCGGCTGTTCATCCTGGTGAAGCTGCGGCAGATATCTCTGGGCGATACGGTGGAGTTGGAGCTTATCTGCCCGGCTTGTAAGCAAACCGGGTTCATCAGTGTAAACCTGGAAGATTTAGCGGTTACCCCCTACTCTACTGAGCGTGAATTTACCTTCAAACTGCCGGGTTCTAAAAAGCAAATAAAATTTGGTTATCTAAATGGGCATAAGGAAAAGCAACTGGTTTTACTCAAAGAACCCAGCTTGACCTCGGCTATGCTGGCCCGGATTATCTCGGTAGACGGCAAGCCTCCCAATAAAAAAGTGATAACTGAACTGCCTATGAGAGACCGCTCTGAGTTGCGGCGTGAGATGCTAAAAGTGGATGCCGGGATTGATACTGAAGTTGAGGTCATCTGCCAGTGGTGCGGCAGTCGGCTGAAAACCAGATTGGAGGCCGAGCCAAATTTTTTGTTCCCGAACATGAGTTAACAAATGACGCATTCTTTTTATCCTATGGGGGATTACATTGGGCTTATGCTGATATTCTGGCCATGCCTGTTCGGATTAGGAAGCAATTTGTGGAAATGCTGGAGCGCCAGCTTCAAATCGAAAAAGAAGCTATAGGTGGCAAATAAATGACTGATTTAGGTTTCGGTATCACCCTGGCGCTGAAGGATTTATTCACTAAGAATGCCGGTAAAATAGAGCAATCTTATAAATCTCTGGATGGCACTATCGCTACCGCGTCAGACAGTATAAGCAAAAACATGGAGCGGGTGCAAAAGGGAGCAATGCTGGTTGGGGCGGGACTGGCAACTCTGGCTATACCCACTGCGCTTGCCGCCTCCACTATGGCCAGCCAAAAGGCTTTGGGTGAGATGCGCTCGCTGGGGGTTAAGGATTTAGCCGCTTTGGCCTTAGCTGCTGAGTATTTCAGTAATCGCTGGTCGGGTACCACCAAAGCCGAATTCATTGCCGCCTCATACGATATTAAATCCGGTATTGCCTCTTTATCTGACTTTGCCGTGGGTGAATATACCAAGCTGGCCGCCCTCACATCTAAGGCCACTAAAAGCACAGTTTCCGAGATGACTTCTTTATTTGCCACCGGTTACGGGATTTACAAAACCATGTACGGGGGGATATCAGATATTGCCTTCGGTGAAATGTTTGCCGGGGGAATCGCGGCGGCAGTGCAGGCCTTTAAAACCACCGGCTCAGGTATGGCCGAATCAATCTCCAGATTAGGCGCTATAGCTACCACAGCTAAAATCCCCTTAGAGGAACAATTGGCAATATTGGGTATGCTACAAGCCACTATGCCGGGAAGTGAAGCGGGTACTAAGTATAAAGCATTCATGAAATCAGCGGCTAAGGCCGGAGGGGAGTTGAGCTTACAGTTTACTGATTCTAATAACCAGCTTTTAGGCATGATCAATATCCTCAAAATATTACGAGAAAAATACGGCGAAACACTGGATGCTATGGAAAAGCAGCAGATACAAAAAGCCTTTGGCAGAGTGGAAGCGGTAGAGGTGGTTGATCTATTTTATGACCGCATCGGTGCCTTAACCGGCAATATAGAGAATATGAACCAAGCTATGAAAAAAGGCACCACATTAACCCAGAAAATGGCGCTGGCGATGAACATTGATATGGGAGCACAACTAAAGCTGGTCAGACAGCAGCTGCATAACCTGTTTGAGATTTTAGGCAATACACTGCTACCGATCATTACTCCGGTTATCCAGGGTATAAGTGGAATCATTATGGCCGCCCAGAGATTAGCCAAAGCTTTCCCCGGCGTAACTAAAGTGGTATTGGGAACCACGCTGGCTATTGGCGGCCTATTGGTTACCGGCGGTATGCTGCTCATGGGATTAGGCGCCCTGGGTCTGGCTATACCGGCGGCTAATACCGCCTTAGCTGCTTTCGGCATTACCGCTACTATTACCGGCGCCAGTATTAAGGCTGCTCTATTATCCGCCTTCTGGCCGGTAACTATTGGCATAGCGGTTATCTATGCCTTAAAAAAAGCCTGGGATACTAACCTGGGCGGAATACAGGATAAGGTGGCTATCTTCTGGCATAGCGTGTCAACTATCTGGAATGGCATATCAGCCCTAATCTCCAGCGGGAAGATATCGGGAGCCCTGCATAATGAGCTACAGAAAATGGGCATTTGGGCCTTTGTCAAATCCATCTACATGGTTTATTACCGGCTAAGCCAGTTCTTCAGTGGGGTGTATCAGCAGGTTAAATCAGCTTTTACTGCGTTGGGTGAGGCGTTTTATCCGGTATTTAACACCATATGGGGGATTATCGCCCCGGTTGGCAAAATATTATTCAGCCTGGCGCAAGCCTTGGGGTTAGTTGGAGCAGCGGTTCCTTCCAGCGCATTCATGGCTTTTGGCCAGGTAATCGGCTGGCTGGTGGGTACGCCGTTAAAGATGCTGGCCTGGGGGGTAAAGCTTATTCTGTCTCCCATAAACCTGCTGGGTAAATTTATCGGCATGGTATTAAATCTAATCTCCGCTATCCCTGAGTTTTTGTTACCCAAAGGGATAGATGGATTAAAAAAGCAACTGACTGCTGGGTCATTGGCCCTTAGCTTAGCCGCAACACCAGCTATAGGGTCACAGACCCTGGCAGCCGAGAAACCGGATAATTTACATCAGGCTCGCTTACTGGCTGAGAAGAATACTTATTATTACCAAACGTTCAACAATCAGCGAACGGAAAGCAAAAGCATTGCTCAAGGCCCTGTGATTTTGTCAGACCAGCGACCGTTGGAGGTAAAGCTTCATCTGGATGGCCGTGAGATATACCGCTCAATGGTCAGTCAAGAAAGAGAATATGGGGTAAGAGGCGATGGCAACTAAATTGGAGGCCGCATGAGTATCCTGGGAGTTATTCCTATAGTCGGAAGCTTGCTTGAGAACGTGCTGGGAATTATAGATAAGGCTGTTCCGGATAAGGACTTGGCCGGCAAGCTAAAGCATGAAGTCCAGCTTTCCTTACTGGAGAAGGATTATTCAGTCATTGAGAAGGAGTTATCAGAACGGGCCAGGGTGATTGTCTCAGAGGCCACCGGCCAGTCCTGGATTCAGCGTAATTGGCGACCAATCACTATGCTCGTTTTTGTGTACATCATTGCCCACAACTATATATTTGCCCCGGTATTGCGCATGTTTTTCCCCCAGATGGTAAGCCTGGAGATTCCACCGGACATGTGGGATTTATTGAAGCTGGGTATTGGCGGGTACATCGTAGGACGCTCAGCGGAAAAGATAGTCCGGGAGTATAAAGAAAAGTATAACTCGTAAAGGACAACAACGTGATGAAAATCCCCGCAACATCAAGACAACAGTTCGCCAGGCTATACCAGGATGGCGATACACAATTCTGGGGCAACCGGCCAAAGATAGATACCTCCCCCAGGCCGGATGACAAGTTCCACACGGTGATGGAGGGTGACCGGATTGAATTATTAGCCCATAAATATCTTGGTGATGTAAACCTGTGG
>JAJRUS010000003.1 GCA_024277675.1 bacterium | reverse complement strand
CCTATAATCTCCTCAACCTCTCGCAACATCATTCTAAGTTGTGGCACTGAATATTCTGAATTTGAAGGCACGCTCAATCTATTTTCATGAAAGATTAAAAACTGGTGTCGCGTACCTGAATAAGGCCCATCAAAGCCTATCTTCCTTAACCGGCGGATAAAATCACGCCGTTTACACGGCGCCCACCGGCTCACGCTGAGGCTCCTTGTTCAGGTTAATACCATCAATTACTGGAATAGGATGCTTCATCTTCAGACCCACCAGCAGCCAATCCTCCAAAGTAGAGCGTAGTTCATCCTCACACTCACGCAAGCTGGAGGCAAAGGCAATAACCCCCTTACACGCAGGAATCCGGCCGCTAAATGTACCGTCTTCCAGCTTATCATAGACGGCGCCGGCCAGCGCCTGGTTAATGTAATCGCTAAGCGCAAATTTTGTAATCACTAAAAACCACCTCAACTATTGTTCTACGGTAGGCTAATTAACATGCCCCACAACCGGCAATCCAACCACAATCCTGGCAGAAAATAATAAATACATAGTCATCCTCGTCTTCATCAAAATCAGAATCTTGTCCTATATTTTCGTAATCAAAATTATGACCGCCACATTTCTGACAGGTAGGCTCAGCCATATCCTTTGCCTCCTCTAATATTCATTAATAAATAGCTGCAAAGGGACAGGCCTCAATACAGGCCCGACACTTTATACATTTATCTTTAATAATCTCAGCCGGCACTTTTTTGGCGCCGCCGGTAATCGCTTCACTGGGACAAGCCTTTACGCACAGCGTGCATGATTTACATAACCCGGCATTAACGGTAAAGCGAATTAGCGCCGGACACCTGCCGGAGGGACAGATTTTATCCCGAATATGCGCATCGTATTCTTCGCGGAAATAGCGGATAGTAGAGAGTACCGGGTTGGGCGCTGTCTGACCTAAGCCGCATAGCGAGGTAGCCTTTATCTGCTCGCCCATCTCCTGCAGGAGACCTATATCTCCCGCTTTTCCTTCGCCGCCGGTTATGCGTTCAAGTATCTCCAGCATGCGCTTGGTACCAATACGACAGGGCACGCATTTACCGCAGGATTCATTCTGGGTAAAGTTCAAAAAGTAGCGCGCCATATCCACCATACAGGTGGATGAATCAATAATCACCACCCCGCCGGAACCCATAATGGCACCCGCGCTGACCAGTGAGTCATAGTCAATGGGTAT
Source organism: bacterium (assembly GCA_024277675.1). Taxonomy (GTDB): domain Bacteria; phylum SZUA-182; class SZUA-182; order SZUA-191; family JAJRXT01; genus JAJRUS01. The sequence continues at coordinate 3,607 of JAJRUS010000003.1, read as the reverse complement.
ATCCATTAAATGCGCCGGAATACAGCCGCCGGACGGGCCGCCCAGTTGCGCCGCCTTGAATTTCTTACGATTGGGAATACCGCCGCCGATCTCAGTCACTACTTCCTTTAAGGTAATCCCCATAGGCACTTCAATCAGGCCGGTATTCTTTATCTTGCCGGTTAGCGCAAAAACTTTAGTACCCTTACTCTTTTCAGTACCCACCCCGGCAAACCAGTCTCCGCCTTTTTGTATAATACCGGGAATATTGGCCCAGGTCTCCACATTATTTATATTGGTGGGCTTACCCCACAGGCCGCTTTGGGCCGGAAACGGCGGACGTGGCCGCGGCATACCGCGATCACCCTCAATAGAAGCCATAAGCGCCGTCTCCTCACCGCATACAAAGGCCCCCGCACCCTCTTTTAACTTAATATCAAAGGAAAAATCGCTGCCCAGGATGTTATCCCCCAAAAAGTTGCGCTCCCGGGCCTGATCCATGGCAATATGCAAACGCTTCACCGCCAGCGGATACTCAGCCCGGCAATAGATATATCCACATGAGGCCCCGATAGCATAAGCCCCGATAATCATTCCTTCAAGCACCGCATGCGGATCGCCCTCAAGCACACTGCGATCCATAAAGGCTCCCGGGTCGCCCTCATCGGCATTGCATATAATATATTTTTGTTCCCCCGGCGACTGGCGGCAAAATCCCCACTTCATACCGGTAGGAAATCCGGCTCCCCCACGCCCCCGCAAGCCGGAGGTTTTAACCTCACCGATTACCTCTTCGGAACTCATTTGCGTAAGCGCTTTTTTTAGCGCCTCATAACTGCCTACCGCCAGGTACTGCTCAATATCCTCAGGATCAAACGTCCCGCAACGGGCCAGCACCATCCGTTTTTGTTTGGCGTAGAAGGGCAACTCATTTACCTGCGGAATGCCGTCATATGCCTGATCCCCAGCCTGCGCCAGTTGCGATATGGCCAGCTCAACCAGTACCTCGCCCTGTGCCAGATGTTGGCTTACAATGCGGGCTGCATGTTCGGGCTGCACCTCACCATAACTCACCCTGGCCTTACCGGGTAAACATACATCTACCAGTACCTCACGCGAGCACATGCCGATACAGCCGGTCTGGGTGATTTTGGCCGTTATTGCCTGCTTTTTTAGCTCACGCTCCAGCGCATTATGTACCTTCCGGGCGCCGGCGGCCAGCCCGCAGGAACCCATGCCCACTATAATTTCCGGCAGTTTATCTGGCATTATTTATAATCTCTTCTATTTTTTCATTGGTCAGCTTAGCATGCACCTCATCGTTTAACACCAGCACCGGCGCCAGCCCGCAGCAACCCAGACAAGCCACTTCCTGCAGGGTAAACTTGCCGTCCTCGGTGGTTTCGTTTGCGTTAAGCTGTAAGTTTGCCTTAATATGATCCAGAATTTGCTCGCCCCCCTGCACGTGGCAAGCCGTACCGCAGCAGACCCGCAGCAGATTCTTACCCTGCGGCTGGGTGTGGAACTGGGCGTAGAAGGTGAGCACCCCGTATATTTTACTGGCGCTTATTTTTAATCCATCGGCGATATAGTCAATCGCTTCCTCCGGCAAATAGCCATACTCAAGTTGCACCTCTTGTAATATGGGAATCAGGCTCCCCGGCTCAGCCTGATGCCCGGCAAGTATTTTGTCGATTTTACTTAAATCTATAGCTTGCATTTTTCATCCACCTTAATAATCACTTTTACCTCTTGTAGATTTCACGCCGATGTTTAATTCTATGGGCCTGTCGGACTTTGGAGTTCGTATCCTAAAGCCCTGCTTATCAGTCAGATATTGAGGATGCAGTTTGGACAACTTGACTTTATTCATTATCTTATTTCCCCTCATTGAGGATTATAAAACTGCGTTTTATTTTCAAATAGATCAAATTACCATTAAATATCAATTGGATATATCAATAAAGCATTATGAAGTATTATCCAGTATAGTAAAAAAATAAAAATTTATCAATACATTTTTAAAGGTTAGGGTAAAAAAATATGGATAAATGGTTATTGGGGGGGTAGCGCCAGATGGCATGGCTGGATTTTTTAGCCTGACTGTATTATTTCTTAAATCTGGATACTAAACTCATCCGCATAAATAACTATAATATCCAGGAGGCTTGTCGGACTTTAGCAGCAGAACATGGTATAATGGCCAGAAATAAATCGTTTACATAAAGGGGCCAGAAGATGGGGGTTAAATTTATACTGAGCAACCGGGAAACACCATATTTGTTGCCGCCGTCCATTCAGAAATGGCTGCCGGAAAAACTGTTCCCAGTATTTATGCGGCTTTACAGCCACCACACCCCCAAAATGTGCCCATACGTGTCAAACTCGGGTATGTATAATATAAAAGATACTTTGTGTTAAACTTTAATCCACTTGTAAAATATGACACTTAGAGATCGCGGTTATTTTTTCATCCTGCCAGCCTTGCTTGTCCTGCTGCTGGTGGCTGTCTATCCGCTTGGGTATATGTTGTGGCTTAGCTTTCATAAAGAGTTGCTGGTATTTAAAATTTCTAGATTTGTGGGTCTGGATAATTATGCTTATCTAGCGGGTGATTTAAGGTTCTGGAATGCGCTTGGGAATACCGCATATTTTACCGGAATATCCACGGCGCTGGAGTTGTTGTTGGGGTTGTCTATGGCGCTGCTTGTAAATAGAAGTTTTAAGTATAAGGGGCTTATGATGGCTATAATTTTAGTGCCCTGGGCTATTCCCACCGTGGTTTCGGCCCGCATGTGGGAGTTAATCTATAACTCGGATTTCGGGGTGCTGAATTACTTGCTGGGGGTAAAGGTTAACTGGCTGGGCAGCCCCACCTGGGCGATGCACGCCGCCATATTTGCCGATGTGTGGAAAACCACCCCGTTTGTGGTGTTATTGCTGGTAGCGGGCTTAAAGGTTATCCCGCCGGAGTTATACCGGGCGGCTAAAGTTGATGGAGCAAATAGCTGGTATATCTTCACCCATATCACCCTGCCGCTGCTAAAACCGGTGATGCTGGTGGCGCTGCTGTTCAGGACGCTGGATGCCTTCCGGGTGTTCGATGTGATCTATGTGCTGACCGGCGGCGGCCCGGCCAACTCTACCGAGACACTGTCCATTTATGCCTATAAGGTACTGTTTCAAACCCTGCGCTTTGGCTATGGCTCAACGCTGGCGGTAGTGGTATTCCTGGGCACCGCCACCATCAGCCTGTTTTATGTAAAATTACTTACGCGGGGGATGAGATGAAATTAACAAAGAAATTATTTGCTGAATTAGGGGTAGTTTTTATGGCTTTACTTTGTTTTGGGTTTACCTTTATACCCAAAACAGAAGAGGGTAAGGCGCTTAATAAATATGTTGCAGTAGGTAAATACGCTGATATGGTAGAGGATGCCCAAAAGATACTAAAAGATAACCCGGAACATATTGAGGCTAGAAAGTTCCTAGTACCGTGTAACAGTTATAATTTCGGATAAAGATGCTTCAGTTTAATTCGGGCGTCCGAGGAGGTAAATTGCCAAACAATTTTTCTTGCGCTGTTGTTTCGGTCTCTTTCCCATGCGGCTACCCCAGTCTGCATAGT
>JAJRUS010000098.1 GCA_024277675.1 bacterium | reverse complement strand
GCAGCCCTCTGCCAGACTACGTTCTACCTCCATACCCAAATATCTGATCGTGCTCAACTTGACCCACCTTGTTAAATATGGTTAAACTTAACATAACAACAAGATGGTATATTACACGAAATAGTGATGGGTGGCAAGTTTTAGGCGTTGACAATCTATATATTGTATATTATATTAAATTATCACTGTGTATTGAAACCCATGGCAAATTACACAAGTTTAATTCTAAACAAGTTTAATTCTAAATATGAGTTAAAAAGTTATGAATCATACGATTCAAAAGGAAGTAAGAGATCCCGTCCATGGCTATATATACCGCTCTACGATTGAAGAAAAGATAATAGATACGCGAGTTTTTCAAAGGCTAAGGAGAATAAAGCAATTAGCCATGGCTAATCTAATTTATCCGGGAGCAAATCATACACGTTTTGACCATTCACTAGGTACGATGCATATCGCAGGGGAAATGGCGAAAAAGATTGGTCTGTCAAGATTAGGCAAAGATGAAAACGGTTATTGTACAGTTAGGGTAACGGCTTTGCTACATGATATTGGCCATGGCCCATTTTCTCATGTTTCTGAGGAATTATTAGGTTATTTTAATAAAGATAGGTTCAATGGTTCAGATAGAAATACGATTCATGAAGTGATCACAAGAGATATAATAGAAAAAAACGAGGAACTAACCTCTATAATCAGTGGTCAACAAATAAATGAGATCATACAATTACTCCAAAAAAATGATACAGGAAGACAAGAAAGAGACATAATATCTGGCCCCTTAGATGCCGATAAACTTGATTATTTATTAAGAGATAGTTACTTCACCGGAGTAAAATATGGGGTTTTTGACCTCCCTAGAATTATAAACACATTACAACAACTTTCCTTAAGAGATGGTACCCAACTTTGCATTCATAAAGATGGATTATACGCGTTAGAACAATTTTTTATGGCTAAATACCATATGACAAAGCAAGTTTACCATCATAAGGGAAGACATATTACTGATGCGATGATTGTTAAAGGGATAGTTCTCGGAGTAGAACAGGATCATATAAAAGAACTTAGAGATCTATATTATTATGACGATTCGATGGATTATCTAAAAAATTACTTGAATTATTATGATGAGAGAATTTTCAATATCATTTTGAATAATAATGGTAAATTTTCTAGATATTATTTTGATAGGTTATCTAGTAGAAAACTATTTAAGCGGGTTTTTCATCGACCGTTAATAGCTGTCTTTAATAATGCAGTTGTGAGGTTAGACATGCAAAAGATGAAAGATTTTACAGCTATTGAAGGGAAAATAGCTGATAAGATAAAATGCGATCGCAATTATGTAATATTTAAAATAGTTCGCTATAAAAACATATTAAATCAATTAGGAGAAGATATTGACAGAGTATTGGTGATTGATAAAAATAACCGACCGGAATTCTTTGATAAAGTTTCAAGCTTGTTTGGGTCAATAAATCAAGCAGATGATCAATTAGTTGAGGTATATATTCCTTTCAAATATGATAGCTCTGACGAAAAAAACAGAAAACTTAAAGACCTTGAAGATAAAATCCAAGAAGTTTTAAGTGCCATAAATTGAAAGGAGTAAAAAATGGACTTACGTTATATAGTATTAAGTTTACTGGCAAATGAAGATAATAAAAGTATCCAAGGTAAGACCTTGCTTCAAAAAAAGATTTATTTTATAGGAATATTGGTGAATGAAGATTTTGGTTATAAACCTCATTATTATGGTCCATTCTCTGCAAAAGTAGACGAAGCATTAGATGATTTAATTGCTGCTAGATTAGTTAGGGAACATATTGAGAAGTTTACCGCTATTGATGAATATGGTTTTGGTATGAGGAGATATAATTATACAATAACTGACGATGGGGAAATGGTCTTTAATGAGGAAATAGTTAATAAATTACCCCAGTACGAGAGTATAAAAAAGACTGTTGAGCAAATTGAATCAGCAGGTAAATTGGAATATTTTGACCTTTCAATTGCGGCAAAAGCTTATTATATTTTACGAAAAGAAAATAGACCCAAAACAAATTCTCAAATAATAAATGAAGCCCGTTCCCTTGGGTGGAACATAGAAGAATCCCACTTGAAAAAAGCTGTCAGTTTCTTAGGAAAACTTGGTTTAGTAACATCAGAAAATAATTAATAGTAAATTATAACAAGCGATCAGATAACTATTATAATTTATCAAGAGCATAATAATCAAAAAAGCCTCATATTTCCCCATAGCTACCGCTGATTAACCTCACAATTTCTTGAATTCTCAGCTGGACGGATATTGACAGCCGAAATATAGGGTGATATTATATACGTCTAGCATTCCCATAGAGTTAAGCATATTCTAAGTTTAATTGATAACTTGTTAAGTTATAAGGAGGGTTTTCTTAATGACCGAGGGGAAATTTGTCTATTTCTTTGGAGATGGTAAGGCCGAAGGTAGAGCGGATATGAAGAATCTACTGGGGGGTAAGGGCGCCAACCTGGCCGAGATGACCAACCTGGGGGTTCCGGTGCCGGCTGGGTTTACTATTTCTACTGAGGTATGTACTGCTTATTATGAGAATAATAAAAAATATCCCAAGGGATTGTGGCAACAGATAGAGGAAAACATAAACAAAATAGAGCAGGTCATGGGAGCTGAATTCGGCGATCCCGATAATCCGTTATTAGTGTCGGTGCGCAGTGGAGCGCGTATTTCCATGCCGGGCATGATGGATACGGTACTTAATCTGGGCCTAAATGATCAGACTGTGCAGGGGCTTATTAAGCAAAGTGGCAGTGAACGCTTCAGCTATGATAGTTACCGCCGTTTCGTTCAAATGTACAGTAATGTGGTGTTGGGAATTAAGGGCGAGGAATTCGAAAAGCTGTTGAAGAAAAAGAAAGCATCACGTGGAGTAAAAAAGGATACCGGGCTGGATGCGGCGGCCTTAAAAGAGGTGGTAGCTGAATATAAGGCGCTGGTAAAAGATGAGACCGGTCAGGATTTCCCCGATGATCCCAAGCAGCAACTGGATAAAGCCATTGGTGCGGTATTTGAATCCTGGAATACCGAGCGGGCGATACAGTATCGCAAAATTAACAATATCCCCGGTCACTGGGGTACGGCGGTAAATGTACAGTCCATGGTATTCGGCAACCTGGGGGATGATTCTGGTACCGGGGTGGCCTTTACCCGTGACCCGGCTACCGGCGAGCGGGTGTTCTTTGGTGAATATTTACTTAACGCTCAGGGCGAGGATGTGGTAGCCGGTATCCGGACGCCACATCCCATAAATAAGGCGCAGAAAAAGGGAAACTCGCACCTGTCCTCGCTGGAAGAGGAAATGCCCGAAGTATATCAGGAATTAGAAAGCATTTACCAGCGCTTAGAGCAGCACTATGCCGACATGCAGGATATTGAATTTACTATCCAGAAAGGTAAACTTTATCTATTGCAAACCAGAACCGGCAAGCGTACCGCCGCCTCAGCCATAAAAATTGCGGTGGATATGGTAAATGAAGGCTTGATTGATAAGCATACCGCCATATTACGAGTGGAACCCCAGCAATTGGATCAACTGCTGCATCCTACCATAGACCCTGAAGCCAAACTGGATATAATCGCTAAAGGACTGCCGGCTTCTCCGGGAGCGGCGGTGGGCCAGGTGGTGTTTACCGCTGAACATGCGGTGAAAGAAGCGGAACGGGATAAGAAGGTTATCCTGGTGCGTACCGAAACCTCGCCGGAGGATATCGCCGGCATGCATGCCGCCAAAGGCATTCTTACCTCCCGCGGCGGCATGACCTCGCATGCGGCGGTGGTGGCCCGCGGTATGGGCAAGTGCTGCGTAGCCGGTTGTGGGGCGATCAGTGTAGATGAGGCGGCCAAAAAATTTACGGTGGGTAATGTAACTGTTAGCGAGGGTGATTATATCACCTTAAACGGCAGCACTGGTGAGGTGATTCTGGGTAAAGCGCAATTGGTGGAGCCTGAGCTTTCCGATGACTTTGCCACCTTGATGTCCTGGGTGGACGAGGTCAGGACGCTTAAGGTGCGCACCAATGCCGATACCCCGGAGGATTCCCAGGTGGCTATAGGCTTCGGCGCCGAAGGTATCGGGCTTTGCCGTACTGAGCATATGTTCTTCGGTGAAGATCGCCTGCCCACAGTGCGCCGGATGATTATGGCCAATAATAAAGAGGAAAGGCTGATAGCATTGAAAGGGCTGCTTCCCATGCAGAAGGGCGACTTTAAAGAAATATTCAAAGTGATGAAGGACCTGCCGGTTACTATCCGGCTGCTCGATCCGCCGCTGCATGAGTTTTTGCCCAAAAAGGAGGATTTGGATAAAGACCCCGGCTTATCTGCTGAGGATAAAAAGACTATATTGAAAAAAGCCGCCAGCTTACATGAAGTTAACCCCATGCTGGGACATCGTGGCTGCCGCCTGGGAATCACCTATCCCGAAATATACGAGATGCAGGTGCAGGCTATATTTGAAGCGGCCTGCGAGCTGGCTCAGGAAGGCTACACCATTATTCCTGAGGTGATGATTCCACTGGTGGGGCATATTGAGGAGCTGCGTTTTACTAAAAAATCGGCCGTCAAGGTGGCAGAAGAGGTGATGCAGCGTTGCGGGGTTAATTTGGAATACCAGATCGGCACCATGATCGAGGTGCCACGGGCGGCGCTGACTGCTGACGAGATCGCTACCGAAGCGGAGTTTTTCTCATTCGGCACTAATGATTTGACCCAGATGACCTTCGGCTTCTCCCGCGATGATGCCGGCGTGTTTCTGCCGGCCTATGTAGAAAAGGGTATCCTGCCCGATGATCCGTTTATCAGTATTGACCAGAACGGGGTAGGGCAACTGGTTGAAATGGCGGTAAAGAAGGGCCGGGCCAGCCGACCCAACCTTAAATTTGGTATCTGCGGCGAGCATGGGGGCGATCCAAAGTCGGTGGAATTCTGCCATCGCATCGGGCTGACCTATGTAAGCTGCTCACCCTATAGAGTGCCAATCGCCCGGCTGGCAGCGGCTCACGCGGTGCTTAAGGAAAATTGAGATGGATGTCTCCTTATGCTATCGGAAGAGGATAGATATATGAAATACTCCGTAGTAGTAAACAAAAGTGAATATGGCTATGATATTCATTGCCCGGTGCTGCCCGGATGCCATAGCCAGGGAGAAACATTAGAAGACGCCTTGGAAAATATCAAGGATGCTATTGCTATCTATTTGGAGATGATTGCTGAAGAAACCAAGGGAACCCAGGTATATGAGGTTGAGGTAGCCGCTTAAAGATGTTATTTACTGACTTATCGTCAGAGCGGGTGATTAAGGCTTTGCAAAAGGCGGGCTTTAGAGTTATAAAACAGGGTAAACATATTGGCTTGTCCGATGGCTCTCACCACATAGTAATCCCTCGCCATAAAAGGCTTAATCCCTATACACTCAAAGCTATTATAAAGGATGCCGGCTTAACTGATAATGAATTCAAAAATCTCCTTTAATTTACGAAAAATGCCTGAAGGCTATGTCTCATGGGGCGGGAAAATTTTATCGAGTACCAATAAACTAATTTCAAACAAAGGAGAGATATGCAAGGGAAGACTACATTCAATCCCACCGTGTGCTTAAAGACCAGTCTGGGGGATATTACCCTGGCGCTGTTTGCCGATAAGGCCCCCATTACGGTTAAAAATTTTATCTCGTATGTTGAGAGCGGCTTCTATGATGATACCATCTTCCACCGGGTTATCGATAATTTCATGATTCAGGGGGGCGGCTTTACACAAGATATGACGCAAAAGCCCACCCAGGCGCCGATAAAGAATGAAGCTGCCGCCGGTTTAAGTAATCTAAACGGTACCATAGCCATGGCGCGCACCGATGTAGTAGACAGCGCTACCGCCCAGTTCTTCATTAACATTAAGGATAACCGGTTCCTGGATCACCGGGATGATACCCCGCAAGGTTTCGGCTATGCAGTGTTTGGTAAGGTAATAGCCGGGGGGGATGTGCTGGATAAAATGAGGCAGGTAGAGACCGGTCACAAAGACATGCACGACGATGTACCCGTAAATCCGATAATCATCAACTCCGCTTTATTGGTCAACTAAGCCCAGGTCCCGGCCTTCCTCAGCAATTCGGCTATTTCAAAGCGGTCCTGACCCTCAATCATCGACAAAGCTTTCCGGCCAGCTGAATCTTTTGCATTTGCATCGGCGCCTTTGCTTAGTAAAAATTTAATGGTATCGATATGGCCATTGGACGCCGCCCACATTAAGAGTGTTTCGCCGAACAGCCCCCTTTCATTTATATCAAATTTACCCTTATCCAACAGAAATCCTATAATATCTGTGCGGCCGGCCTGGACGGCTCTCACTAAAACGGTATAACCCTTTTTATCCCGTGTGCTTAAATCGGCGCCCTTATCAATTAAAGTTTCCACCACATTTTTATGGCCTTCAACTGCTGCAAATATCAGGGCTGTTTCACCATTGGTACTTTCTGCATTTATATCAACCCCCGTGTTCAGCAGCATTTTCACTATCACTTGATAGCCTGCCGCCGCTGCCACAAATAGCGCTGTATTGCCGGCATTATTCCTTATATTCACATCTGCGCCTTTGTTCAGCAGAATTTCCACTGTTTCCGGGTGACCTTTAGCGGCTGCCACCAACAGGGGTGTATCACCAGCGTTGTTTTTTGCATTCACCGCCGCCCCCTTGTTCAGCAGCATTTCTACTATTCTCGCATAACCTTCCTGAGCCAGTATTATAAGCGGCGTATCGCCATGCTCCAGCTCTTTTATATTCACTATCGCCCCATTGTTCAGCAGGACTTGCACTATAGCCGGGTTGCCTTTCCATACTGCATACATTAGGGGCGCCACCACATTCTCGTCATTCGGGTTCAGATCTGCGCCGTTATCCAGCAGAATTCGTACTACATCCACCTGGTTATGCAGTATAGCATGTATCAGGGGTGTTCCGCCTTCCTCATCAATCGTATTTACATCCGCTCCATCGTCCAGCAAATTTTGGATAGTCTCTGCATCTCCATCCATTGACGACTTTAACAAGCTATTGTTTTGCTTCTTCTTTCCCCACGAGGAAAACATTTTAGATATTTCCTTCTTTTTATCGGTTATTTATATATTGATGCTATTTTAATATAAAAAATATACTCATGCAACAATACTTACGCAAGATTCAGTCCGGCAAAAATTCCCCACCCGGCGCAGTTTCTGTTTCTAAGCTGCTTGAGCGTCTACCCCGACTAAGTCGGGCTTCATTGCCAGTGGAACCACAGCTTAACTGTAAACTTGAGACTTATCAGCTTCCAGTTAAGGTTTTTTTGCAAACTAAGTTTTTAAGGACGTTGGTTCTAAGTTCCCATCCAAAAGAGGTCTGGCAAAAGTGATCTGAATTTATGAATAGATCGGGTTACATAGAAAAAAACATGAACAGCATTCCACAACACAAATAATTAATATTATTCAATAGATTAAGCGGCACACAACACAAGTGGCCCAAGCAAAATCGGGTATATGTTACCCATAGGGTATTAATACCTGAATATTCTACTGCTAAAAATACCTTTCCTGATCTTGCCCCTTTTTTCAGCTCAGTTCAACAAATATTATTTTACATATATATTATAAATAGATATGGTTGATATTGATGCACTATTGCCGGGTTTATGGTTGTTCCTTGGTATTCGGCATATATCTTGCTTTAATTATAACATAAAGAGTACTTATCCTGAAGAAACTATAAAAAGGAGGAAATCATGTACAGCAAATTAATTAGAATCATAAGCGCAGTTTTCCTACTCGCATCAATTACTGCCATTCCGGTTAACGCAGATATTAGTTCAGACCTGATAGATGCGGCCGCCGTTAACGATCTTGCCGCTGCCCAGGCATCATTAGAGAAAGGCGCCGATGTAAATGCGAAAACCTTCTATTTTGGTGAGACAGCCTTGATGTTGGCTGCTGAGAAGGATGCCCCGGTCATATTAAAGGCCATATTGGATGCGGGTGCCAATGTGAATGCCAAAAACAATGTTGGTGAAACAACCTTAATGTATGCCGCAAAAAAAGGCAATATCGAGTTAGTACAAGTATTGCTGAACAAGAGTGCTAATGTAAATGCAAAGGACAATAATGGTTGGACGGCCTTAATGTATGCAGCATTTATGGGCAACAGAAAAACAGCGAGATTACTGAAGAAATCCGGCGCCAGGGATATTCCTGCATGGGTCAAGCATGTTGATAAAACGCTATTGGATAAAATAGAAGAACACGATGACATAAAAGATGCTCTTCCTAAAATTGAGATAGCCTATACAAATGATATACATCAAAAAGGATTATTGAAGGGCAATGTAGTCAAAAAAGTAATTGCCCAACGCTGACAGTCTATTCCTGAACAGCTAATAAAGCCCTGAAGGAAACATCCTTCAGGGCTTTATTTTTTGTGCGTAACCTTCTATACTCGGATGAGTTAATGTTTTTTTTTCCTGAAAACTACAAGCGAGAAAAATATGTTAAGCATTGAAGATAATGTGAATCAAATAAGGGAACGTATTGCTAATGCAGCTATAAGGGCTGGTAAACAGCCGGAGGATATTGTCCTCATAGGGGTCTCTAAAAGGGTGGATGAGGATAGAATCCGGCGGGCTGTTGCGGCGGGGATTACTATCCTGGGGGAGAATCGGGTGCAGGAGGCTAAGGGGAAAATAGCATCTCTCGGCACACCCGTCAGCTGGCATTTAATTGGGCATTTGCAGAGTAATAAGGTGAAATACGCAGTTTCTATATTCGATCTTATCCAGTCGGTAGACAGCGTATCACTTGCTCAGGAGATCGACCGGCGGGCAGCGCAGATAAATAAAGTAGCAGATGTGCTGGTGCAGCTTAATATTGGACAGGAAGCTACTAAGCACGGTACTACAGCCGCTGAGTTATGGACAATGTTGGGGCATATGTCCACCTTTAAGCATATAGCTGTCCGGGGCTTGATGGCTATCCCTCCCTATATGTCTGACCCCGAGGATTCACGCCCTTATTTTGGCCGGATGAAAGAGTTGTTCGAGCAGGCAAAAACCAAAAATATCCCCGGTATAAATATGCAATATCTCTCCATGGGCATGAGTCATGATTTTGAGGTGGCTATAGCCGAGGGCGCTAATATGGTGCGCATAGGCACCGCCATCTTCGGCGAACGGCCGTACAACCCGATCTAGCCAGGGTTTTTGTTTTGTAACGATTTGTCTGTCTACTTGAGTTTTTTCCGGCTGCATTCCAACCGCTTTATTCGGTTATCTTCGGCTAACAAACTGAAACATAGAGCTTAACATTTAATGATGTCTAAGCGGCCCTGCCTTTTTCTGTTACAAGCTAAAATTTTTTATTTTTTTTGTCATTTTCTACTTGACATCTTTAGGCATGATAATTAATATATACTACATGTTGTGGTTATAAACAGGATATCCACAAAGAATGGGGGTTATTCACCGCTTATTCACAAAACAGCTTTCTGGGATAAGCAGTGATAGCATGACATTTAGATTAACCATGAAAGTGTATATTAACTCAAAAAATACTGGTGAATCAAGATGAAACAGGTCAGGGAATCCACTATTAACAAAGAAAAAGAAACGGAGTTTTTTTTTTACTGAGCCTCTCAAGTTGCCTCGGTTAAAGAAAGCCAGGCTGAGGGCCAACGAAGGGTATCTCCCGCATATAGTATTTGATCAGGATCTGGGGCGTTGGAGGCTAAAAATAAATGAATCGTAATCGGAGATTTTCAGCGGAACGTTGAAGATTACATAAACTTTAAGGAGGCGCTATATGTTGTTGGATAAAGGTGTTGCAAAAAGAGATGCTCAGTTTAAGGATAATACCAGGGAGACTACTGATATGACTCTGTTTGTGCGCACCTCCAGCGAAGACATGGCGGGTTGGAACCGGCAACGGATTGTGGAGGCGCTGGTGCGGGAAACATATATCGACACAGAAACCGCCGAACGGGTCAGCCGGGAGGTGGAGCAGCAGATTCACCACTCTAAAATTAAGGTAATTACCGCCCCCCTGATTCGGGAACTGGTGGATGCCAAGTTGATTGAGCATGGGTTGGAGAAAGCCCGCCGCATGCATACCCGTTTAGGTATGCCCTTATATGATGTGGACCAACTAATTCTGCATCCCAACCGGGAGAATGCCAATGTCCCCCATGGGCCGGAAGCCACTAACTTAACTCTGGCGGAGAGTATTAAAAAAGAGTATGCCCTGCTTAATATTTTCTCCCAGGATGTAGGCGATGCGCACATGCGGGGAGATATCCATTTACATGATTTGGGTTTTTGCGACCGGCCTTATTGTTCGGGGCAGTCGCTTGAGTATGTGAAAAAATTCGGGCTGCACCTGCCGAATGCCTCTTCCAATGCCAAGCCGGCCAAGCATGCAGAAGTTTTGCTGGCGCACATGGTGAAATTCTCCGCCATGTTGCAGGGGCATTTTGCCGGGGCAATCGGCTGGGATGCGGTGAACCTGTTTTTTGCCCCTTATCTGCGCGGTATGTCTGACCGGGAAGTGGAACAGTTGGCTCAAATGCTGATTTTTGAGTTCTCCCAGCAGGCAGTTGCCCGGGGCGGACAGGCCATTTTCAGCGATATAAACCTTTACTGGGAGGTGCCGAAACACTTTGCGGATGTACCGGCAATCGGGCCTGGCGGCGAGTATACCGGGCTGAATTATTCCGATTATGCCGAAGAAGCCCGGAAGTTTGTATGGGCGTTATTCGATGTCTATTTAAAGGGCGATGCTTCAGGTCGTCCCTTCTTCTTCCCCAAGCCACTGGTTCATATAACAGAAAAATTCTTCAAAACCCCAGGCCACAAAGAGTTTCTCCGTCACATATGTCAGGTAGCCTCAGAGAAGGGCACTACTTACTTCGTCTTTGATCGGGGAGATACCGCCAAAATCAGTCAATGCTGCCGCCTGAGCTTTAAGCTGGAAGCTTCCGATCTGGCCGATGCAACTTCCCCCTGGAAGATGCGCTATAGCGCCCTGCAAAACGTGACTATCAATTTGCCTCGACTGGCGTACTTAGCCGAGGGAGATGATGCCGCCCTTTTCGCCAAACTCACCGATGTTATGGAGCTGGTGGCTCAAGCCCACTTAGAAAAAAGGGTATTTATCGAGAAACTCTTGGCCCTCGGGGAAAATGGCCCACTGGCCATGCTTACCATGAAACAGGATGAGGAGTCTTATTTGCGATTGCATAAAGCCACTTTCCTGGTCGGTATGGTGGGCCTGAATGAATTGGTGCAGTACCATTGCGGGCAGGAGCTACATCAGTCTAAAGCGGCCATCAAATTAGGTCTGAGCGTCACATCCCACATGAAACTGGTGGCGGAAAAGCTATCGGATAAACATCATTTAAAGTTTGTGTTGGAACAGACTCCGGCGGAATCTACCGCCTATCGTTTTGCGAAGTTGGACTTGCGCTATCATTCTCCTGCTTCGGGGTCGGTGATCAAGGGGAGTGTCAAAACCGGCGAGGTATACTATACCAACTCCACCCTGCTCAATGTAGGGGCTAAAGTAAATCCGGTAGAGCGGGTAAAGACTGAAGGCTTGTTTCATCCCTTAATTCCGGCAGGGTCAATCTCTCACATCTGGTTGGGTGAGGCGCAGCCTTCGCCTGAATCGCTGGCCAACTTTGTCGCCAAATCTTTTCACCAGACACTGAATGATCAGTTGGCCTTTTCTCCTGAGTTTACCAGTTGCAATGACTGCAATAAGACCAGCCGCGGCTTAGCTGAAAAATGTAGCTATTGCGGTTCGACCAACGTAGATGGGATAACCCGCATTACGGGTTATTTCACCAAAACATCAATCTGGAACAAAGGCAAAAAGGGCGAGTTGGCCGATCGCTATCGCAATACCGGCGCATTTGATAATAAGGTGAAGACATTACCTGGTTTAAAGGAGGTGGTATAGTTGTCTATTTTGAAGGCGTTCTGGCAGGATGATTGCCCTCGTTGCCCTCAGATGAAGGATGTGGTCCAACAGCTTGAGCTGGATGGCTATGAGGTAGAGTGTTTTGATTTAAATACGGTCAATGGGCTGGCTGAAGGAGCATACTATAGCGTAATGTCCACTCCCACGCTGTTGTTGGTGGATGGGGAGGATAATGAGTTGGCTGAGTGGCGGGGAATAATCCCTACTGCGGCGGATGTTAAGAAAAAGTGGGAAACGAATTAGTTATTATTTATGGCTTATAGGAAACTCGTTTGTTAAGCGGGTCGTGGTAGTGTTTAATAATGAAGGTTGATGTTTCGACCTGTCCCCAGGCCGAAACCGGAAAGGGAAATCGTCCCTGCTGACATTTTCGGCTTGAGGACAAGCCGAAAAATCATTTTTTGATTGTTTTTTTGCTGTGTGCAAGAACCTAACCGGACAACGCTGAGTGTTTAATAATAAAGGTTAAGCGGGGAAATTGAATTTTTCCCTGAGGTAGGCCTTGGCCCTCTCCCCTCATGAGGGTCAAGGTCTTTAGTTGCCATGGATAATTTTTATATTAAAGGATTTATAGAAACCTCGATGCTGGACTGGTGGGGTAAGATAGCTTCCGTCCTGTTTCTGCCGGGGTGTAACTTCCGTTGCCCTTATTGCCATAACCCGGAACTGGCGCATAATCCTGACGCCTTGCCCGACATACCCCTTGAAAATGTACTGGTGCGCTTAGGTAAATTTAAGGGCTGGATCGACGGGGTGGTAATAACCGGCGGAGAACCCACCCTGAAGGATGAACTACCGGCTATCATTCGCCAGATAAAACAAAAAAACTGGCCGGTAAAACTGGATACCAACGGCTCACGGCCTGATATGCTGGCCCGGTTGCTGGCAGAGGGTTTGCTTAACTATGTAGCCTTGGATGTCAAGGCCCCGTTAAATGAACTGGATTACCAACGGGCTACCGGTCGGGGGGCAAAGGTGGAGGCTATCAGGGAGTGTATTGACCTGCTCAAAGCTTCCGGATTGGATTATGAACTGCGCACCACCGTCTGTCCCACCCTGCTTGATAAAACTAAATTAAAGCAATTACTTGATCAAATTAAGGGCGCCAAAAGACTGGTATTGCAAAATTTTAAACCCGCCCAGGCGCTGGATGCCAATTTTCAACAGCTAAAACCATATTCCAAAGAATATATACAGGAACTGGGGCAGCTTAGTGAAAAATACGTGCAGGAACTGCGGCTGGTGGCCTAATGTTAAAGTGGATAAATGGGAGGTAAACTAATTGAAGCAAGAGTGGATTGGACGTTTTGTTAAAATAATAGATGCCCCGCCGAACAAGGTCGGCAAGACAGGTTTTGTCTTCCCCATTGGCGACAATAATGGGTATGATCCCGACGATATTTGCGTGGCCTCGGCTGACGGCATAATCGGATTCTTTAAAACCCACCAGTTGCAGTTTCTTCCTCTACAGGGAATTATATAAAAGTATTTGCCCAACCATGCCGAGCCCCGCCGGCGCCTGTAGGCAGTGTGGTGAGTATTGTAGTTTTGACCTTTCCTGCAAATTATTCAGAGTGCAGTTGTAGCGCCATCCCTTCAAAGATATTAATGATTACGATATCCCCCTTTATTATTTTAAAATATTTGCACTAAAAATACTTTCTATCGACTTCTTGTAGGTTTGTTTTTATGGTGCACTAATGCCATGACACGTCATGTATGCCATATTTTTGCAAATTATTACTTGTCAGTTTAATGGCTTGATATGAGCCGGCTTATTTCAGCCAATATCTTGATAAGCTGAGGATAATGACCAATTATGTGGGAGTGTGATTTTTTTTCAATTTCTTGGTATATAATTTGCTAATAAGCTTACCTTAGATGCCTCCAGCCTATCTAAAATAAGGGGATTTTCATGAAATACCTTAAAACAATAATATTATTATTTCTAATTTCTGTTCCGATTATGCCGGTCGGGGCAGTAGCCGCGCCGAAAACCATCATCAATGAAAAGGATGGGGCGGAGATGATATTGATTCCGGCCGGGGAATTCACCATGGGCAGTAAGGAATTGTATAATGATGAGCGCCCGCCCCACCAGGTTTTCTTGGGCGATTTTTACATTGATAAATATGAGGTAACCAACGCCCAGTATAAAAAGTTTGTCCAGGAAACCGCTTACCGAATACCCTCAAACCGCACCGATCCTGAGTACGATTTATGGAAACAGGATGGTGTTTTCGCTAAAGACGATCTTAATGACCCCGGGTTAGTTCAAAAATTACTGGATGCAAAAATCATTATAAAATATAATGGGGGTGTTATTTCCGCTTACTTTAACAAAGAGATACGATATGAGGAACAATTAAAAAAGCGTCTCAGGGAAGCCGGTGTTAAAGAAGCAGAAAGGGTGCTGGCCCTTTGGCGAACTTCTCATTATGGCGCCTTTCCGGCTGAAATTGCCCGACAACCGGTGGTGAATGTTGCCTGGGATGATGCTGTGGCTTATTGTAATTGGGCTGGAAAGCGCCTGCCCACCGAGGCCGAATGGGAAAAGGCGGCCCGCGGCACCGACCAGCGGCGCTATCCTTGGGGGAATGAGAACCCGGATGAGGAGCGAGCCCACTTCGCTAAACAATGGGAGGGAGTTAAAAATACTTATCGTGACGTTGCTTCCCTGGACAAGGGAGCATCTCCCTACGGGGTATTCCAGTTGGCGGGGAATGTTTGCGAGTGGGTGGCCGACTGGTATGACCCGCATTATTACAAAAACAGTCCGCCACAGAATCCGGTGGGACCGGATAAAGGGAATTATCGGGTCGTTCGCGGCGGCTGTTATATGAGTCCAGCCTTCTACCTGCGGTGTAGCGACCGGGATTTCGATATGCCCGATGACCGCAACAACCGGCTGGGCTTCCGCTGTGCCCGGGGGGCGGAGACCCGTCTTTCCTCAGGTTAATCGGCGGCCCCCTGTAACGCCCTGATGTGCTCATATGCCGATTCAGCCAGGGCAGTCAGGTTATAACCACCCTCTAATACCGAGACTATACGACCTGCGCAAACCTCATCAGCCAGTTCACGTACAATGTCAGTCAGCCGCCCGAAGCCTTTACTGCTTAGCTGTATGGAGGATAACGCATCAGCTTCATGAGCATCAAATCCGGCTGAAATCAGGATTAATTCAGGCTTAAATGCTAATACCGCCGGAGCCAACTGTTGCTTAAAGGTGGCTATATATTCCGCATCTCCCCCTCCAGCCGACAGCGGCACATGCAGGCTGGTGCCTGCCCCCTTGTCACAGCCGGTCTCATCTGCCCGGCCGGTTCCCGGATAATGCGGGAATTGGTGGATACTAAAATAAAACACCGAAGGATCAGCGGCAAAAACATCATAGGTGCCGTTGCCATGATGCACGTCCCAGTCAATGATCAGCACTTTATTCAACCCATATTCCTGCTGGGCATAGCGGGCGGCCACCGCCACATTATTAAACAGACAAAAACCCATAGCCTTATCAGGCAGTGCATGATGCCCCGGAGGACGCACCGCACAGAAAACATTATCCGCCTCAGCCTGTATCACTGCATCCACCCCGGCCAGCGCTCCACCCACCGCCAGGCAAGCCACCTCATATGAATTATGAGATATCTGGGTATCCATATCCAGCATTCGCACCCCCTGCCGGCAGCTATCCCTGACCACGCCGATGTAATCCTTACTGTGCACCAGCGCAATTTGTTCAATAGTGGCCGGATAAGGTTGGACAGACAATAGCTGCGCTAACAGTCCGCTTTGCTCAAGCCGGCTTAAAATAGCAGTCAACCGCTCTTTGCACTCTGGATGGAACTTGGTTCTATGTTTTAAATATTCAGCCGAATATACAAAACCGGTATGCTTCATGAAGTTCACACTAGACTGAGTCGTGGACACTTTTGTGATGTTTCGGCTTGTCCTCAAGCCGAAACATAAATGATTGCAATATATTATAATGTATTATAATGGTTTCGACGTGTCCCCACGCCGAAACATCAGGCTTATATTTACAATAAGTTAGGTGAAACTGTCCACGACTCAGCACACTAGAAGATTGACCCTTATATTATAAATATGTTAGAATAACCATATAATTTATAATGAAGAATTTCAAGCATTTTATCTTAATTACCAGAAATCAGATGTACCATCAGCAATTCTGTTCTGACAGTTAAGGCCGCTTGTGTTTAAATGATAACGTCTTCTGAGCTGAGCGCTTATAGTAATTGGAGAATTTTCACGAACAATGATACAAATAATATAATTCGGCAAGTTACGCAAATGAGCAGGATGAATCGCAACTTAGATTAAAAATTTAAAATAAAAGCTTTTATTTTTTTGAATTTTCTGTTATATAATATTTTTTTATGGTTTAAAATTTGAATTGATAGAAAGGGTTTGTTAATGCAAGATATTATTAAGAGATATCAGTTCATTTCCGATTGCGAGGGACCAACGTGTTTGAATGATAATGCCTTTGAGTTAGCGCAACATTTTATCCCTGATGGAGATGAATTATTTGCAAAATTGAGCGCTTATGATGATTATTTAGTATATGTTGAAAAAAAAGAAAATTACAAAGCTGGTGATACGTTAAGATTAATATTGCCTTTTTTAAAAGCATTCGGAGCTACAAATAATGCCATAAAAGACATATCAATAAAGAACTTTAACTTAGTTGCTGATGCAAAAAAATCATTAAACTACATAAAGCATATCATGGAAACTTTCATGATAACAACAAGTTATGAGCAATTCGCCTATCCCCTTTATGAATTTATTTCTATCCCCAGGGAAAACGTTTATTGTACCCATTTAGATATAGATAGTTACGAGTTTTCTTTAGCTGAAACGAACACCATAAAGGAGTTTACGAACGAAATATTGAGTTTACCGGATATAAAGCTGTTTCACACAAATAATGGACAAGGTTTATCTTCAGATACTTTAAGAACGGTTAAGAGATTAAATGAAATGTTTTGGCAAGAAATGAAGGGCATGGAATCGTACAAAATCTTAACAAATACAAATGTTATGGGTGGTAAAGAAAAAGCCAATGCAATAAAAAAATGTGTTGAAAGGACGGGTATAGATTTATCAAGAACTATATTTGTAGGTGATAGCATAACTGATGTGGAGGCATTTGAATTAGTCAAAAATAATGGGGGATTATCAATTTCTTTTAACGGTAATTCATTTGCCATAAACGCCGCCGAAGTTGCTTGCATTTCTAATACAGTATTAGTTACTTTCATATTAACTTTTGTTTTCAACAGCGGTGGGAAAAAAGAACTATTTGATTTAATTAACCAATGGAACATAGATGGATTGAAAAAACATAAAATCAATGATAATGAAATCTATAACTTGTTTGATAATAAACTTAAAAAACCCATAGTAAAAATTATTACTTCCTCAAACAAAGATAAGTTAATAGAAGAGAGCTGCTCAATGCGAAAATCTTTAAGGGGTGAGTTAATAGGCGCCTTAGGGTAAAAAAATTGATAATGTTCTTTCTTTCCTTCCACAACAATCTGGAATAATTATGGGTTGAATTCAAACTTATCCTGATAACAGGAAACCAAGTTGTCAGTATGGCCTGTCCGGTAGTATCTTGCTACATTTTGCTGTTCGAAACCGAAGCTTTTTCCGAGAGCCCCAGTTTGCGAAGTGCAAATTTCATGAGCGAGGGTACGATCAACACCGACCAAATGATCACATAATAGCCCATGATTTTGATATCTTGCACCTGCGGAATGGTTTTGGGCAGGGTGAGCATGATAGCCATAGTAACCCCTACATGCAGACCGCTTAAATCTATGATTATCCGCCATTTAAGGGGCACATCTTGTTTAAATACACGATCCAGTATCCATAATATAAGATGCACCGCCGATGAGCGGGCCGCCATAACCAAAGCTATAGCCAGCAGTCCCAAGGGCAGATAGTTAAACAAGCGCTCCAGCGGAATTTCTCTGGCGATCATTAGAAAAAGGAAACCTTCGATACCGATAGCCAGCGCCTCCCACACCCTGCTCAAAGTCTCGCGGGTCTCCTCGTTCATGCACAACTGTTTTTTATTACCCACAAAGATGGAAGCCAGGGCCACCGCCAGAAACTCCGACATGTGCAAAAACTCAGCCCCATAATGCGCCGCCACAAACAGCATTCCGGAGAGCATCACCTCGCTCACCGGATCGTCAAGCCGTTTATATAAAAGATAAAACAAAAAGCCAAGCGAAATACCTAACAGGGGTGAGCCGACAAGAATCAAAACGATAGTGGCCCCCCAATTGACGGCCTCTCCGCTTAACACCCCCAACGCCAGCCCGAAGATAATCAACCCGAAGGGGTCATTGAAAATGGATTCACCACCTAT
>JAJRUS010000097.1 GCA_024277675.1 bacterium | reverse complement strand
CTCCTTCGGCCATGGCATTTTCAGCATTCCGGATTAAATTTATAAGTACCTGGGTAATTTGAGTTTTATAAGCCCAGATGGGGGGGATAGTTTTATCCAGTTTTAGCTCTACTTTTATCCCCTTTAATTTTAGCTGCGTAAAGAAAATGGAAAATAATCTGGTGCTGAGTAACTGGTTGATATCCAGCGCTTCCAATTCCCTGGTTTTTGCCCGGGTAACTTCCCGCAGTTGCCTGATAATCTGGTTGGTACGCTGTATCTCTCCTTTAAGCAATTCGAAAGACCCGCATTTTTCCCGGCTCATCCCGCCCATGGAGTTTTTCAAGTTTTCCAGCTCATAGCTAATATTTATCAGCGGACTTTTCAACTCATGGGCCACTCCGGCTACCACTGTGCCTATAGTGGAAAGCCGGTCGTAATGGATTAATTGTTGTCTGGTTTTCTCTAAAGTCTGGCTGGTTTCTTCCAGTTCCAGCGAGGATTTGTTGAGGTTTTCGCCCATGGCTTTAAATTGAGCGGCTAAATATTCAATCTCATCGCCGGTCTTAATCGAGGTATATTGATTCAATCTGCCCTCAGTCAGCCCCCTGGTAGTATTGCTCAATACCTCCAGTGGCTTGCTCACCATATGCCTGACCAACATATATAGCAGGCTGATAATGATCAAGGTAATTGAAATTGCTAATAAGGAAAATAAAATTTTTCTATTTTTGAGTTCATCCTCCAGGCTTTGAATCGGTATAGTAAGGCTGATGCCGCCCCTGACATCTCCCACTTTATAGCCTTGATGGGCATGACATCTCAAACAGGCTTTTTTTATGTATAAAGGGGCCATGTAACGATATACACTGACGCCGGCTTCATTATCTATGGCATACGCTTCTTTTTGGCCTTGTTCAAAACTCAAAAGCGCCCGGCGCTCAAACTCAGTGGGGGCATTGTTGGGATTCAGTAGCTTCAGGCTGGTAATTTTAAACTTTATGGGAAGCCCCTCCCGGTCGGCATATTCAGAAAGCTCTCTGGTGGCCAATGCCGGATTTTTCAGGGTATAGGTTCGGCCTTGGATATCCACAATTTCAGACTCTAAACCGGGAATTTTTTTCAAATAGGGATTGGTTTCTACACCTTCCTTTTTAAGTACATATATTCCGCCCAGATCGGCTAACCAGTGGCGCACCAACACAATGTGCTCAAAATAGGCCCGGGCCTGTTGTCTGATTTCGCGCTGAAATATTTTCTGCTAGTGAGCAGTAAGCCACCAGAATAAAGTGACTATGGCCACGGTTATTATTGCGCCGATGGTCAGGATTAATTTTTGTCCCAGTTTGAATTTCATGTTGGGTCAGGTTGAAAATTCGAGGAGTTAACCGGCACATAACTTCGGCCCGGCTACAGGAAACAACATACATTAAAATTCATACATATATCGGGAATAAAACCAGCTTTAGCCGGGTTAGAATATATCGGCTGAAAAAATATAAATTTCGGTATCTTTATCCTGCCAGGCATCCGGGGCTAGCCCTGCCTTGCCGCAGGTTTGCTTTAAAAAGGTTAACCGATCCCAGTGGTTATCGGTAGCCACTTGCGGCAGCAGGAGCCCTGAGTGCAAGCCTTGTTTAATATAAATCCCGTGTTTACCTACTTCAATTTCTTTAATATCATTAATCTTGTGCAACGGGGTAAGCGCTGATATTTCAATCTCTACATCAGCCAGCTCGGCTGCGGTGAGGGAGGGGAAGCGGGGGTCGTTAAAGGCAGCCGCTTTAGCCATTTCCTCGATAGTTAAATAGAGGGGTTTTATGGCCTGGATGTAACCGATGCAGCCCCTTAGCCGGCCATGTTTTTTGAGGGTTACAAAGGCGCCGCGTTTCTCTCGTAACGCGGGGGTAAGCGGGGTAAAACGGGGAGGGGCTTCCCCCCGGACAAGTTTTTCAATGGTAGTACGGGCGATACGGTGTAATTCCTGTTTTTCTGCCGGGGTTAATCCCTGACTACTTTCTGCTTTTGGTGTCTCTGCTTTATCAGCCGCACTTGAACTCTTATAAACCACCGCCGACATATAGCCTACCACCCGACTCAGATCACCGGTAACATCTCCTGAGTTAGCGTATTTAAGTACCTTGGTTTTATCCGCCCCCAGTAAACGTGCCGCAAGTAGTGCGGTAATTATCGGCCCACCGCCGCAGGCCTCATTTACCCCGCTGGCTAAATCCTGCGCCAACCCCTCAGGGTCAAAGTTAGCTACCCTGTCCTGTACCGTACGATCCAGCGCTACCGCCTTATCGTAATCGTGAAAATGAGACAAATCGGAGCTGGCCACGATCAATACCCGGCGCCCCTTTATGGTGTCGGCAATAGCTTTAGCCAGCGTGCGGCAGCTAGCCATATCCTGGGAACCCATTACTATAGGCACCAGTTTAAAGTTCCCCAGCACGGTCTGCAAAAAGGGCAACTGCACCTCCAGCGAATGCTCGCGGGCATGGGCCTGGGGATAGAAATCTATTGTTCCGGCTTTAGCCATAATCTGTGCAGCCAGTTGTTCATGGACAGGAATTACGCCCAGGGGCAGCTCATAGCCCCCCTGGTAATAAACGGAGGCCCCCTTGAAAGGGAAATAATGGCTGGGGGCGATAACCACTACCGCCTCAAACTTTAAGCCCTCAAGCAGCTTGTAGGCATAAGCGGCCACTTGGCCGGAATAAACATAGCCTGCATGGGGTGAGATCAGGGCCACTATTTCACCGGCTAATTTCGACTTAGTGGCCTGATTTAAGAAATCTTCTACTTGCTTTTTGAGCCGGGAGGGGTCTGTGGGATAAAATGTACCGGCTACGGCTGGCTTACGCACATGTTCCATCTTCATCGCCACCCTTTCTGTTTTAGCGGGGGCTTCTTCGGGTTGCGGCTTACAACTCAATTGAAGCATGAGCCCCCACATAGGGATAAGTATTAAAACCAGTAAATATTTTCTCATCTTAAGCTAAAGACTACACCTGATATATTCATATTTAATACCAAGTTGTATTCAAAGATATATTGATAACGCAGGCTAAAGCCTGCGACTACAGTGGTAGCCGCAACCTTTAGGTTGCGTATATATATATGAACGCAACTTGGTATAAGTCGGTTCATGCTGAGTCAGCTCTATGTAAGTATTTAAGCTTAGCCTCAATAAAATCCTTATGACTCAGACCCAGGCCATAGGCAATCGAGCGAATATCCTCTATCTCCTGATACGACAATTGCCGGTCGGCTGCCGCCAGGCCGAATAAACAGTCCAATAACATCAACCGCTGCTGGCGGTCGGAAACCTTAAAAAATTCAGAGGTCAGCCGGAAATGATCCAGACCCTTCAGGGTTTGATCCTCAATCACCGTAGTTAGAATATCCAGTTCACTGGGGGTAAATTGCCCCGGTTGGTTAAGCTGCGCCCTTATTTTCTGTAGCTCTTCAGCGGAAATATGGCCGTCGGCATAGGCTACCCGCCCCATAAGCCCCCCGAACAGGGTCAAATAATTTAAACGCTCCAAGGGTAATTCCGACTCCAGCTTAGCCTCAGCCAGGCGACGGCGCAGTTTATACAACAGCTTGTTATGCGTGTATTCGGATAATTCATTATCCCGGCCAGCGGCTGGTTTAAACAGGGTTTTACCGAACAGCCCCTTTAATTTGCCCTGGATTATGCCAAGCGCAGAGGTATCACGGATGATTTGAGAGAATTTTTTTAAAAATTCCAGCTCCTCCGGGGTTACCTGCTGATCGGCGTTAATCATCTCTTCCAAGTAATCGAGCAGTTCTTTTTTTTCTTTAGGGGTATTGATTTTGCTCAAAAAATCCTTGATTAAGGTTTCGCCTTCCCCTAAGGATACGGGGTCATCCAGATATGGCTCCAATTTAACCCAAGCCTTATCTGATAAATTAAATTTTAAGGCTAAATGTTTTAAGTAATTAAGCTCTTCATTACTTAAGTGTCCATCGGCCCAGGCAATGGCGGCTAAGGCTTTTAATAGGCTTAAATTTTTGGCTTCTGGCGGCATGTATTATGGTTCCTTTTAGTTTGACTGCTGCTCATTCATCATACAGCAGAGACAAGTGTCATATTAATTTTCTGTTCCTCAAGGGAAATAATAGGTGATTATTTAAGGTGGGTCAAGTAAAAAGGCCATAAATGGCCCATGGTTACATTTTTGACAAGTTGGCTGGATGATGGTATATATGGTACTTTGAAAAATCAGGAATTTCGTTCAAAATCAAGGCATGCGAAAAATCTAACCGTAGGCATATAAAAGAATATATATTGGTCAGATAATTTGAAAACAAAAACTGAGACTTATGAAGGTACCATTAAGCCCTTACGTATTTCTTCCTGCATCTGTTCGACCATGGCCACCGGGTCTTTTGCTGTGCTAATTGGACGGCCAACAACTACATAATCAGCGCCATTAATTATTGCTTCCCTGGCGGTTACGATCCGCTTTTGATCATCTTGAGGAATCTCAATGTTTTTTCCCGGCCTTATCCCTGGAGTGACTATAATAAAATTATCGCCTAAATCCTTTCGCAGGCCAGGGGCCTCAAGACCTGATGAAATAACACCGTCACACCCAATTTGCAGTGCACGTTTGGCACGTTTCAAAACAAAGTCCTCAATGGTGCCGGTAAAGCCCATTTCCCTCATTTCTTCTTCACCAAAACTAGTCAATACTGTAACAGAAAGAATTTTGACACCGTTTTTTTCTTCCACCGCTGCTTTAAGTATGGGGTCATTACCATGTACAGTTGCAAAAGTAACCCCCCTGTTTTTCAGTTGCTTTACAGCTAATTTAACAGTTTCCGGGACATCAAAGATTTTAAGGTCACACATAACCTTATGGCCACGGCTGGTTATCATGTCGATAACAGGAAACCAGCCGGCGATAAAAAGCTGTAACCCAACTTTAAAAAAATTAATATGAGAGCCCAGCTTCTCAACCCATTTTTCAGCTTCCTCTTTCGAGTCAACATCAAGGGCAAAGATAATTCGCTCTTCCGGGGGGATGTTTTTAGTGGCCATAATTTTTTAAATTTTACCTTTAAGTTGAATTAACACCTTAACTACCAGGCATCAACGACCGGAAGTCTTTGTTGCTTCTTATACTTATCGGAACACCTGTTCGTTTTTTTATATTATCCAGTTCACTAACTTGATCCTTCGTAAGGCTAACGCTTATGCTTTCTTTCTCATGGGCTTTTGGATTCCTTGCACTAAAAAAACAATTATAATAAACATAATCACTATAATTACCTTTTTTAATGTTGTCAAGGAAAAATCAACCAGTAGCTTGCCACCCATCACTATTTCGTGTAATCGGGCTGTTGCCCAAATCGTTTTATTTAGCCGATAGATATGATACAATATGGGGGTGAGAAATCAAGCTATGTCAGCATAAATAAAGGAGATAAGGCCTATGCTGGGTCAGGAGTCACCACCTCAGGAGAATTTG
>JAJRUS010000096.1 GCA_024277675.1 bacterium | reverse complement strand
ATGGGTTATCAGCTTACCGGCTACCCCCAGTACCAACCACCTGATGCTCTTTATGCTCTTGTTTTTCCAGCCATCGGGCATAATCAAAAGCTTACTCGCCATAAACAGGTTGTAGGCCATAATATCCCTTTTCCTGAACCGGGCTTGGGCATATATTCAGTTACCAAACTATCCACTCCCATGGTCTTCATGAACTATAGCATATATAGCCAACCCGCTCCTGGCGCTTATCTTTTCCGCTGTCCTTTTCAGCTTGAACGGCATCACCTATTTTAAGGAAAAAAATAAATTTATAAGCTTACAGTCAAGGTTTTTTTTGGCAAGCTAAGTTTTTAAAGACCATTGCTGCTAAGCTTTTCTCCGATATGGTGGATTTGACAAAGCCGACAGTTAATGCTAATACTATTTTGAGGGCTATAAGTCGATGGAACTTAAAAAACAACCCAATTCCTTTTACTTGTTCAAATTGGCGTTTCGTTCAGCTAAATTCAGCGGAAAACACATATTTGTTACCCTGTTTCTGCTCTCGCTGTTTGTGGCCGGCTCATTATACATTACAAACCGGTTATGTAAGCGCAAATTACCAGCTGCCGATAAAACGGGTTTGAATAAGGGTACAGCCTCAACAGATAAGGCGCCTAAATCTCCGCTGGCCGGCAGTAACTCCGAAACACAGGTCAAACCACTTTCCCTGTCAGCGGAATACTGGCAAAAACGTAAGCAGAATGGCATCAATCGCCTAAGTTCTCAACTTCATGCCTCAGCGAAAAGAACAATCAGAAGAGCTGGCAGGACTAATAAGCCAAGGGCCTGGAAAGACAAAAAGGCAGCAACAAGAATTGCCCGGCAGGAGTCTGCTCTGATACAGCCTGATGAAGTGAAGGCCATCCAGCAAGATCAATTGGTTTTCTCTGAACCAGCTACTGAAAATGACGTTCCGCCGCCTCCCAAGTCTAAGCCCGGTTTCTGGGGTGAAGTGGGGAAGGATTTTATTGCTGCAATGAAAACTATGCTCAATGCAATTCTCTAGGAGTCTGTCGGACTTGACCGGCAGACTCCTAGAGAATTGCCTATGAAAATCTTGCTGCCCGTTCTCTTTCTTTAGCATGTAACTTCTCCTGGGTTGTGTGTGTTAGTTACATGCATATTATATCATACTTATCGTGTTATTACAACTATATATTGCCAACGTCTTACATAATGCCCCCTTATTGGCGACACTCCCTTTAAGGATTTCGGCGTCAGCAGAGTTCATACGATTCTTGGCTATGTACAGGCATTGATGTTGCTTATTATCAACCGGTTACTACCAAAAAGCAGTGACATTTTAGAAGTAGGTTAAGGTATTGCAAATAATGGCCGGCTATGCTAATCTATGCGTGTTTAATATGGACTTACAAAAACCGATAAAAAATGACAAGGCAGCAACAACGCACGATGACAGATAATTCTACAGCTTCCAAGCCGCCGAAGCCGGCTAAAATCCCACGCCAGGAAATGCCGAAGCAGGAGCCTGGAGTTCGGGCCGCCAATTTCGACGAGGTAGCTTTGGGTTATACTGAGGAACTGGCGGTAGCTGAAGCTGAAAGGTGTTTGCAGTGCAAAAATTTACCCTGCGTATCCGGTTGCCCGGTGCAGATAGATATTGCCGCTTTTATTGCGTTGGTCGCCCGGCGGGATTTCATGGGAGCTGCTCGCAAGCTGAAAGCGCAAAACAGCCTGCCGGCCGTCTGTGGGCGGGTATGCCCCCAGGAGGATCAGTGTGAAAAGGTTTGCACCCTGGGGATTAAAGGACAACCGGTGGCCATCGGCCGCCTGGAGCGATTTGTAGCTGATTATGAAGCCGGCCGGGGTGAGTTGGAAATTCCAGCGAAAGCGCCAGCCAGAGGCAAGAAGGTGGCTATTGTGGGTTCCGGCCCCTCCGGATTGACTGCCGCCGGAGAATTAGTAAAGCTGGGATATGAGGTTACCGTATTTGAATCATTGCATAAGGCGGGCGGCGTGTTGGTGTATGGTATCCCCGAGTTTCGGCTGCCTAAGGAGATTGTACAGCGGGAGGTGGATTATGTGGCCCGCCTAGGGGTGGAAATTCGCACTAATTTTGTGGTCGGTAAAACCGCTACCGTAGATGAGTTAATGAATGAACAAGGCTATCAGGCGGTGTTTCTGGGTAATGGCGCCGGGTTGCCGTACTTTATGAATATTCCGGGGGAAAATTTAAACGGCGTATATTCGGCCAATGAATTTCTGACCCGGGTCAACCTGATGAAGGCCTATCTTTTTCCCGAATACGATACCCCCATCAAGCGGGGTAGGCGAGTAGTGGTGGTCGGCGGCGGAAATGTGGCCATGGATTCGGCGCGTACTGCGCTGCGTCTGGGAGCTGAGGAGGTTTATATCGTTTATCGCCGTTCGCGGCTGGAGATGCCGGCTCGTGGAGAGGAAATAGAGAATGCTGAAGAAGAGGGCATCCGGTTTAAGCTGCTTACCAATCCGGTGCATATTTCGGCCAATGAGGATGGCTGGGTGCGAGCTATGGATTGTCAGCGGATGGAGCTGGGTGAGCCTGAT
Source organism: bacterium (assembly GCA_024277675.1). Classification (GTDB taxonomy): domain Bacteria; phylum SZUA-182; class SZUA-182; order SZUA-191; family JAJRXT01; genus JAJRUS01. Next base: position 27,421 of record JAJRUS010000096.1, on the reverse strand, counting down.
GCCTCCGGTCGCCGCCGACCCATTCCGATTGCCGGCTCTGAATTTGAGTTGCCGCTGGATATAGTGGTTATTGCTGTCGGTAATGGCGCTAATCCCCTGGTAGCCTCTACCACCAACGATTTAAAGACCAATAAATGGGGCTACATCGTGGCTGATGATCAGACCGGGCAGACATCACGCCCGGGGGTATTTGCCGGGGGGGATATTGTTACCGGAGCGGCTACGGTTATTCTGGCCATGGGCGCCGGAAAACGGGCGGCGCTGGCCATTGATGAATATCTGGAGGCAGGAAAAGGATAAGACAAGATGCTGACAAAAAAGTTTATAAAAGAAATAACAGACAGCATTGTCAATAAGTTTCATCCCTATAAGATTATTCTCTTTGGGTCTTATGCCGGTGGTCATCCCACAGAAGATAGCGACCTGGATTTATTGATCGTAATGGATTCAGATTTGCCCAGATATAAAAGGGCCAGAGCTATAAGGGAAAGCTTGAGGGATTTTTGTTTTTCTAAAGATATAATCGTCCATACCCCCGCCGAGGTGGAAAAATACAAGGATTTAATAGGAACTATAATATACCCTGCAATGCGATATGGAAAAGTGATTTATGAACGATGAAGCTAAGTGCAAGGTAATCCAGGAACTAACCCTTTCCTGGTTCAAGAAGGGGAATAATGATTTAAAAACGGCGCAACACTGCTTATTGCTTGAAAATCCACCTACTGACACCATCTGTTTTCATGCTCAACAATGTGCCGAAAAATACTTAAAGGGATTTCTCTCTTTCTACCAGATATATTTTCCCAAAACTCATGACATTGAAGTATTGGTTAAATTATGTAGTGAGATTGAACCTGAAATTGGGGTGGAACTTAAAGACAGCTTTTTCTTTCGGATTATGCGGTTGAAACCCGCTATCCCGGAGATTGGGTAGAAATTAGCGGCCAAGATGCGGAGGAGACTATAAACATGGCGCAAAAAGTAAAGTCTGTTATATTGAAGAGATTAAGAGGTGAATTTGAATGATAAATACTATTGAATGGAAAGACGATATAGTCCGCATGATCGATCAGACCGTATTGCCTGAACGGGAAGTATATATAGAATGTACCGATTACAATCAGGTGGCGGATGCTATCCGCACCATGATAATTCGGGGCGCACCGGCCATCGGGGTAGCGGCGGCTATGGGGATTGCTCTGGGGACCATGGCTTCTCAAGCGGATAATATACAAAATTTTTCGCAGGATTTTGATGAGGTTTGCCGGGTAATAGGTGAAACCAGACCCACGGCGGTAAATCTGTTCTGGGCGATTGGGCAGATGAGAGCTATTATTCAAAAGTATAATTCATTGCCGATAAACCAATTAAAAGATAAATTAAAGCAGCGGGCGTTAGAGATTCGCGAACAGGATATCGCCATAAATCGGAACATAGGCCAACACGGCCGGCAGTTCATCAAAGACGGTGATTGCATTCTTACCCATTGTAATGCCGGGGCGCTGGCTACCGCCGGTTACGGCACTGCCTTAGGGGTTGTCCGGGCGGCGCATGAGGCTGGAAAGCGCCTGAGTGTGTTGGCGGATGAGACGCGTCCATTTCTGCAGGGCGCCCGGCTTACCGCTTGGGAACTGATGCACGATGGTATTGACGTGACGCTGATTACCGACAACATGGCTGGTTATTTTATGCAGCAGGGCAAGGTCAATCTGGTGGTGGTGGGCGCCGACAGGATTGCGGGCAATGGGGATGTGGCCAATAAGATCGGCACATACTCAGTTGCGGTATTGGCCAAGGAGCATAATATCCCGTTTTATGTAGCGGCGCCTGTTTCTACGCTGGATTTATCATTATCAAGTGGCGACGAGATTCCCATTGAGCAGCGGACTAGCGATGAGGTAACCCATGTTCAGGGTAAATCAATTGCACCAAAAGGGGTTAAAGCCGCCCACCCGGCCTTCGATGTAACCCCGGCCCGCTATGTAACTGCCATCATTACTGAGCGGGGCGTTGCCCGACCGGCTTATGTAGATAGCCTGAAGGCGCTGGCCGGCGAGGATATAAATTAATGGATAGCTCAGCTAAAGTCGATGAGTTAGCGGTGGTTATCCTGGCTGCCGGCGAGGGTACCCGCATGAAATCCAAGCTGCCCAAGGTGCTGCATCCGCTGGCCGGCACCCCGATGATCAAGTATGTGTTGGATATTGCCTTACAACTGGGCGCTCAGAAAATACTGGTAGTAGTGGGGCACCAGGTGGATAAAGTCAAGCAGGAACTCAAGGACTATCCGGTGGAGTTTGTACTTCAGGCGGAACAGTCGGGCACCGGCGATGCGGTAAAGCGGGTTAAGCGGCATTTGCATAATTTTCAGGGAACTATATTGATCTTAAATGGCGATACCCCCTTAATAACCCGGGAAACTCTGGCCGGTCTGGTAGCTCAGCATGGTCAGTATCCGGTGACCATGCTTACCACTATACTGGAGAATCCTTACGGCTATGGTCGTATCATACGCGATTCTTATGGCGATGTAAGGGGAATTGTGGAAGAGAAGGACGCTTCCTCAGAGCAAAAGCTGGTCCAGGAAATATGCAGCGGGATTTATTGCTTTGAGGGTAAGGTTTTGTTTGAAACCCTTGAGGAAATTACGCCGAATAATGTTCAGAAAGAGTATTATCTGACCGATGTAATCGGGATTTGCCGTAAAAAAGAAATTCCCATCCATACCCATAGTGCGATTGATCCATTAGAGGTATTGGGAATTAACGACCGGGTTCAACTGGCTGAGGCCAGTCGCTTGATCCGCCAACATATTCTTACTGAATGGATGCTGAATGGAGTAACCATCTTAGATCCGCAGACGACCCATATTGATCGTCAGGTAAGCATCGGGCGTGATACCGTTATTTATCCGCATACCGTTATTGAAGGAGAAACCAATATCGGCGAGGATTGTCATATAGGCCCATTTGCCCGCATTCGGCCCGGAACAGAGATTAAGGCGGGCACCCGCATCGGTAATTTCGTGGAGGTTAAAAAGAGCACCATCGGGCCGGATTCCAAGGTAAATCACCTTACCTACTTAGGCGATGCGGTAGTGGGTAAAGGAGTCAACATCGGCGCCGGCACTATAACCTGCAATTATGACGGTAAGAAAAAACATCAGACACTGATCGAGGACGGGGTGTTTGTGGGTTCAGGCAGTCAGTTAGTGGCTCCGCTAAAGGTGGGGAAACATGCTTACGTGGGAGCGGGTTCTACGATTACCCGGAATGTATCCCCCAATGCGCTGGCGCTTTCCCGTCCACACCAGACAGAAAAGCGCAATTGGGTTAAACGCAAGAACAAGAAAAAGAAATCATTATAGGGGAGCATGTCTTGGTTAAATTGTCGGTAGTGATACCGGTATATAATGAAGTCAGCACTATAGAAGAGATTATACGCCGGGTAAAACAAGTTGATATTGATAAGGAAATAGTGGTGGTGGATGATTATTCCACTGATGGCACCCGGCAACATTTAGAGAAGATGGAACAGGCTGGGGATATAAGGGTATTTTACCATCAACAGAATATGGGTAAGGGGGCGGCCATCAGAACTGCTTTTAAGCATGTTCAGGGCGAGATTACCATTATCCAGGATGCTGATCTGGAATATGATCCTAATGAATATTCCCGCCTAATTCAGCCTATTGTAGATGGTGAGGCGGATGTAGTATTCGGCTCGCGCTTTATAGGCGGTTCGCATCGGGTGCTGCTGTTCTGGCACTATGCAGGAAATAAGCTGCTGACCTTACTTTCCAATATGTTTACCAATTTGAATCTCACCGACATGGAGACTTGTTATAAGGTTTTTAAGACCGAGGTGATTAAAAAAATCGAAATAAAATCCAATCGTTTCGGCTTTGAACCGGAAATTACGGCTAAGGTGGCCAAATTAAAGTGCTGCATATATGAGCTGCCGATCTCCTATTATGGCCGGGATTATTCTCAAGGCAAAAAGATTACCTGGCGAGACGGCTTTGTAGCCTTGTGGAGTATAATAAAATATAGATTTACGGATTAGGTTTGGATACCTGCCCTAATATGTATAAAACGCAACCTACACTTATTGGTAAACCATGAAATATGCTATCCTGATCGGGGACGGCATGGCTGACCGTCCCCTGTCCGAACTCCAGGGCCGCACCCCGCTGGAAGCCGCTCATACTCCCAATATGGACACTCTGGCAAGCAGGGGGCTTATAGTCCAGGCCAGGACTATCCCGGATGGGTTTCCTGCCGGCAGCGATGTGGCCGGTTTGTCCATCATGGGATATAACCCCCAGGATTCATATACCGGGCGGGCGCCGCTGGAAGCCGCCAGTCTGGGAATCAGATTACGGGTGCAGGAAGTGGCCTTTCGTTGTAACTTGGTAACGTTGGATGCAACCCCGGACAAACCATTTGAGGGGGTTATGCAGGATTTTTCGGCCGGGCATATCAGCAGTACCGAGGCCCGCAAGTTGATAGATGATTTGAATCTGCATCTGGGCAGCTCCACTATCAACTTTTATCCGGGAGTCAGCTACCGCCACATTATGTGTTGGGCCAATGGGCCGGAGAAAGTCGACTGCACTCCGCCGCATGATATAATCGGCAAGTCGATAAAGAAATATTTACCGAAAGGCAAAAGCGAAAACAATGTAAAAGCGCTGATGGCAAATTCATATGCTCTTCTTAGCGCACATCCTATTAACCGGCGGCGCATCGAGCAGGGGAAGTCACCGGCCAACAGCATCTGGCTCTGGGGACAGGGCAAGGCCCCACAGTTAAAAACTTTCAAGGAAAAATATAACTTATCCGGTTCCATCATCAGTGCGGTGGATCTGGTTAAAGGCATCGGCAAATATGCCGGGCTTGATATAATAAAGGTGCCCGGGGCTACCGGCTATCTGGATACCAATTACCGGGGCAAGGCCGAGGCGGCGCTGGCCGAATTGGAAGAAAAGCAGCTGGTGCTTTTGCATGTGGAGGCGCCGGATGAGGCCAGCCATAGCGGTAACTTAGAGGAAAAACTAGCCGCCATCGAGAAATTCGACTCTCAAGTGGTGGGTGTTATAATGCAGGGGCTGCAGAGGTTCGGGGAATATAAAATCATGGTTCTGCCGGATCATGCCACCCAGTTGACTTTAAGAACCCATAGTCGCGATCCGGTGCCGGTAGTTATTTATCATTCGCAGAATGAAAAAGATTCCGGCAGAAAATATAGTGAAGCCGCCGCCTCCTCCTCCGGGGAATGTATCGATCCTGGTTGTAACTTAATGGATTGTTTTTTGGGGTAAGGGATATAGGGGGATTAATAGTACAAATGAATAGACACAAAGTACCAGAAATCTCAAGAGATTTATCTAAAAGAATCAAGCTGGTACGCAGAGATGTAAGTAACCTTTTGTTTCATTTTACACGTACTCCTGAAGAAAACAATATTAAGGTAATAATAGGGAATGGTATACTCCATATGTCGGCTTCTGCACACTCTATTTTAACAAAAATTTTGTATGAAGGAAAGTTAAAAGGGGCATCTAAATGGACAAATGGAGAAAACTGTATTTGTTTCACAGAAGCCCCTATTGTAGAATTGAATTCTATCTTTTCATTGGTTGAAATCGCATCATCTCAAGAACAAAGGCCCCGTTACGAGCCTTACGGTATAGCTGTAAGTAAAAAATGGTTGTTTAGCAAAGGATGTCGTCCAGTAATTTATGATCATCCAGAAATCTTTGATAGCTTACCACAAGGCTTGAAATATCGTTTTGTTCCATACAATCCTGAAGAAGGCATTGATTTTACTTGGGAGCGAGAGTGGCGAATAAAAACCGACTTTCTACAATTGGATCATAAGCATACCTTGGTAGTTGTTCCTACTGCTAATGAAGCTTTTGATTTTGTTTATCAATTTGCTAACATTGAACCAAATACTGTTAATGTTGATTATAGCGGGCCAGTTGTAGAGGACTTTTGTCACGACCCACGATGGCTTGCTGTTTCATTAGACTTATTTGGATTTGACTATTATCCAAACAGGTAGGCCATTAGATAGTTGTGGGTTCTTTAGGCCCGTGTCAATATAATTTTTTATACAAGGATAACACCCAAATACCACTAATCGTGCAAAAATTCGGCGGTATATCAGTGGCTGATGCCGGGAGCACAAAGAATTAATTGAGGAGATAACCTGGGGGGTAGCGTACACATGGCACTAGCAACCCAAGACATCCTGGAGCAAATGGTAAAGGCGATTGTAGCTGAAGCATCCCCGGAGAGGATTATTGTTTTTGGTTCATGGGCCAAGGGAACAGCCAGGCCGGATTCGGATGTAGACTTTTTGATTATTGAGTCAGAACCGTTTGGCCCTCACCGAAGCCGCCGACAGGAGTTGGCTAAGTTATGGCGGCGGCTGTCCCCTTTTGCATTACCCAAGGATATTCTGCTATATAGCCGTGACGAGGTGGAGCAATGGCGGCATTCGCTGAATCATGTTGTTGCTATGGCGTTGCGGGAAGGAAAAGTGCTGTATGAAAAGCATTGATGAGGCCCGTCGCATGCTGGCCATAGCAGAAAAGGATTTGAGGGCGCTTAGGGGCATGACGGAGTCGGCAATCTTTGATGATGAAATTTTTGGATTCCACGCTCAACAGGCGGTAGAAAAGATACTGAAGGCCTGGATAGCCCTGCGGGGTAAGGAATATCCAAAAACCCACGATATCAGCCTGCTGCTTCATTTCTTACAAAAAGAGGGAATTGATTGCACTCCTTTTCTTGATTTTATAGAATATAATACATTTGCGGTTCAGTTTCGCTATGAAGCCTTTGAGCTAACCGATGAACAACCCCTACCTCGTCAGGATGTTATTCGCCAAGTGGCGGACCTCATGGAATTTGTAAGGCGATTGCTGTAATTGAATAAGGCCGGTAACTGATTACGAAAGTCCGGTGACGCCAAGCACAGAAAGAGTTTTTTGTGATGGTTAAGCAGGTAAGCCTATCTTGTCATTACTGACTCAAGAAAGGAACTTTAACAACCAATGCCCCTGATTGCGCAGAAATTCGGCGGCACCTCAGTTGCTGATGCCGGGAAGATAAAAAACGTGGCCCGGCGGGTGGTGGCTACCAAAAAGGCCGGGCATCAGGTAATAGTGGTGGTTTCGGCTATGGGTAAGGAGACCGACCGCTTATTTAACCTGGCCCATCAGATTGATAAGCATCCGGCTGAGCGGGAGCTGGATATGCTGCTTTCCACCGGTGAGCAGGTGTCTATTTCGCTGTTGGCCATGGCGATTCATTCGTTAGGCTTCGAAGCTAAATCCTTTACCGGCCATCAAGTACGCATTGTCACCGACTCAAGTTTTAACAAGGCCCGCATTGTACGGGTGGACGCTGAGCGCATACGGCAGGAGCTTAATCAGGGTCAAATCGTTATCGTAGCCGGTTTTCAGGGGATGGATGAGAATCTGGAGATTACCACCCTGGGACGCGGCGGCTCGGATACTACGGCGCTGGCGCTGGCGGCTACTATGCAGGCTGAGGTCTGCGAGATATATACCGATGTGGATGGAGTATATACCGCCGATCCGGCGATTGTGCCGGAAGCACGCAAGATCGATTGCATAAGTTATGATGAGATGCTGGAGCTGGCCAGCCTGGGAGCCAGAGTGCTTCAGTTGCGCTCAGTTGAGTTTGCCAAAAAATATGGAGTGACCATCCATGTGCGTTCCAGTTTTAACGATCAGGAAGGCACCTGGGTGCGTGAGGAGGATTCCAGTATGGAAGAAGTGATTGTACGGGGAGTGGCCTATAACAGAGATGAGGCCAAGCTTACCATAAAACAAGTGCCGGATCGACCGGGTCTGGCGGCCACTATTTTCAGCACCGTGGCCGGGGCCAATATTGTAGTGGATATGATCATCCAGAATGTGGGTGAAGATGGTTTAGCCGATATAACCTTCACCGTGTCCCAAAGCGATAGCCGGCGGGCGATGGACATTCTGGCGAGCTTAGGTGAAGAGCAGGGTTTGGGCGAGGTGGAGTGCGATACCGGGATCACTAAGTTGTCAGTAGTAGGGGTTGGGATGCGTAGCCATTCCGGGGTGGCGGCCAAGATGTTTCAATCGCTGGCCAAGGAAGGCATTAACATCATGATGATCAGCACCTCGGAGATTGCCATCTCCTGCGTGATTGAATCCAAATATACCGAGCTTGGGGTGCGCACCCTGCATACAGTGTTCGATTTAGGGGGGGCATAGCCCCCTTTTATTCATAGGATATCGAGTAGTTTAAGTAAAAAAAAGGGGGGCATTGCCCCTCCTCAGTATTCCTACCAGTAAACCTTCCTTAAAACAGAGCCTGTTGACCATCGGATAGGCCGTCATTTTGGCCGCTAATGTAATTATAAGTAATTATAAGTAATCTTTTTCTTGACAAGCCAGGGTTTGTCTTTTAATATAGTCCATTCAATAACCTGAGGTTAGCGAATTATGAGATATATGAATACCAGTGAATTGTCACGCTATTTGGGTATCAACGAGAAAAAGATATATGCCTTAATTATTGAAAAGGGGCTTCCAGCCACCAAGGTTACCGGTAAATGGCTTTTTGTCGACAAGTTGATTGATATATGGATAGAAAACAGCATGGAAAATCATCCCCTAACCCTAAACTGGCCAAAGGGTATTTTGATGATCGCCGGCAGCAATGATCCCCTGCTTGATTTAACTGTAAATGAAGCAGCGAAAGCAGAAACCCGGTTTTTCTCTTTTTTCTGTAACACCGGTAGCCTGGGAGGGTTATCCATGTTGAAAAACGGAAAGGCACACATTTCGGTAGCTCATCTTCTGGATAGCAAAGAGGAGGAATACAATTTACCGTTTATTGATTCCTGCCTGCCAGGTTTCAGCATGATGGTCATAAATTTTGCCTATCGCCAACAAGGCTTAATCATCAAGGCTGATAATCCACTAAAAATAAAAGGGCCGGAAGACTTGCACCGCCAGGAGATTAAATTCATTAATCGTCAACCGGGATCAGGCACCCGTATGTTGCTGGATGGTTATTTGAAAAAGTCGGGTATAGCAACCTCCGGCATTCGGGGTTACCGTACAGAGGTTAGCACCCATTTTGAAGTGGGGTTTAACATATTACGTGGTATAGCTGATGTGGGGCCGGGGATAAAAGCTGTCGCAGATATGTTGGGCCTGGGATTTATCCCCTTGAGGGAAGAGTGTTTTGATCTTCTAATTCCCAAACATTACTTCTTTTTCCAGGAGATTCAACTGCTGTTGCAAATATTAAACTCCCCCCAATTCAAAAGAGGGGCCTCCCGGTTTGGGGGCTACGATACCCGTGATTCAGGGAAAATAACTTATAATTGCTGAAGCCATCCTAAGCGGCGCATGGGCACATTCTTTTACTCTTATGATAAAGCTATTCTCTTACTACACCACTAAAATGGAGGGAAAATGATACAAGTATTTAAAACATGCCGGACATTATTTTTTTTATCAATAGCTGTAATTCTTATTTTAATCCTGGGGAACAATACAGCGTTGGCTGAGCTGACCCCGGAGATGAAGCAGGAAATAGATGCGTATTTGAAAAAGAAACCGGCCGAAAAAGACACATTAGATAAATTACTAACTACAAAGAGGGGCGGGAAATTCAGCCTGGCGGGTGAGTTGGAATATGAATATAAAGACGTGCAACATGATGGGGCTGAACCTGAACCACACCTGGCGCTGGATAAGTTTGTACTACAGCCCAGGGTATATTTAAGGGATAATGTTTATGTGGATGTCCAGTTGTATTTTCAACCACATCACAAAACCTATATAAATGAAATTCATGTCATGTTTAAGGATATTCCATATAAATATACTTATGTTGATGTGGGTTTATATGAGCGGGAGATAAAAAATCATTCCCACCGGACTTCTGAAGACTATCCCCTTATAGGCACCGCCTTCTGGCGGGATGATGAATATGCGGTGAGCCTGGGCGGGAAGTGGAAATATCTGTATGGCAGCCTGCTGGCTGGCGATGGTTTGGCGCTGGGTAAGAAGCAAACGGCTGAGGACAGTTCCTATAAAATCATCCACGACAATAACCGGGAAGATGATTTTAATGGGCTAAACGAGTTTAACGCCAATCTCGGCTACCGGAATGACTACGGGAAGCTGGGTAAGGTGGATGTGCTGTTGTTTTATGTTTATAAGGAATTGAGTGATAGTGACATTGAGTTTTTAATGGACATCCCCGGCTATAGTGGTGATACCGACGATGACAGCGGTTACCGCTACGGTTTCGGGGCGGATTATTCCATTGGCGGTTTAAGATTGTATGGTCAATATATTGAAGCCGGGGATGGAGAACTTGAGCGCAGTGGCTGGTATATCCAACCCTCATATAAGTTAAAGTTGGCACAAAGAGATTCTTTCAATGCGTTTGAGATTTTGTTTAGATATGGTGAATTGAATGTAGATGTGCCGGCTGATGTTACTGATTCACTCACCTGGGATCGTAATAAATTTACTATAGCTCTTATCAGCGATGTTTATAAAAACATTAAGCTGAAAACTGAATACTACCTAAACGATGAAGATACCGGGGGTGAGGATGTAGCTAACGATGAATTTTTAGCTCAACTGGAGGTTAAATTCTGAAGGCTGGTTTATCTATGGAAAGGTTTTATATCATGAAACTGAAAAGATTATTCAGTAGTTTTTCAGCCGCTTTAATAATAGTAGCCCTGGCGGCTTCTCCTGCACTGGCGGCGGAGAGAATTCGTCTAGCTACTACTACCTCCACTGAAAACTCCGGGCTGCTGTACGTTCTGCTGCCGCCGTTTGAGAAAAAATACGATATAAGAGTGGATGTGATTGCGGTGGGAACCGGCAAGGCGTTAAAGCTGGGTGAAAACGGCGATGTGGATGTGGTGTTGGTGCATGCGCGTGAGGCCGAGGATAAGTTTGTCGAGAACGGTTTCGGGGTTAACCGGCGGGATGTAATGTATAACGATTTTGTAATTATCGGCCCTAAAACTGACCCGGCCGGCATTAAGGGAAGTGACGCCGTTTCAGCCTTAAAAAAAATAGCCGCTAAACAGGAAAATTTCACCTCGCGTGGAGATGAGTCCGGTACGCATAAGAAGGAAAAGAAATTATGGGGGCAAACCGGAGTTGTGCCGGCGGGAGGCTGGTATCTCCAGACGGGTCAAGGCATGGGGGCCACGCTCCAGATAGCTGATGAGAAGCAGGCCTATTGTCTGGTTGACCGGGGAACCTATATCGCCTATGAGGATAAAATAGAACTGATTATTCTCTGTGAGGGTGACGAGAGGCTCTTCAACCCTTACGGCATAATAGCGGTCAACCCCAAGCGGCAGCCTTATGTCAATTATGTCCAGGCGATGGCATTAATTGGCTGGATTACTTCACCCGCCGGGCAAAAGATTATTGGTGAGTTCAAAAAAAATGGGAAGCTGCTTTTTCATCCAAGCGCATATAAGTAGGTAGGAATTTATCCGGTGGATTATATTTTTGAAGGTCTGGTAGCAGCTTTTAAGCTGATAATTTCCCTTGATCGGGAGATGCTCGTCATCGCCTGGGTTTCCCTGAAGATAGCCTCCATATCCACCACCCTGGCTACCTTGCTGGGGGTACCCTTCGGTTTTGCTATTGCCATAAAAGATTTCTGGGGGAAACGGGGAGTAATAACCCTGCTTAACACGCTGATGGCCCTTCCCACAGTAGTAATAGGGCTTTTGGTATACTCTCTAGTCTCCCGCCGGGGGCCGCTGGGTGGTATGGGACTGCTTTACACCCCCTGGGCCATGGTGATTGGTCAGACAATTTTAGCTTTTCCGATCGTAGCTGCCCTTTCCCTGTCCGCTACTTCAGGAATAGACAAACGGGTGGAAAAAACTGCGCTCAGTCTGGGAGCAAATAAGTTCCAAGCAGCCTTATTTATGCTGGCTGAAGGAAAGTTTGCTATGCTTTCGGCAATTATCGCCGGTTTTGGCCGCGTGTTTGCCGAGGTTGGAGTATCCATGATGCTGGGTGGCAATATCAGGGGCTTCACCAGAAATATTACCACCGCCATCGCTTTTGAGACCGGTAAGGGTGAATTTGCGCTGGGTATAGCCTTAGGGCTAATATTACTTAGTGTTGCCTTTTCCATAAATATTCTGTTTCATCAGCTTCAGTGCAAGCGGGCTTAAGGTTAAAAATGGATGATCCGATTTTGAGGGTGAGGAATTTAAGCAAACAATATGACGGTATATTCAACCTGGAAATCCCCCGGCTGGAGTTTCAATCGGGTGGGATCTATGCGATTATCGGGCCGAATGGGGCGGGGAAAACCACCCTATTAAACCTGCTGAGCCTGTTGGAGTCCCCCACCAGTGGGGAGATATTTTTTAAAGGACAAAGGGTCAGCCGCTTTAATTCACTTTCTATACGCCGGAAAGTGAGCATGATTATGGAAAACCCCTGGCTTTTTCATACCACCGTTTTCAAAAACATTACCTCCGGGCTTAAGTGTCGGTCGGTTAATAAAAAAAAGTGGCCTGAAGTTGTTACCACAGCGCTACAGATGGTGAGTCTTACTGGATTTGAAAAAAGGTATGCCCCTGAGCTGTCAAGCGGAGAAACCCAACGGGTAGCCCTTGCCCGGGCGCTGGCGCTAGAGCCGGAGGTACTTTTTTTAGATGAACCGTTTAGCAATATTGATAAAATAAATGTGAGGCTGCTGGAAAAACTCATCCAGCGCATCAACCGGAAACATCAGACCACTATTGTCTTTACCACCCATGACCAGTGGCAGGCCCACCGTTTAGCTGATACGATTATTTCTCTGGTCGGAGGCAGGATAGTTAATGGTTCCTTAGAAAATCTTTTTAAAGGTATGCTGGAAGAGGTGGATGGCTCACAATTTGCCAGGCTCTCGGCAGATGTTTCAGTTAGTGTAGTCACTGATAAAATGGGAGAAGCTCATGTCTGCATCCCCCCGCAGGATATTATCTTATCCCATGAACACATGGAATCAAGCGCCCGGAATTCATTTAAGGGGATAGTCAGGAAAATACATATGGAGGGCCAGGTGGTAAAGCTGGTTATCGAGGTGGCCGCCGGGGTGGAATTTACCGCTATAATCACCAAAACATCATATGAGAATATGAATCTGTCAATCGATTCCCAAACCTATGTAACTTTTAAGAGCACCTCAGTAAATATTTTTTAGGGTTCCCTTTAACCCATAGGAATTTTCATAAAACTACCGTTCCTACCCACCAGCGATTTGGGCTGCACGACTATTTTACGTTCGGCATCCTCTACCACATAACCCAGCCGGAAGGCCTCCACTCCCAACTCTTTAGCCATGGCCACCGTAAGCAGCGCCTGGTCATCCGGTACGATTAAACAAAAGCCGACTCCCATATTAAACACCCTGTACATCTCGGCATCGCTCAGCTTGCCGCATTCCTGTATAAGTTTAAATATAGGCGGCGGTTCAGGCAGAAAATCAATGAAGTAGCCCACTGCCTTTTTAACCCGGGTCAGGTTAAACAGCCCGTCGCCGGTAATATGGGCCATAGCTTTAATGTCAAAATTACTGCGCAGCAGATCCAATACTTCGGATACGTAGATACGGGTAGGCTCAAGCAGGGCTTCACCCAGCGGTTTGCCCAGCTCAGCCACCACTTTATCTACTTTTAACCCAGCCTCATCCAGCAGCACCCGGCGGGCAAGGGTAAAGCCGTTACTGTGTAACCCGCTGGAAGCCAGACCGATCAGGGCGTCTCCCTCGGCGATATGCTGGCCGATAATGATTTTATCCATAGGCACCAGGCCAACTGCGGTGCCGGCCAGATCAAAGCCATAGCCCTCCCGCTCGGCCTTGATTATCTCTCTCAACTGGGCCAGTTCTCCCCCGGGGATTGAGATGCGGGCCTGACGGGCGCCTTCCAGCAAACCCTTGCCCAATTCCTCCAGCAGTTTGGGGTCGGCCTGTTGAACTGCCAGGTAATTGAGCATAGAGATGGGTTCGGCTCCCACACATAGAATATCATTGACATTCATAGCCACGCAGTCAATGCCTATAGTGTCGTACTTTTCTATCATCTGGGCGATTAATAGCTTGGTGCCCACCCCGTCGGTGGATAGCGCCAGTCCGGTACCGCCTAAATCAAGCACCGAGGCAAAGTAACCGGATTCTAAGGCTACGGCGCCGATTCCCCGGCGAAAGTCGTAACTCTGCTTAACCCATTTCAGCAGTCCCGCCAGTGCGGTTTGTGATTCATCAGTATCCACCCCAGCCTGAGCATATATGTCCTGGGGGTTCTTGCTATTAGGTTTATCCAAGGCGATTCTCCTTAATATTCATAGATAAAGCTGTTTTCAGGGGGGAATTAAACGTATTCCAGCGGATCATGGGCGCCGATTTTGCTAAAGCCTTTTTGCCGCAGAATACAACTGTCGCATCTCCCACAAGGCATACCCTCAGGGGTAGGGTCGTAGCAGCTATGGGTCAGGCTGTAATCTACTCCCAGTGACAATCCCTGCCGGATAATCTCTGCCTTGGTGAGTTCCATCAGTGGAGTGTGAATGCGATAGTGGGTTTTCCCTTCAACTCCAGCTTTAGTTGCCAGATTAGCTAATTTTTCAAATGACCTGATGTATTCGGGACGGCAATCTGGATAACCGGAATAGTCCATGGCATTGGCCCCCATGAATATATGCGCTGCGCCCAATGCCTCAGCCCACGCCAGGGCTAATGAGAGAAATATGGTATTGCGGGCCGGGACATAGGTAACCGGGATCCGTTTCCCAATTTCAGCCAGGTTGCGCTTTTTGGGCACTGCTTGTGAAGTAGTCAAGGCGGAGGCCCCAAAGGGACGCAAATCTACATTGGTTATCATATGCTGTTTAACCTTGAAGAATCTGGCGACAGCTTGAGCCTTTTGCAGTTCGATGTGGTTTTTCTGTCCATAATCGATGGACAGGGCATATACCTCATAGCCTTGATCCCTGGCTATAGCCAGGGTAGTGGTAGAATCAATGCCCCCGCTAAGCAGCACTACGGCTTTTTCTCCCATTTTAGCTCCTCTATTGAATTTCTACCTCGGTAATATCGGGAACGGAAGTCAATTCAGCAGTTATATCCGGAACCTTCGTTTTTTTAGGTTTTTGAATTATAGCCTGCAATTCCAACATGTTGCCGAAGCTGCTTTTTTCCATACGAATACTCAAAATGGAGGTATTATGTTTAGTCAGCGCCTGTTCAACCTGACCGATTATCCCCGGTACATCGCGGGCAGCTAAATAGAGGCTCTGATTATAGCGCCCGCTTAAGAAAACTTTTTCCATTCTTTTTAGCATACTTAGCGCCAGTACCATCATTACGGTGGCAATGGCGGCCCCCAGGTGAAAGCCGGAGCCTACCGCCAGCCCGATACCGGCAATAGTCCATAGACTGGCGGCGGTAGTCAAGCCCTTGACCGATATACCGAAACGCAATATGGCGCCGGCTCCCAGAAAACCTATACCGCTGACCACCTGGGCTGCAATGCGGCCGGGGTCTGCCGTATGTGCGGGATTACCAATATCAAGCGCTACGAAAATGGAGACCATCATCATCAGGCACGAACCCACACATAAAATAAGGTGAGTCCTGAAACCGGCCGGTTGGTTGTAACGCTCGCGCTCTAAGCCTACTATCCCACCAAATACCGCCGCTATTAATAATCTGATTATTATCTGGGCCGCAGAAATGCTCAACTTGGTACTCCCGGGATTGGATAAATCAGGCTCATCAGAGTGAAATGGCTACTTGAAGATAAGGTTAGTTACAGCAAGAATCATAAACCAGCCCATAAAAGTTAAACCTATCGAAGGATAAAGAAAACGCATAGGCCTTTTAGTCAGTTCTTGCTCTATAGCTTTGTACTGCCTTTGACTGCCCCATATGCCAACGGCAAAGTTAAGCCCTATCAGGAAAATGGTGAATAATTGTATCTGTTTGACCTGGGTTGGGGCCATTAAAGGGTTCTGACTGTATGAATTAAAATAGAGCCAGGCCAGCAAATTAAGCGGTATGACAGCTATTGCCCCAAATAACCGGTAATACTTCTGTTTATTATTGGCCAGCCTCTTAATGTAAGACATGTAACCCAATGAACGACAACCCTGGAAGAAAGCCACGGTGATACTGAAGGTGGTAATCTGGCAATAAACGAGAACCGGATATTCTATCTTAAACAGATGTGCGGGGAAAAAGGTGGCGAAGCCCAATAATAATATTTCAAAGAGGGTGGACGAAATGGGGATAACAATTGCTTCCACCAATTGCCGTAACCAGGATGGCTTATCATTATCAATTGAAGACAGCAAGGCGTTCATCTAATCCACTTCAGAGGAAGGGGTTACTTTCGCGTTCACGTTTTATGCTGGTGGTGCCCCCATGTCCCGGCAGCACTTTTAAGCCGCCATCCAATACCAATAGCTTGTCTTTAATAGATTGAACAAGGACGCTATAAGAACCGCCTACTAAATCAGTGCGGCCGATACCACCGGCAAACAGAGTATCCCCGGTAAAGATTATATTGTCATCAATCAGGCACATACCGCCCGGAGTATGACCCGGGGTGTGAATTACCCGTAACTCGATATTACCGATGGTTATTACATCATTGTCATGTAACTCAATATCAGCGGGTACCATGACATATTCGTGCAACATTAACGATAGTAAAGGATCTTGAGGGATGACCAACATAATGGCATCTTCAGCGTGGATAGCAATCCTGGCCGCTGTTTTTTCTTTCAGATAACTGTTGCCTACACTGTGGTCAAGGTGGCCGTGGGTGTTTATGATATACTTTAAGCGCAGGTCTTCTTCCTTGAGTATTTCCAGTATCTCCTGCTCCCGGCCGCCGGGGTCAATCACTGCACCTTCATGGGTCTCTTTGCAACCGATAATATAACAATTCACATCCAATACACCAACCACTAATTTTTCTAAAAACATTGACTTCATGATGGATTATGTAAAGTTATTAGTTGACAAAATTTAAGTAAAAGTCCGGCCCGGGAGACTCACAGGTTCTATGTGGACTGACGGAAAATAATTAATTGGTTCGCAATCTAACCTACAGAAAAATTGCCGACACACCCCGTATGATATATTAATCCCATAATGTTTTTATGAATTATCATCGCCTAATGCTACAATAGCCCGGACATGATTGTCAAGCAGTTAAAAACAGTTTGAGCGGATTTTAACTTGACAATCAATCGTATGTGCAATATAATAAATTGGGTAGTAGTTGGCAATAAAGCTGATAATTGCAAGGTAAGGAGGTGACCTTTTTGTTGCGAAGAAGATTAATATTAGTTTTTGTAGCAAGTATTATTTCAGGAACTTTATTAGGTTTTTTGGGTAATATAATTAGTAGTACATCACCCATTGCTCAAGCTGAAGAAGGCGAAATGAGTTTGGGTAGCGGGAGGCGGGAAGTAATCAAGGTTGACTTTCAACGGGTGGTTTTCCCGCATAAAAAGCATCAGGAAATAGTATTAAAAATAACGGGTGGCGATAAAGAATCTGCTTGTAAGATTTGCCATCATAAAAAACGGGTCAAGCGAGATCCCAGGGCTTGTCGCAGATGTCATGCCGGTAGGATGCAGAAGGCTAAAGGCGTTGACCTTTGTTTATCCGGATGTCATAAGAAAAAGGGCCGTATGGATCTGGTTCAGATATTAACGGATGTGCCCCGGAAAAAAGCTCGCAAGGGACAACGAATTAAGCTGAAGGATGCTTTTCACCTCCGTTGCAAGAATTGCCACGCAGTTTTAAGATCCTTGAATTTAGATCTGGATTCAACAAAGTATATGGCGCCGGTTGAATATTGTGAAGGCTGTCATGTGCCGAAGAATGAAGCAGACAGAAAGAAGTTGAAAGCCGAAAAAGAGGCTGAAAGGAAGCGCACCGGAGATATTATTGAAGCTATAAATGCCTCTATTGAAGAGGGAGCGCAAGAGTAGCTTAAATGTAGCAACCAGGTTCGAGCCACAAAAAAACCCCACCCTATATAAAGAGTGGGGTTTTTTTGTGGTAATAAGATATGTTGTCCAAACAGCTATCTTGCTGGCAGGCATGGCCTGCTTTGATTAAAGGGAACGATTGTCCCCTCCCCCAAGACCCTATCTTTTTCAAGGCGCCCATAAGTTAAGCCAAGGCGCCCATAAGTTAAGCCGATTTTGCATCGAACTTCAGGTTGGGTTAATTAGCAAACGTTTAAATTCAGTAGTCCGTTCCAACAGATTGCCCTGCCGGTATTCAAATACGAGAACTTCTTTATTCATTTCCAGTTGTTGCTTAAAACCGCTCTTTAATAGGAAAGAGAGCTTGGCATTCTCTTTAGTCAGGTCTTTATCCGGATTATAATATATTTTCAGCGATGAATCGTGATAGTTAAGCTGGACGGCATCATCGAAGGTCGAGAAAAATGGTCTGGTCCATATTTCCGATTCCCTGACCCACATTTCGGGAGGATTTATGAAATATAAAGTCGCTCCTTTGGGAATCACCGGCTTTTGTGAAACTAATTGAGAAATTGCTGTCCGGGCCATTCCTCCTACCTTATAAAATACTATATTCCTTTCCGTAATCCTGGTATAAGAAAAAGACACTATTCCCACAATTACTGCTCCCCAAGCAACATAAGCACTTGCATTGGAATGACGCTTTATTTTTTGTATTCCCTGGGAGATAATCAAGGCACATATCAGTGAAGAACCGATGGAAGGGAGATAAGCATATCTTTCGCCGGGATTAAAGTATACCGGAAAGAAAATGACCACTATCCATGACAGGCAATATAAAAGCAGGGGTTTTTGTTCTTTTAAGTCATTGTGTAAGTAATAATATATGCCATAGAGGCCAAGCATTAACGATAATACAATAATGATGCTTAAGGTAAGGTTTTGGCTTATAGTAATGAAGGTGGGGCTGTGTACGTTAACAGGAGTAAAAATCTTTATAAAATAATATATCGGTCTATACCAAATGGCATCGTATCTGATAGGGTATACGTTGGCCTTAATTATAAACTGGCGTAATATGATGTACGAAATCAGGATGACCAGATAAGGGGTATATTTTTTCCAATTGGATGGCCATTTGCGGCCCTCGTTTTGCTGAAATCTTAAAAATAATTCCGATAAAAAAAACACAACTATCAGGCTAACCGCAGTTTCCTTGGTCAGCAGGCTCAAACCGAAGGTTATCAAAGAACCGTAATATAGCCCCCGGCTTTTCTCCTTACCCTGGATATATTTGATAAAGCATATTAATGAGGTCAGAAAAAACACCGCGTGAATCAATTCTGTTCTGCCCGAGATATAGGATATTGATTCAGTATGCATGGGATGTAAAGCAAAGATCAGGGCGGCCAGGGTAGCTATGCCCATTTTTTTGCTCAGGATATAACATAGGCAGAACGCCAGTATAATATTACATGCATGTAGGATCAGATTGGTTAAGTGGTAACCCATCTGATTTAAGCCGTAAAGGGAATAATCGAACCAAAACGCTAATTTAATAAATGGGCGAAAGAATCTTACCCCGCTGAGTTTGGTAAAGAAAGCAGGAATTTCCTGCCAACCCTTGCCTCCCACTATATTAATCCACATAAAATCATCCACGATAAAATAAGCTTTAAGGGTGGGAAGGTATATTGCTACCATCAATATGAGTATTCCCAGCAGACTCAGATAATACTTTGTAGGATTTTTACTGACGTTCATTTATTTCTCGGTGGCTGTGAGGTCGTATTTTATTTCTAGCATTGGTCTTAATTCTGGCTGTTGCCTATATTCGGAGGAATGATAGTACATGCCGCAATTTTCTTTACAATCACCCTTTATCAGCCAACCATAGTTGGGATATTTGCCGGCCATCCAATCCTGGATTACTGAAGTAACCGGAAATCGCAGCCATTGTCCGCCATCTTTCACTTGCTGCTTGGCTATTATGCCATTGGGGCCAAAACCATAATCGGTAGCCTGGTCAATTTGTCCGCCGCCCCGCTTATTCCATTTATGCTTTTTGTCTGCTTGCCGCCAGTTTGCCTGGGATTGATCCCAGGCGGTAGTAAGCCTGTAACATTGAACATTTCCCTCATCGCCGTAGGTGATATCATAACTATACAGCCCCAATGTAGCGCTATGAATCAGGGCCTGATTGGGGATAGCGGATAAATCGAAGTTTAGTAGCACTGACCTGGCGCCCCCGGCCCAGGTGCGGATAGTCTGGCTATTACCATAAACCATTACGCTTTCTTCTTCGTTCACCCGGGATATGTAGGTATCGCTACAGCCCGAATAGCCATTTAACCCGTTTTGAAGGACTAATTGTTTGAAACTTCCGGTTTGTCCGCTGGCGATGTTGGAAATAGACGAAAAATTACCCGCCTCATCCCCGCTTTTTATGGCGAAGTAGTATGTAACACCGGATTTTAATCCGGTTATGCTATATTTTTCCTGAGATTTCGAAGCCCCTGGAGATAGATTTTGATCGACCGGGACGGCATCTTCCCAGGTGGTGGCATCGAGCATCTCATCCGCATAACGCAGATCGTAGTGACTGGCTTGTCCCTCGAATTTATCATCGCCGGGAGCTGTCCATGATAGGGTTATAGTGGTAGCGCCGGTACGGGTGATTGATAAGTCTGAAATTGCCGCCGGTGGGATGTTGTCTGGTTTCTGGGTGTAGCCGTGGGCTATGTTTGAGATAGCAGACTGATTTCCCTCAGCGTCGGCTACTTTAATGGCGAAATAATATTTAGTCCGGGGGTTCAGTCCAAAAACCCTGAAAGATTCTTTTGCCCCACTGGCTTTTGGTTGAGGTGGACGTTTAGCTTTCGGAGCCATATCCCAATTTTGCTCATTTATGGGTTGGGTGAAATAAGCGATTTGGTATTCATGGGCGGTGCCTTTTTGCTTATCGTCTCCGGAAGCGCTCCACTCTAAATCGAAGCCGGCGGAGCTGGGATTTATAAGCTTTAAGTCAGTAATGGCTGCCGGTGCGGTTATATCGGTAACCGCAGTCTTAAAAAAACGTACGGTTTCTATACCAAAACCCTTGGTGGGTATAGCGTAAATTTTAGCCGCTGCCGGCAATACCTCATAGGGGGTCTCCAGAAGATTGGTGCGGGAAACCTCAGCTTCTGGCATCTTTAATAAGGGGTTGACCGACAGCTTTACCTGGGTGTCATGATCTTCGGTTTCATAAAATCTCAACACATATCCATTTCCGTCGAAGGCTTGTTTAAAGGTACTAAGCACAATATTGCCTTCCGGGGCAAAAACAGTGATAAAGCCGGCTGCCGGCGGTAGTTTGCCCTTACCAGTGGGAATTGCTGCCAGTAACGGGTTTGAGGCTTCCCAGCCGAAGCGGGGGCTATCGGCCTGGCGCCAGTCCCCCGGATGCCCCCGCAGGGCCAGTTGCCAGTTATACTTATACGGTTTTACTCCCCGCAGCAGACTAATGGCCGGTAATTTTTTATCCATATTAAACATGTAAGTTCTGGTTTCCAGATTGATTAAGGCTACATCGATCGAGTAGGCTGCATTTCCCATGCTGAACCATTTTTGGATGTCCTTGTGCCAGTTACTGAATTCAAATCTCCCCTTTTTGCCATACATTCCCCCCACTATCTGGGTGGCTGAAGGAGCTCGCTTAGATAATTTGTCGGATGTAAGGCTGGTTGGTTTAAGGTTTGGGATAGCCCCATAAGGGATTCCCAATTGCATGGAATAGTCAGGCAAATTGAAAGGAGTGATAAAGGCATGGAAGTTTCCGTGAACATAAAAATGCTTTTTTTTCTCATATCGCTCGTCGGGTTTGGCGATACTGTAATCCATCAATATGTCTATATTTATACGGGGGCTATCAGGCCAAAGTATTAGCTGAATAGTTACCGGATAATCGAACAGCTTTCCCGCCAGCTTGAGTTCTGCTTTTACCGAACCGTTATGACTCTCAATTTGTTTTATGTGTACCGGTTTTTTCCCCAGGGTATATCTGGTAAGGCCCAGGAAACCGAAGGGATAGTCCGATTTTGTATTTATAAGCTCTCGCTTTTTCAGTTTATCATAGATGCTGGTCAGCCCCCTTTTGGGGTTGGCGCTGATTTTATAATACTTATTTTCTATATAACCGTCACCGGCTCTAAGATCAGTAGCCATCGGCAATTCGAGCCGGTTTTTATCGACTATATAAAAGGTTTTGTATCCGATTGAAGGCACATTGGCAGCCCAGAACAATAAACGTACCGTCTTTGTACCATCTCCATTGCTTTGAGAACGCAGTTCTTGAGATAGTACCGGCACCCCGGCATGATCCATCATTGCCCAATCAAGTTTTTCATCCAGCTTAGCGCTTAACTCTACCGCTTCACTCCTGCTCCAATTCAGGGGGTTAAAAACTACTACGGGTATTCCCCTGGCTTCCCATTTTACCTGGGAGGCAAGTTCAGCCATTTTTTGTTTTATTAACTTTTGCGCAATATCATAGGCGGCTTTGTTGCTGGCTCTTTTTTTGTCATTCCAGCCCCAATTGTGGTCGGTGGTCCACATAATGTGTTCCCAGGCCTGGTTGATCTTATCGGTGGGGTAAGCCGAGCCACCCAATAACCTGCAAATAGCCGAAAGCTTCTCCACGGTGGGCAGCATGCTTCCAGTCGCCGCCCGGTAATAGCTGGCCTCCCGCCCCCTGAATTGAGCTGACCAGGGCCAGGGGTCTATGGTGCCGCTTATCTCGGATAATTTAATTCCCTTATCGGTGATTCTTTTATTTATTTCCCCGGCAAAGTCTTCAATTGTTTTAAAATTAAGACTGAAGTTATATTGCCTGGCATATTTCCGGTTCCATTTCTGGCAATTCCTTAATAGACCCAGTGATAGATTAGCGGCGGTTCCCCAGTCACTAATGGCTTGTTCCAGCTTCAGCTTTTGAGGACCAAAATTTTTGTTTAGTTTAATCTCGTCTATTAAGTAATCTAATCTTAACTCACTACCAAGATAAAGCAGGGTATTATAGCCGGTGGCATAAGTCAATATTCTGGAACCATCCAACGCTCCGTAATAAAATGGATTTCCCACCGGAGGCCAGCCCAGGCGGTTAGAATTTCCTACCAGTAGCTCTACAGCTGACTTTTTTAAAATCTGGATAAACTGGGGGGTAATGCTGGGGACATCATTTAAGTGTGCCCAATGAGAATCATATCCCAATGCTGATTTAAGCCAATATTTTGTATAGGCCACACTCCTTACCAAATATTCGCCTGAGTACCAATCCGGTTCAAAAGCCACCCATTCGGCAGGAGCGGATATTTTCCCCTGGCGCATAAGCGACTTGAGTCGGTTTTCATATTCGGGATAAACCAGCAAAAACTGTTTCAGGTGTACGGTATTGCCCAGAGAATAGCGTACATCGGGATACCGCTCGATCAACTCAATGTGATCTTTGAGCTGATTTACGTACTGTGAGTCAGTAATACTTATCCCTATATCCTGATGAGCTCCATTGACTACATATACCTGATTCTCTTGGGCCATACCAATGGATGGATGAATGAAGATCAGGAGGGAAGCTAATACAATAGACAATTTAATATGTAATGACACCCTGCTTAACATAGTAGTTCCTTATATTAATAGCTGTAATCAGACTTTTGTATTACCTCGTATTCCTGCCCAACAATCTTACTAAACCCCGAACTGAGAGCGTGCCAATCTACCACATCCACTATAAAGGGCAGATCGGTTTCGGAAAAAGCGTTTTTGAGAGCCGCTATTTTACGCCAGTCGATAGGGCCATCACCAACAATAGCTAAATCCAGGTCGGAATATTCTTCAGCCGAACCATTAACCCTTGACCCATAAGCCCGCACTTCAAATCCCGGTACATGTGTAAAAAGTATCCGCTTAATTTCGGCCAGGTATTTTGCTTGAATCTTAATCATTTAGTTCTTCCAGTTGAGTCAATAGGTACCTGGCATCATCCCGGAATCGAATTGCCGCTTCATAAACTATATCAGCCTTTGCCCGGTTGTAAGTGTGCGCGGTGATGTTTCTGGCCTCACTGTATTCAAACCATTTTAAAGGGTCATTAATCAAACCGTACCGGGCCGCATGACGGAATAAATCCTTGCGGGTGCGGGGCTCGGCATCCTCGGGAGTTTTGTTCTCCCTGATCCAGCGTTGAATAAATTTCCAGCACAATTCATAGGTAAACTCAAAATTCTGAATTACTCCCGCTTTCATAGTTTCAATCGCCTCTGTGCTGAAAACTTCGTTTGATTCTGACGAACTCACCACTGACAGAGCCGTTTCCAATGAGATCACCGCTTGTTTCAAACTGCTTAAATCAAGAGTCATTTAATTATGCTCCTATATTTTTTTGTAGGTGGGCATTGGCCTTGGTAATCTTATCCCTGTCGTTTTTGGTATCAACCATTAAGCCTTCTCCACCGCCATGCTTTTCTTCCAGCTCTTCCATTTGTCGGGCAATCTTATCACGGTCTGTCTCTAAGCTTTCAACAGCTTTTTGTTCTCCCACAAAATAGCGGGCGAGCATAATCTCTTTGGGGATAAGGCGGCCTTCCCATCCATATTAATTTTATTATGCTGAAAGCCGGTGCCTACCCTGCCGGCACACAGCCACTTTAGGCATCTCCTTATTTGTGGCGGTATAATAATATAAATAATGGTAAAAATAGATGTCGCACTTATATTACCATGTTGGGTAATGTTGGATAATATAGGTTAATAATTTTTTAGATTTGACAGCCTGGCGCTATTTTAATACAATGGCCTGATGACAACACATATTCATTTAATACTACCAAAGAAGAATACCAAATACAATCGTTGAGCAAAAACTTAATGGGACACAGATAAGAATCATTGACCCAAGCGCAGATTTACAGGATTTAAAAATAAGGGGCTCAGTGATCATTTTGCGTTATATCTCTCGAAAATCTGCGGCCTGTTTTATAATTTCATATAACAATTGTTCAGCAATCGGCGGTATAATTTATAATAGCCTTTAGATATGAACACTACCCACTCCTTTAATCCTTACTTAAAAATATCATGAAAGTTGGTTTTAAACCGTCAAACCCAATAATTCCCTTGTTAATATTGCTGTTTTCCCCTATTCCAAGAACCTACGCCAAATCGAATAAAGTACTGCCCAAAGAAATAACTACTCCTAAAGACGGGGCCGAGATGGTGCTTATCCCGGCCGGTGAGTTTCGGATGGGCAGTAATGTGCGTGAAGGGGAGCAGCCGATTCACCAGGTCAACCTGCCGGCCTTCTATATCGATAAATTTGAAGTAACCAACCAGCAGTACGAAAAATTTGATCTGAAATATAAGAGAACCATTTTTTCTAACTGCAATGATTGCCCGGTTACTTATATCTCCTGGCACGATGCCGATGCCTATGCCAAATGGGCCGGCAAGCGCTTGCCCACCGAAGAGGAGTGGGAAAAGGCGGCGGCGGGGCCTGATGGGTATAAGTACTCCTATGGCAACATCTATGATAAAAGCCGCGCCCGTACCGGGTTTGATTGGGAGAAGGATGGAGCGGTCAAGGTGGGTTCTTATGCGCCTAATGGCTACAGGGTGTACGATATGACCGGCAATGTCTGGGAGTGGTGCGCCGACTGGTATAATTCATATGAATATAAGTTGAAACCGGAGTCTGATTCAAAAAGTGAAATATATAAAGTGGTACGCGGGGGCGCCTGGGGCAGTGATGACTATTTCGCCCGCACCGCCAAGCGCTTTAAGTTTGAACCCAAAATTCGTTTTTTCAGTGTGGGTTTTCGCTTAGCCAAATCCCCTGTTGCCATCGGCCCATGAGGGTATTTCTCCATAATGCCATAGTCGATGGAAATGGACGGCCGGCGCGGATAAACACTGGCCAGTCTTGATTCTTGCTGCGGCGTCCCCAAAGCAGACCACTACCGGCTGGCCGAAGCATTGAGGGGAATTAAAGACAGGTTTATCCTATCCTACAACGATGTACCCCTTTAAGGGCGCTATATAAAGACTGCCACATCCGCTCAACTAAACCCGTACGTTATTCTACCAACAACTTAAATGCATTGAAACTCATTCGAAAAACCGAGCTATTAATCACAAAAGTGTCCACGACTCATATTATTGACAGATTGTAAATAATTTTTTGGACAAACTACTTGCAGAAAACTGCCAAACTACTTGCGGGGCTATACGAACTTTCAGGGGAGAGTTACCAAAAAAGCACAATCGACAAAAAAGGAGCTAGCCGTTTTAGCTAACTCCTTTTTTATACTTGGCGTCCCCAAGGGGATTTGAACCCCTGTCGCCGCCTTGAAAGGGCGGTGTCCTAGGCCAGACTAGACGATGGGGACTTAAAGACTTGTTTTGTTATGAGGTATAATAGGGAGCCATGTTGGATTCAAACCCACGGCCCTCTGCTTAAAAGGCAGATTCTACGGTATTTAACTTATTTTTACAACTGCCTGATTCAGCGCTTGTTTGGCTGCTACCAACTTGTTATTAATTAAATAGGTTATCACCTGGTTATTAATTCTGGTTATGCCTATGCAATACTCCTTGATCTCGCCGGGGTTGACTACAACAGTCCACCTGCTCTCCTAGCAGACAGACCATATATACACTTTTTTTATAAAAGAATCAAGCAGAAAAAAACGAAAAATACAGCTGGACAATTTATATTTCGAATAGGTTGTAAAGGGCGGTTGAAAAGTGTACCAGTGGGCGGGGCAAAACGGCGGTCGAAAAGTGTACTACCCTAAAACAACCTCACGGTAGAATAGCTAAAATTTTCTACTTGTGAGGAGGGAGGTATGAAGAAGATGTTTGAATATGATTTGGTCCGCCGGATGTATTATCATGATAAATTAACCTGCCGTGAGATTAATCGTTGTACCGGGCGCCATCGGGAAACTATCAAAAAATGCTGGACCACCCCAGTCCGCCGGGGTATCGCCTGGAACAACCCCGCCCTAAGCGCACGCTCGATCCATATAACCTTAAAATAGAGGTTGAATCATAAAAGACGAGAAAACCCCTTTTGAGTTAATGGTTTAGGTGAGGTATAATACTCACCAGTTGGGTGAAACCAAAAACACAAAAGGGGGTAGCAAGATGATACAACAGACGCTGATACCGTTCAAGCTGAAAAGGACAGCGGAAAAGATAAGCGCCAGGAGCGGGTTGGCTATATATGCTACAGTTCATGAAGGCCATGGGAGTGGATAGTTTGGTAACTGAATATATGCCCAAGCCCGGTTCAGGGAAAGGGAT
>JAJRUS010000095.1 GCA_024277675.1 bacterium | reverse complement strand
GTAACTCCTCCTGGGTTGTGTGTGTTAGTTACATGCATATTATATCAGGCATATCGTGTTATTACAACTATATATTAACGACTTTTTGCATAATGTCCCCTTATTGGCGACACCCCCACTATGTATTGGTTATTCCCGCCTTCTGGAGCGTGGTTACCTCCGGCGCTTCCTGGGGCCTGAATGTGCCCACTATTTATGATTTAATGCAGCGCCGCATCGATTATGTATGTAAAAACTATGACTGTGAGGGGCCGATTATATCGGAGATGATTTACTATGCCCATAGCTTTACCGCCAATGATTTCAGCCTGTATAACGACTGGCGGGTAAATGTGAAGGGCTGGAGCGTGGCCGCTGACTGGCCGCGGGATGCAGCCGGCGACATTGAGGTAGACAATCAGGAGATTTGGGAGTGGAAAAGCCACTATGTAAAGCAATACTTAACCGATATGGCGGCGGTAGCCCATGCGCAGAATAAATTGCTGGGGGTAAATGTAAACGTGCAGAATATCATTCCCATTCGTCAGCCCGACTCAAACGTGTGGGATGGCTATGAGAAAAAACAAGGTACCTATGGCGCCTGCGTAAATACGCTGGATTATTCAATGGATCGCTATGGCACGCCTTATGCTGATTTGCTTAAGGAAAACATCTGCGATGTATTTTATGTGTGGCTGTATTACCGCTATTCGGCCTTTGGCATACAGACGGTTTATGATTTTATCGAGCGCTTCGCCGAATATAAAGAGCGGATGCTGTTAACCGTGGGGCTATTCCCCAAAGACGATCCGCCGCCCAAAGAAGAGGTTATTCCACTATTACAGGATTTACTGCAAGCCGGGTTTAATGTGGCCTATGCCGGGTATCCCCCGATGCTGATTCAGGATGAACGCTGGCAGGATGTATGGCCACAGCTTACCCATTACGTACCCAGAGTAAACTATAACCAGGAAGCAGAACAAATAGAAATATGGCCCAAAAAGGTACGGGAGGTGCCGTTTTGGCTGAGGTAGTAAAAAATAAGGAAATGGAGCGATTGGTCAGCTACCTGGCTGGATTGACACGGGATAATTTTTATGGAAAATTAGTGATAGCCTATGAAAAGGGTAGGGTAGTGAACCTTAAGCGGGAAGAGACTGTAAAATTAAAATAAAGGGTTAGTTTAACTTTAGGGTGTTGAGACAATCAGGCCCTACTTGATATGTGCGTTATAGCAGGTATTAAGTAGGGCCTTTTTTATTATGTATAAGGACATTAGCGTGTGTATAAATTCGTTATCAAATCGGCTATGTACCAGTTTTCCGACTATATCCAGCGGGATATGGACAGCCAGGAAACCGGGCAGGGCGAGATTCATCAGAAAGAGTTTTCCTGGCCGGAAACCGGCGGCGGGTTGGTGTTGGGGGTGGAAGCTATGAGCGTAGAAACCTATTATGCGGCTCCCATAAAGCGGGAGAAGATAAAACAAAATGAGGCCAGTCGCATCAATAAGATAAAAATATCACTGGGGGACACTGATTTTAATAACAGCCGGCAGTTCATCGGCGATATCGACTTAATCAAAGGCGCCAAGGTAATCATTCGGCGAACTACCCGGCAGCTCGATCACACTGATCCGGCCAGCTACAAAATAGTGTTCAGGGGCTATGTGACCTCGGTGGCGGCCAGCCAGGGGAATATCCAGTTTGAGGTGTCCGAGCGTTATCACGACTGGTCGCGGCCGCTAAATAAGCGTGAGTTTTCCAAAGTCTGTAATTTCGTGTTCAAGGGTACCCGTTGTGGTTATGTTGGTCAAGAAACCTTTTGCGATAAAACCCTGCCTGCTTGTCAAGGGTATGGCAACGAGACCAACTTTGGCGGCTTTCCAGAGCTGCCCAGTCTACAGTTTAAGGGGTTTTAGGGTGGATATTGAAGCAAAGTTGCGGGATATATACCAGGCTTACAGCCTTCGCTATGGAAATAGCGGCCGCCTGCGGATGAGTCATGCCAATTGCATAAAAATAGTAATCGAGCTGGCGGCGCAAGCAAATCAGGCTTATCGGGTTATGTTGAATCAGATAAACGACCGGGTATGGTATGACTGGCGGCGGCAGATAAGCCGGGATGCTATACGGGAGAGCTTTCTGGCCTGGGGCGGGCGTTGGGTGACTAAGCCTGAGCCTGGAGACCTGTTATTTATGTGTCTGAATTATGCCCCGGTGGATCATCTGGGGTTGTGCCTGAATGCTTACGAATTTGTGCATTTGGACAGGCGTGGATTGCGTTTGGATAGGATTGTGGATTATAAGCCTGAGCTTGTTTCAGTAGGGAGGCTGTAGCATGACCGATTTAGCGCATAAGCTTAAGGGAATAGCCCGCCAGTATGTAGGCAAACCCTATATATGCAGTCGGCCGGAGATGGCCTGCATATTTTTGGTACTGGACATTCTGGCTTCACTGTCGGCTGAATTTGCCGCTATCCGTGGCAGGCTTAAATGTTTAGAGATTACCGCCTCAAAGCGTACGCTGATAAGGGGAGATTATTTTTATAAGTTTATTAATACTACCCGGCTTAAGCTAACGCAGGTTGCTGAAAACACTCGCTTAGAGCTTCAGCCCGGAGATGTATTGCTCATAAACAAAAAAGCGGCCGCGGGCAGGGTGGATCACCTGGGATTATATCTGGGGCAGGGGAAGGCCATTTTACTTGACACAGAACATCAAGTAAACACTGCTAACATCCTGCAACTAAAAGATATACAAGGTAAACTAAAAGCTATCGCCAGGGGGGAAATAGATGGGTGATTATGGTGGATTGGCGCTTTCCATGGTGGGTTATGTGGTGGGGTCATATTTTGGGCCGTTGGGGGCTTTCGTGGGCTATTTCGCCGGCCGGCTGGCCGGGGGCTGGCTTTTCCCGGTTGATTCGGCCGGTCGTTTGAGTCTGCCGGCCGGCTCTGGTGCCAGCCGGGTATTGATAAACGGTTTTTCCCAAACCAGCCTTACCACCCAGGTTCCGGTGCCGATTGTGTTCGGTAAAACCTTACTGCACGGCAATTTCTTATCCGCCATCCTGCTGGGTGAAGGCAATAAACGTTTGCTGGCCACTATCGGTTTGGGGGAGGGTAGCTTAAGTTTGCTGCAAACATTTATAGCTGGGCAGGATTTTACCACGCTTACCAATTATTCAGCAGCCCGGGCCGATGATAAGTCCTGGATAGAGTTTTATGATAACGGACAGGCAAGCGCTATCAGCATCAGTAATACCGGTAAGAAAAAGATAGGCGGCTCGGCTTACGAGGGGCAGACGGTGGTTAGTTACAGCATTCAGGTTATGGGAGCCGGGGTGGTTAATTTCTACTTGCAGCATTGGTCGCCGAAGGAAGGCTCATCTCAAACCTGGAATATCAAGGGCCAGGCCGAGGGCCAGGCTACCCCCGTTACGCTGGTTGCCGACAGCGGTTTTTTCCAGAAATATGTGGAATATGAAGTGCCGGATGACAAGGGCGGCAGCTCAACCGAAAAAGAGTGTGTCGAGGGAACCACCGAAATCATTCACAACGTCAGTTTGCCCTATGCCGGTAAGTGGGCGTTTACCCTGGAAGTTACCCAGGCCACAAATTCAGGCTATATCAATTTTGATGTAGTGGAGATTGTCCAGGATACGGGACAAACGGTAACTTTTCAGTATCACAACACAGCTTACGCGCTGATTAATATGGTGAAAACCGCTGCCATTAGTTCCGGGGTGCGTTTTAACTTCCTGGTGACCGGTCTGACCTCCAATCCGGCTACTGCGCTGCGCACTATATTAGAAGATACCGGTTTTGGTCTGGGGGTGGTCAATGAAATCGATACCAACAGCTTTGATATGGCGGCTGGTTGGTGCAGCAGCAAGGGCTATAAGCTTAACCTGGCTTTTCTGGATATAAATTATGGAGAAGCCATACAGTTGATTTGCAGTTCAGGGCGGTTGCTTTTAATCAGGACGGGCGGGGTATATAAATGTATCCCGGAGGATGATTCCCAGTCGGTGGCCGCCTTTGATGAACAAACCAACATTTTACCCGGATCATTAAACTGGGGCTATATCGGGGAGGAGGCTAAATTCAATCGACTGCGCATCAAGTATGTTGATGAGGAAGAAGATTATACCTTACAGGATATCATCCTGGAGGATATCGCCCGGATTGAGGCCGATGGTTATGTACGTGAGGTAACCTATGACTTATCGGCGGTAAGCAGTATGCTGGTGGCGGCGGAGCTGGGCAATGTTTTTTTCAAGAAAGCCAAGTTCGTCAATATCTGGCTTAAGTTCAGCATCGGTTTTAAAGATGCCACGGTGGAGATCGGAGATATTATAGAGGTAACATCCAGCAGTCTGGGGATTACCGCCAAGCCATTCCGCATATTAAAAATAGATGAGAATGAAAAATTTGGCTATGACCTATACGCAGTAGAGCATTATGCTGAAATATATGATCCTGATATAAGCTTTACCGACTGGCATCCGGAACCGTTCGAGCCGCCCGACCCCGGCATTACCGGTCCCCCATATGTATATATTACCAGCTTCAGCCAAACCATAGTACCGGCGCTATATGGCTATCAGGTAAGGGTTACCGTGAATTATAGCGTGCCCGATGATCCCGAATTTGAGCATGTTGAGCTATGGGTCAGGCCGGGCTATGCCGTTACCTGGAGTTTGGTTGGAGAAGACAATAACGGGAATATAGACTATTTAGTCCCTGAAGCTTACGTTGATTATGAATATAAATTGATAACCGTTGCCCCGGATGGCGAAAAAACAGATTTTAATCTGTCTCCTGCATCATATCATTATCCTACCTCCGGGCCCTATTTTTATCCTGGCTGGGGTGGTGGCAGATATGGCGTACAACCCTGGGGTATATAGGGGGCAAGTCCCCCTTTATTAAGGGGACTATATTCTCATTGAGGGGAGTATTGTCCTCTCCCCAAGATTTTAATCTGGTTAGGAAGAGGAGGATTTCATGGCTGAACAGCTTACAACTAATTTTGGTTTTTCTTATTACGATCAGTATGACATAAACTGGCATAGCGGGTTGAACAACAATTTTATTAACCTGGATGCCTTGCTGCTTAATATTGGAGCCGGCCCAAACTTTATTCCGCATACATTATGGCAGCAGGACAGCAACAGTGACGGTCTCCCCGATTTATGGGAAAAGGTGGATGACGGTTGTACGATTACGCCGGTTTTAGCCACCTCTGAGATTACTGGATCTGCTAAAAAAGTACAGCTTACTATCAGCAATAGTTCCGGAGTAACCAAGTATCCTGAGTTTAAAATATCGGCTCAAGTACCTCCCAATCTGGAGGTGGTTTTTTCCGCCTGGCTTAAATCAGTCAATCTCAGCGTACAGCTTGGAATTTATGACGGTACATCCAATTTTGATGCTACTGCTCAACCGGTGCCCTCTGTTAACAGGAGGCAGAAGAGTGCCACTATCGCTGTTACCGCTACCACCATTGACCTGATTGTGCGGATTACGGTACCTGATGGAACAACCAACGAATTGGTGGAGATACAGTTACCGATGCTGAATGTAGGAGATAAGGCCAGCGCTTTTATACCGGCTTCGGGAGAGCTGGCTCAACAGTTTGTCAATGACTTATATGTTTTTGGTTTACTTAAAACTAATCTGGATTGTAATCAGCGGCAACTGCTGCAACTACGATTGGATTTACAGGCTTCCGATCCTGGTTCGCCGGTACGGGGACAGTTTTGGTTTGACGATGCTCCGGGCAAGAAGCGTCCACGCTTTTATGACGGCACAGCAAATGAGGATGTGAGCGTAGCCAGGCAGACTCACGAATGGGGAGTGGCGGGAGCATTATCTGTTGCAACCGAACAAGGCGGGGGGTGGCTTGCTCCCAGAGCATTGACCATTGAAAAGGTCTATATTTATTGTAAAACTACAGGGTCTGCCAGCTCCACCATTGTGGATATTCACAAGAACGGAACCACAATTTTCACTACTCAAAGTAACAGGCCAGCCCTGGCTTATAATGACGGAAACAAAAAGGCGGTATCCGGTACACCCGATGTAACCAGCCTGGCCGAGGGTGATATTGTCAGCATGGACATTGACCAGATCGCAACCGGGGCAGCCGATTTGAGTATAATTATAATTTGTAGGTAAGCTAATATGCTACTTAGACCAGCAACAACTAGCGGGCAGAAATATTCAGTAAAAGACGAGGAAAGCCAGGACCGGAATATTGTCCTGCCCTTGGTTGGTGCAATAGCTGGCGGCTGGACGTTTGTGCCTGGCCCCGGTACCGGGGGGTGCATTATAGATATAGGCGCGGCCGGCGAGTGGGATGATTACGGTGTGGTGACGCACTGCGCGGTAAAGATAAAAGACAAGTACGTCATATTTTACCGGGGCGATAGCGGTTCAGGGAATGCTAATGCTATGGGCATCGGCGTTGCGAGTTGCCCAATAGGTCAGCCGCCGGCTGACCCAATTAATTTCACCAAACACGGCAGAATAATTGCGCCGGGTGCTGGCGGGCTTTGGATGGGTCAGCATGTATCGTCTCCATCTGTGGTAATAGATAAAAATGCAAATTTAATCAGAATGTGGTTTCTGGCAAGTAACACAGTTACCTGGCCAATGGATTTAGAAATTGGCTATGCCTGGTGCTCGCTGGATGCGGATTATACGGTTAGCGCAAACTGGACAGTCTCAGCCGCTTCTATATTTGCGCCGGGTTCAAGTAATATTAACCATTTCAGCGCCGTGAAACTGGCAAATGATACGTACATGTTCGCCTATCAACACCGTTCGGATTATAATTTCTATATGGCAACCTCAAATGCCCCGGATTCGGGATTTGTGGAATTTGGAACTCCTATAATCAGCTATGGCCCGGCCGGTGCCTGGGATGACTTAGGCCTGGCATATCTTGCAATATATTACGATTCAGGAATATTGTATGGATTCTATTTGGGATTAAATGATTACCGAGGTTCCCGTGGAACAACGGGGGATGGTTATATTGGGATGGCCTTAGTTTCAATTGAGAAGCTGTTTTCAGTTTGGACCAAATGGGATAGAAATCCTGTTTTTACCTATGGGGTCAGCGGTAGATTTGATGATGTATTTCCATTGCAACCCTCAATTATGCGGGTTGGCAGAATGTTTTATAATTTTGTAGGCGGTCGGAATACAGCAGATGGTCGTGACAGAATCGGGCTATATAAGTCGGTTAACTAATGATTACGATAGATTCTTATGCTAGACAAATGTTGATTGATGGTGAGCAGTATAAAGTCGTCATTAAAGTTGATGGACTTGACCTGGTTCAGTACCTGGATATTTCAGCATGCGAGGTTACCGGGAGCTGGAATACAGCTAAAGCTCAGGCATATTTAGATGCCAGATATGCTGAGCTATTACAATTGGCCAGAGAAAAAAATATACAAGTCTCTAACCAAATATTAGAGGCGCCGGATTTCAGGGTGGCCAGCCCAAAGATATCAAAAGACTTACGCCAGGTTAGATTAGATATAGCCGCCGAAACCAAAAAACCGTCAAAATCTATCGCTTACCTGGCATTGGCACAAGCCAAGCTGATAGAGGACTTAACCCAGCGGGTAGAGAAGCTGGAGCAAGCCAAGCTACAGTTTACCCCCAGGAAGCTATAACCAATGGAAACCACCAGAATACAAAACGGGAACACCGAGCGCATTGTGGCGGTCGCCATAAATGATTCCGGCTATTTCGTGACCGGTTTGACCGATGTATTATTGAAAATCAGGCGTGATTCTGACAATAAGTACCTGGATTTCAGCGATAACACATTTAAGGCGTCAGGTTGGGTCTCATTGACACAGCAGATGGCTGAGCTGGATGCTGCTAACTATCCCGGCAGATACAGCTATGACTTCGACACCACCGGGTTTACTGACGATACTTATCGCCTGATCGCCACCAGCGTTTCAGCCGAAAAATTTGAGGATGGCGAGTTAAAGGTTGGGGGTTATGTAGACAACCTGGATGTGGCGGTCTCAGGGATAAACGTAATAGTGACCGACATTCAAAACATCGTTAAAAACAAACTGACCATAGACACCGCCAACAGCAAGCTGCAACTATGGGATGCTGCGGGTACGACAGTGCTCTACGAATGGCCACTAACCGACAAAGACGGGGCGGCAATTCAACTTCAAGCTGGCCCGCCGGCCAACCGGTGGGTTCCGGTATGATAGTAACCCAGGGATTAGGCAATGGAATGCTGGTTTCTCAAGGATATGGTGGAGCGGTGATTTCACTGATAAAATACATCACCAGGCTATTTATGGTTCCCTTCAGGAGGGTGGTGTTCAAGGTATGAGAACGGTGACTTTCACGGTTTCCAAAAGGACAACGCAATTTGTAGTCCCCAAAAGGACGTTGACTTTAGTAATTCAAAAAAGAACAACGCAATTCGTAGTTCACAAGCGTCAGGTAATTTTCAAAACCACTGGCTTTAACCCGATTACCATAGGGGGATAATTATGAACAGAACGTTTAGCTTAGAAAAACAGCCGGCGGAAAAATTTTCGATAGGAGTTGATTTTGCTAATGACCTGGCGGCCGGCGAAACCATTTCCAGTGCGGTAGTATCAGCCATAGACTTAAGCGATGGCAGCGATGCCAGCGCTATTATCCTGGATGGTTCAGTAGGCATAAATGCGGCTATCGTATCTCAGACGATAAAAGCTGGAACCGATGGCAGCCGTTACAAAATTACGGTTAGGGCAACCACCAGCGCCGCACATATATTTGAGGTTGATTTAGTCCTGACGGTGCAGGAGCTATGATGCAGGATATCCAACGTGAGCAGGGCCGTTTTGAAGGCATGGTTATTCAAAAACTGGACAGCCTGGAGCAGAAGCTGGATGAATTGCGGGAAGATTTATTGACCTTTCGTCAGGATGCCTATGAACGAATAAATCAGAACACCCAGGATGTGGCCCGCCAAAAGGGTTGGCTGGCGGCCATCGCCCTGGTAGCCGGAGCGGCCGGGGGATTCATCAAATCCTTTATTTTCAGGAGATAAGCCCATGAAACGACGAATCAAAAAAATAGTGTTGCATTGCTCCGCTTCGGCATATGGGAATGTGCTATTGGTCGATGAATGGCATAAGGCTCGTGGCTTCAAGGGAGTCGGTTATCATTATGTAATATTAAATGGCTATCCCAATAAAAAGCAGGCCCGGCGTAAATCACGCTGGGGCTTTTTGGATGGCTCGGTGGAATGTGGCCGACCACTGGATAAATCGCCTTTCCTGGATACAACTGAGTTGGGCGCTCATATATATAAGCATAATCGTGAAAGTGTGGGTATTTGTTTAATCGGCGAGCCGGGGGACTTTACCATTCGCCAGCTATATGCCGCCCGCACGGTGATCAGCGGCCTGATGTGGGAATTCGATATTCCGGTTGCCGGTGTAGTGGGGCACTATGAACTTGATCCCGAAAAGGAGTGCCCCGGCCTGGATATGAGGCACTTCCGCCAGTATCTGGTTGACGACCGCAAGTTGGAGTTGTTGGTAGGGGAACTAACCCAGGGAGTTGCCTGAGGTTGTAGTTGAGCTAAAAGGCGGCTAGGAGCCTGTCGGCCCTAATAGGCATACAGCCTGCCGTAAGGACGGTGGCTGATGGGTACCAGCTTGATAAACGGCTTATCCATTATTTTGTCCAGTTCCAGGCCAAAATCGGCGCAATATTCTTCCAATAGCTTTTTAAGCAGCTTATGATCTTCATTATCCAGCTCTTTTATACCTACCTCAGCCCCCAGTTGATATTCTTCCACCTCGCCCCGGATATAGATCACCCCACCGTGCATACCGGTGCCGGTGTAATTTCCGATAAGCGGTTCATCGGCAGCGCCGTTTAGCCCCAGCAGGACTAAATTACCGCCGGCCATATATTCGCCGAAGAAATCTCCCGCCACCCCGCCGGCAATTATGGCGGGTACTTTATTTTTATAAGACTTCATGTGGATACCCACCCGGTAGCCCACATCGCCCAGTATGTGCAGCTTGCCCCCGCGCATCCCATAACCCAGCACATCCCCGGCATGACCATGGATTACCACCTTGCCGTCATTCATGGTGTTGCCTATGCCGTCCTGGGCATTGTTTTCAATCACTATGGTAGGCCCATTCATAAAGGCGGCTACATCATTGCCCGGCACCCCATCCATAGTAATTTTAACCTTATCGTGCAGACCGTCGCCGATATAACGCTGACCGTTTACCCCGGTAAGCATAATTTCAGTGGCCCCATCGGCAATAGCTTGTCTGATTTCTTCATTTAGCTTCCGGTAATAGACACCGTCAGATTTTATTGTTTTTTTGGTTCCCATTTTCATTATTTCCCTGCGTTTTAATGTTTTTTGACTGGATAAACAGAAGATAAGAAAGAATCAGACAGGATAACAGGATATACAAGATAAGGGGTCAATGACCCTTCAATTATCTCGTGCATGATATGATTTAGCTTGGTGTTTATCTCAGCCATTTTCGTCATATCCGTTACCTCCCGGCCGGTTTGATTCCCAGAATATCCAGGGTTTGTTTATCCAGTCCCACCCCGCGTAAGCGTTCACGGCTGCCGCGGAAGCTTTCAATGGCATTTACGCCTAAAGACCCCAGCATCTCTTTTATCTCCAGCGCCCACGATCTAAGCAGGTTGGTCAGTCTCTCAGCCCCTTCTTCAGGGTCCAGCCGGGCGGTAAGCTCCGGCTTCTGGGTGCATATACCCCAGGCGCATTTGCCGGTATAGCACATCTGGCATACCCGGCAGCCCAGGGCAATCAGGGCTGCGGTACCAATGGCCACCGCATCGGCTCCCAGGGCAATGGCTTTAGCCGCATCGGCGCTGGAGCGGATACTGCCGGCGGCAATAATCGAAGCCTGGTTGCGGATTCCCTCTTGCCTTAAGCGGTCATCCACCGCCGCCAGCGCCAGTTCTATGGGAATGCCCACGTGGTTACGGATCACGGTGGGTGAGGCCCCGGTGCCTCCCCGGAAACCATCCAGATATACGATGTCGGCCCCGGCGCGCACAATGCCGCTGGCGATGGAGGCCACATTATGCACAGTGGCGATCTTCACCGATACCGGTTTATAGTTGGTGGCCTCTTTAATAGCGTATATCAACTGGCGCAGGTCTTCTATCGAATATATGTCGTGATGCGGCGCCGGCGACAGCGCATCGGTGCCGATTGGAATCATGCGCGTTTTGGATATTTCCATGCCGATCTTCTCGCCCGGCAGATGCCCGCCGATACCGGGTTTGGCGCCTTGCCCGATCTTTATATCCACCGCCACCCCGGCGTCCAGATATTCGGCATGTACCCCGAATCTGCCGGAGGCTACCTGTACAATTATATTATCCCCATAGGAATAGAGGTCCTTATGCAACCCACCCTCGCCGGTATTCATCACCGTACCCACTTCCTTAGCCGCCATCACCAGGGATTTATGGGTGTTCAAACTTACCGCCCCATAAGACATGGGGGCAAAAATTATAGGCACCTCCAGTTTTATTTGCGGCTCAAACGGGGTCTTGCTTTTCAGCTTACCATCCTTGCCGGTCTCCACCTGAAGCGAGTCGGGTTTTCGTCCCAGATAAGTCCGCAATTCCATCGGCTCGCGTAATGGGTCGATGGAG
Organism: bacterium; assembly: GCA_024277675.1. Taxonomy (GTDB): domain Bacteria; phylum SZUA-182; class SZUA-182; order SZUA-191; family JAJRXT01; genus JAJRUS01. Next base: position 17,976 of record JAJRUS010000095.1, on the reverse strand, counting down.
GGATTGGTTACCTGGCAGGCATCCAGCAACATCGAGTCAAACAAAATAGGGTAGGGTAGGTCACAGCCCATACCGGTGAGTAACATGCCCCCCTGTTCGGCCTGCTTCCAGATATTTTTGCGATGTTCAGGAGTCCAGTTGGCGCTGTATTTAAAGGCTGCCGGATTGGATGTGATCTCTATGGCGCCTTCGGGGCAGTACCCCACGCAACGTTGGCAGGCCACGCATTTAGAATTATCAGGCACCACCCGGTCGGCAAAGCTGTATACGCCGAAGCTGCAATTCTGCAGGCAGCGCTTACAGCGGCGGCAGATATGGTGGTCAATAACCACCTTAAACTCGGCAGGAGTTGTGTTCTTTAGCATAATAAAACCTCTAGTTATAGCTGACAAAGTCAGGTTATGCTACTTTTACCTTGACTGTTTCGGCCTGTGGACAGGCCGAAACATCGCAACCTCGGTTAGATTACATCATCATTTAATTCGACAATAACCGGTTCACCGGCCCTGGGCGCCCAGACCCGGTCAGGTTTGGCGCATACGGTGCGGATGGCCGATTCCTCACTGGCCATATATACCCGGTCATCATGAGTGGCGGCGATTAGCGGTCTTAACTTTATCCGATCGTTTAAGCCGATTAATCCCCGGCTGTGGGCGAATAACACCGAAAACGGGCCATTGAGCATGGCCGGGCCATACACCTGTCTTATTTGGCGCAGAACCTGCTGCTCATCCTCCGGCAGCCGGTCAATATCACCCCAGAAAGGCGCTGCCAGCGCCAGACAAGCTAATCTGGCCGATAACCCATGCTTTCTGATAAGTAAATCAAACAGGTAGGCTACTACCTCGGTATCGGTCAACAGCGTGCACTTATAACGAAACATCTCCAGATAACGCTTATTTATGCCATAGGAAGAAATTTCTCCATTATGCACAATAGACCAGTCAAGCAGAGTAAAGGGATGGGCGCCGCCCCACCAGCCTTGCGTATTAGTGGGAAAGCGGTTGTGAGCGGTCCAGATATAGGCTTGATATTGCTCCAGCATAAAAAAATCGGCAATCTCATCGGCAAAACCGACCCCCTTAAAGGCGCCCATATTCTTGCCGCTGGAAAATACATATGCCCCGTCAATCTCGGAATTTATCTTCATTACCGTTTTGACCACAAAATCATCCTCACTCAACTCTTCCAGTTCCAGGTCTGGCCGGTTGTCCCGCGCTTTAACAAAATACCGCCACAACAGGGGGTGAGTGGGGATGGCTGCCGTCCGGCGATGTGGAATGGGTTCTTTGCGCACCACAATGTAGTTGTCATCCAGATAAGCCTCGGCGTCCTGCTTGGCCTGTTCATGATCAAACATGATGTGGAAGGCGTAGTAATCCTTATATTCGGGGTAAATGCCATAACCGGCAAAGCCGCCGCCCAGGCCGTTTCCGCGCTCATTTTGAATGCGGATAGTCTTTATAATATCTTCAGCCGGGATTAATTTTCCGGTAGTGCTGATAATTCCGGATAAGCCGCAGCCGGATATGTCTTTCTGATATAGGTGATTCATAGTTTATCCCTGTATAGGAAATTGTTTAATTTGTTTTATTGTAAGCAGCAAAACCGACTTACAAGGTAAAATGGGGGGTCTATGACCCCTTACATTTCTCCAGAAATTGCTTCCATTCCTCAACCCCGCTGGCTTTTGCTTCGGGCAGATTCAGGCGCTTGCGCAGGGTAGCCTGCGGTTGCCCCAGTTTGCCGGTAGCATCAAATGTACCCAGCATACTCTTTAAGGTATCAGGCATGGTTTGCTTCTGAACCGCCAACCGCTTTAAGACGCTGAATACCTGCTCCATACCGAATCTCTGGGGGCATAACTCAACGCAGGTATGACACTCCAGGCAATTCCAGATAGCCGGCAGCGAAAGCAGTTCCTCTATATTTCCGGCCAAAACTTCAGCAATTATCTCCTGCGGATTAAAATCCGGTATATTCAGCGCCGCCGGGCAATCATTTTCACAAGCCTGGCAAGCCTGACAGCGTTTCAGGGCATCCAGGTTAAAGTGTTCCTCTATAAGTGCAATACCCTGGCTGCGTTCCTGCCAGCTATTTAAAAAGTTATCGGTCTTAATACGGTGCATATTAAGTCCCAACTCATCAGCTTCCAGCCCCAGCGCCAGGCCCAACAATTCAGTGTAATGGAATATGGGTATGTTGAACCCATCACCTTGTCGCTGCAACAGAAATTGTTGGGTATCATATTGCAGGAAACAGGCCGGACAAGCCACACAAATGGCATCCGCCCCCAAATGGTGCAATTCCAAAAGCTTACGGCGGGCCATATCCTGAGCCTGCCTGGGCTCTGTGCCGCGCCCCAAAGATTCCCCGCAACAAAGCAGTTTGCCGGAGTAATCCAGGTTATTAGCCCCCAAGGCCCGTATCAGGGTTTCGAACCTGGTGGGGGATTGTGAGCTGTCAAAACCGACCGTTTCACCGGTGCGCAGTAAGTGACACCCATAATGTACGGCGATATTCATACCCCATAAAGGTTTTCCAAGCTTACGGCTGATAGTGTCGGCGCCTATATCTTCAGCGAAAAGCTCGAGTATGTGTCGTATTTTTATTTTACCGTCATAATGCAAATTATGGGCAGCCAGCGCCTGGTTTATCCTGATTGCCAGCGGGGCATCCAGCTTAAATTCCCGGGCGGCGGAGCGAAAGGTGGCATAACAACCGTTACAGGGGGTAATGAGCGCATCCCCCCCGGCAGTTTCTGCCAGCGCCAGGTTTCTGATGGCGGTAAGCAGCCAGGTGTCATCTCCCATGCTTTGAGCCATATAGCGCTCAGGGCAACAGGTGAAACCGTCGACATCCGCTGCGGTCACCCCCAGTTTATCCAGCGCCATACGGGTAGCTTTTTCGATAAATGGAAAGCGCGCCGGAACCTGACAACCCCAGAAGTAAATGTATTTCTTCATGATATTAATCTAAAGCAACATGTTGATATTATAGATAATATACCAGCACAAACAAAAACAGCCTATTGAATAAATAGCTGCAAATAAGTATGCTTTAAGCATAACCAGGCCAAATTGTAGGATATTACATTAAAAAAGTCAATAACATTGACTTGTCAAATCTTCGGTTTTTTGCCGGGAAATATTGCTGATTGAGTGAATTCGGGGTGAGGGGTCATGAGCCAAAGGCGGACTTTGGGAGCCTGGCGGAACCAACAAAATAAGACCAGCTAGACCTCCATATCCCTTAGCTTTTTACGTAAGGTGTTGCGATTAATGCCCAGGATTTTTGCGGCCTTGGTTTGTTTATTGCCCACCTTTTCCATGGTCAATCTGATTAGCGATTCCTCTACTTCCTTGATCACTTGATGGTACAGGTTACCCTCGCCATCGGTTTGGGCGACATTTTGCACCAGCCGCTCCAGTTTTATTTCCACCAGTTCTTTCAGGGATAATTTTTCTAAGAGATTCATATTGAAGTAGTTTTTTGCTAAAAAGTGCTTTACTGAAACCAGAAATCGTTGACTGCTACCGGATCATAGTAATACAGCCGATCATGACGTAATATTAGCGGATGATATTTATTTGCGCCCCAGTTGTCTCGCATAAGGCGCTCAGCGCTCATAAAAAAGCCGATTATAGCGCCATGCTTTCGTAAGCAAACACGAGCATATCGTGAACACGTAGGATATAGCTGGCAGCGAGATCCGTCAACCGGGGAAATATAGCGTTGGAACAGCCCCACATAAAAATCCAACACCAGCCCCGGAGTAGAGAAAGAACTATATTTTTTTCCCGCAATTGCTTTTTTAGTGGGCCAAGGTGAACGTAACCGATCAGCAAACGCTGGAGTCACTGCTGAGCCGGCTATCAAAAAGCTGATTAATAGGATCGCTAATTTTTTAGTTGAGTTTTTCCAGCTCTTTCTTGGCTTCAGGAAGGAGACTACTCCAGGAATACTTGTTGATAATGGTCTGATAAGCCGCCCGAGCCTTATCATTTTCTCCTCTTTGCTTAAATATTTTACCCATATTAAGGTAAGTTGAAACAGTAATGCGGGGATTCTTAAGATCAGCGGTTAACTGGCGATATTCCTTAAGGGCTGCCTCATAATCCTTTAAGCCGTTCTGATAAACCTGAGCAATAGCATAAGTACAGCTTTCTACGTTGGCGCTGCTACTCGATACATCCATCGCTCGCCGATAATATTCAATAGCCTTCTGGTATTCTCCTTTAGCGGCACGCTGCTTTGCCATTTGGCGATATGCCAGGGCGGCATAAGGGCTTTTGGGGTCCTTTTCCAATACACTTTCATAGGCTTTTAAGGCCAATTCAGGCTTGTTGAGCCGCTCATATGATTCACCGATTAAGTATTGAGCTTCGGGTACATAAGGCGAATCCGGATTTAATTTTAGAAAATCATTGAATAATTTGATAGCTGCTTCATGTTGGCTGGTGGCCTGTAAATATTTACCATCAGCCATATTGATTGTTTTGGGTTTGGGAGCGCAGGCAAAACCCAAACTGATCAAAAATATACTCGTTATCAGACATTTCTTTAGCATTTCATAGCCCTTGGTTATCATAAACATATTAATAATTTTGACACGCTGTTTTATCTGAAAATTATAACTTAGCTTTTAAAACTTGTCAACCACAAGTTAAGGTTCAGCCTAAATATTATGAAAGTAGTTGATAAGTGTGTTTTTAAAGTGTATAATTATATAAACATAAATGAAAATATGTATTATTATTTGTGCAAGCGGCAGTTAGTGAAAATAGGCGTGTTTGATTGAGGAATTGGGATGAAATCCAGCGGAAAAGGTTTGCTAGCCTGGTTGTTTGTAGTAATGCTGGTAATTGGTTTTAATCCATTCGGTGTTGCTCAAGCGGCTAGTATATCCGGTACAGTGACAGATAATATCATCACCACCCCTATTGCCGGTGTACCCGTCTACCTTTTCGATGGGACCAGCGGTTGGTTTGCAAATGCCTATGACGTCACAGATGCTGCCGGTGGCTACAGCATCTCTACCTCAATAAATATAGGCCCGTTGCCGGCCGGAGAATATGTTGCCCAGGCATATGGAGCTGGCGTCGGTAAATGTAGCAATGGAACAGATGTATGCGGTTATGTCTACCAGTATTCAGATAATATAATAGTAACTGAGAGTGAAGTAAAGACCGGGGTGGATTTTTCGCTTGAGCTGGGCGGAGCTATTAAAGGAACCGTGTTGGGTGATTGTGCGGTTGGTTCGAGTATGGGCATAAATGGCCTGGGTGTATATACCTACACCGACAGTCATGTATGGGTTGATGCTACCTATACTGATGCTGACGGCAACTTTCAGCAGGGTGGATTAAAGGGCGGCAAGCAGTATAAGATAGAAATTATAGCTTACGGGACAAATTATAGTGACCGGTCTTATGACGGGACGTTTTTGGTGACGGCCGGACAATTAATAGATGTGGGGCCTATCTGCCTGGAATCCGGGGGGACTATAAGTGGTACAGTAACGGACAGTTCTAATAACGGTATTCCGGAAGTTTCGGTCACCGCATATAACGAAAGCGGTCGTTATGTACGCAATAACTACACCCTGAGTGACGGCCGCTACACAATTAAAGGGCTTCCCCTGGATAAAGCATATTGGGTGGAGGCTAATGCACGTGGCAGTTCATATGTCAGTGAGTATTATCCGGATTCGGTTATGCTTACTACGGCGGGGCGTGATGTGACCGGTATAGACTTTGTGCTGGAACAGGGTTGTTCTGTCAGCGGTCGGGTTATAGATGAAGGAGGCGCCGGTATAAATAACATTACAGTAGAGGCATATCATGCCTATAGTTATGCCTGGACAAATAACGCGCTTACTTTGGTAGACGATCCTTTAACTACCGCTCTGGAAAGCGGCCTTTTTACGATTCAGGGATTGCCCAATGATGGAAGAGTATACAGGATAGAGGCCGATACCTATGACACTAATTACGTAGGGGAGTTTTATCAGGATGTCTATGCATTTGAGAACGCTACGGTGGTCAACTGTGGCGACGCCCTTCCAGATATACGGTTAGCGAAGGGATAAAGCATTAGTGGCGTGGTAACTGCCGCCGGAGTGGCAGTGGCAGGTGTTACTGTAAATGCTTATGAATATGACCCCAATTGGGCGGCCAGGACGGACAAAAAAAAATATAGTTTTTATAAAAATGCAAGAACCGACTTAAATGGCAGCTATACTATTGGCGGACTATGGCCCGACAGACAATATATAGTAGAAGCCAATACGTATGGCACTAATTATATTGGGCTGTTTTATAATGGTGTTGTCGGCATGGAGACAGCGACATTATTGACAGCGCCCCAGGCAGACGTCAACTTTGCCCTGGCGCCGGGAGACAGTATAAGCGGGGTGGTAACCGCCGACGGTGCCGGTATAAGTGGGCTTAGCATGTCGGCTTATCTCGAAACCACTATAGACAGTTATGATCATTATAAGTTGCAATATATTACCGGGACAGAAACTCAGAGTGACGGAACTTACATAATCGATGGCTTACCAATACCACCCTATACAACATATGCAAATTATGTAATTGAATGCAATACCTACGGATTCCCTTATATTGGAGAGATATATGACGAGGAATCTTCCATATATTCGGGTACCAGGGTACTGGTAGGTTCAAACGATATAAACTTTGATTTGGCGGCCGGCGGATCTATTGCCGGGGTGGTAACTGAAGGCAACGGGCTTGGGGTACCCGGGATAATTGTGTTGGCGTATACAGTAATCGGCTTAGATGTTGACGGAAATATAAATTATAAGTATGCATCGACCGGAAGAACCGGCGGCAACGGTGCATATATAATTTATGGTTTAGCTACCGGTAGTTATATTGTAGAGGCTTCAACTTCCGGCACCTTTTATGTACCTGAATTTTATGATGCACAATATGATGTTAATAATGCTGTTCAGTTGGCGGTTACTCAAGGAAGCGAGGTGGCCGACATAAACTTTGTGCTGGACAGATCGGCTGAGATAACCGGCGATGTATATGCTCCCGGAGCCGAGTCGCCACCCAATGCAGTTATCAGCGCCAGACCCATAGGTTCGGATGAGCCGGTAGCGCAGACTCATAGCGATTTTGACGGGGCTTATACCCTGGCGCGTCTGCCAACGGATTCATATACAATAAGGGCTGAAGCCGTAGGTTATGCACCGGTTAATTACTCGCCGGTTGAGGTGGTTCTGGGTGAGCAGACTTCTCTGGATATTGTACTGTCTGCTGACGCCGATGGTAATGGCTTACCCGATCAGTGGGAGTTGGAGAACCATGATTGTCTGAGTTCCTTTGCCGTTGATGAGGTAGCTGACGCTGATGGGGATGCGGATGGGTTGAGTAATAAAGAAGAATATGAATTGGGTACCGATCCCTGCTCGACTGATACCGATGGCGATGGTATTCCCGATAACTGGGAAGTTGAGTATGATCTGGATCCCTTAAATAGTGGTGATGCCGGGATTGATGGGGATGGGGATGGTTATAGTAATGGATTTGAGTATGAGCAGGGTTGTGATCCCTTAACCCCACCCGCTATTATATATGTTGACGTTAATCAGGGAGACGATATAAACGGAGACGGCGGTCAGGGCAATCCCTATAAAACTATTCCGGCGGCGCTTGAAGCGGCTTGTGTGGGAGATAGCGTCAGGGCGCTTACCGGCAGTTATGCTTTAACTGAAAATTTGCCGCTTAAAACCGGGGTAAAGCTTATCGGGGCCAGCCCGCAGGAGGTTACCATAAATTTAGCTGGTTCCTCTATATTGGCGGCCGACTATAGCACATTGTCCGGTTTTAGCCTAATCAATCCGGCGGCGGACGGTGGGATAATTTGCGATAATGCCGCGGCGGTCGGGATTAGCAATAATATAATTCTGGGGGCTTCCGGTACCGGTATTGTCTTAAATAACTCCGCAGCCGATATTATAAATAATAGCCTGCTACATCTTAATACCGGCATTGATTTAACTAATAATTCGGCATCCACTATATATAATAATATCATAGCTTATAACGGGACAGATATTCAGACTTACGGTAGCCCTGTGGCTGATGTGGATTATAATAATTTGTGGAGTAATGATAACAGCCTGTCGGTAGGGGGCGCTAATATAAGCGCTGATCCCTTATTTGTCGATCAGGCAAACTCAAACTATCACCTTAAATTTAATTCAGCCTGCCGCAACAGCGGTAATCCGGCCGGAGATTATAATGACCGGGACGGCACTCAGAACGATATGGGGGCGGATGGCGGCCCCGGGGGGGCGCTGGATGAGAGTGTGCCGGCGGTACAGATTACAGACCCGCTGTCAGCCGCTATCGAGAACGCGGTTTCTTTTATCGGTTCGGCAAGTGATGAGTGGGGTATCAGATCGTATAGTTGGGATTTCGGGGATGGCAGTGGCGTTGTCCATGAGCAAAACCCACAGCATACGTATACTACCTGCGGTCGTTATTTAGTTACCCTGACAGCAGGCGACCATAGCGGTCTGGAAGCCACCGGGCTTTGGAGTATTACGGTGGGCAGCCCACCAACGATAAGCATCAATGCAGATCAAGTGGTTGGCCCGGCTTCGCTTACAGTTATGTTTAACGGTCAGGCCAGCTATGGGAATAACTGGAACTGGGATTTTGGGGATGGGAGCGAGGGTAGTTCCTTGCAGGTCCCGGTTCATACATATGATATTCCGGGGGCTTATGTGGTGACCCTTACGGTTTATGGCAATGGTTGCCGGGCGACTACCACTATTCCCATTACGGTATTGGAGCCGGATTCACAATTAGTGACCGGGAAGCAGATTGGTCCCGCTGGGGGCAAGATACCGGCGACTGACGCTGACGGGGTGAGTCTGGTGGTTCCTCCAAACGCCTTATCTCAACCGGCGGCGCTGGCGCTGGCGCACCCTTTTGCCACTCCAGTATTACCGGCCGGGGTTAAAGTTATGGGATCAGTACTGGATGTCGGCCCGTCGGGACTGGGTTTTAGCCAACCGGTTACCCTGGGCCTACCATATGATACGGCATTATTACAGTCAATTATAGGTTCTGCTGACCCATATATGCTGCAAGTCTATACCTGTGATGAGCTTATTTCTTCCTGTAACAGTGGGCTTGGCTTGGGCTGGCAGGAGTTGGCATTGGCTTCAGCCGACCAGGATTCGGTATTTGTGGAAGCAAATCATTTCAGCCTGTATACGCTGGCGGTAAGTGGAGAGTCTCCTGCCGCCCCTACCAATTTAACCATTACGCCGCTGACTGAAACCGGCATAAGATTGGACTGGTGGGATAATTCCGATAACGAAGAAGGCTTTAAAATCTATCGCAACGGTAATCTGCTGACCAGTTTAGCAGATTCCGATCTTACCAGTTTCAGGGATTCGGGGCTGGTTTTGGGCGCCACTTATGCTTATACAGTCAGGGCATACAATAGATTCGGCATATCCGATCCGACCAATGCGGCTACCTTCACTACCAATGATCCTCCCATTATTGATGATGACGATGACGGTACTGTCAATACTGCGGTGGGTGCGGTGGCGGCAGAGGATACTGGCGCCGGCGGCGGCGGTTTTTGCTTTATTGCCACCGCGGCCTATGGAACCCCGTTGGCTAAGCAGGTTAGAATACTATCCCGCTTCCGCGACAGGTATTTACTTACAAACGAATTTGGAAATAAATTTGTTGAGCTTTATTACCGATACAGCCCCCCGCTGGCCCGCTATATTGCCGGCCGGCCATATTTGAAGACTTTGGTCAGGCTGGGTTTGTTGCCTTTGATTGGTTTTAGCTGGCTGATGCTGGCGGCCGGCATTTGGCAAAAACTGGCTATGATGTTGTTTGTATTGGCAATAGCCGGCTGGTGCCTGGCGGCCAGGTTAAGGACGCGATTATCCTAAGCCCCTATCCCGTTTTACTGAAGGTACCCTTGAAATAATAAAGTCCCGCTTGTCTAACAAATCCGGGCCTGGCCGGTTAATGTACTTGCTTGCTTCCCGGCGCCGGCGGTGACTTTGAAACAGGGATGTTCCCATATTGTAATTCAAATTTTTCAATATTCTCTTTGAGCGCCAGAAAGATGGCTTTGGCATCCAGCGGATTGGTGATTACCCGTGTTTGAACCCTTATTTTACCATTAGGGAGAGCCAGCCCCAGGTCAAGAATAAACTCTTTACGGGAGTGGATAATAAATGCTTGATTAACATATACTCCGCCCTCGATATCTTTGCTGATTTCAAAAGAAATATGTGGTAAGTCTTTGTCTTTTTGGCTTTGAGACAATGGTTCACTCCTTGTGCAGATATAGTAAATTACAGCTTTATTTTATTACCTTAAGATCCTTGCCGGCTTTGAAATAGGGAACCCGTTTAGCCGGCACTTTAACCGGCTCACCGGTGCGGGGGTTGCGGCCCAGTCTTTCTTTGCGTTCTTTAGTACGAAAGCTGCCAAATCCCCTGATTTCAACCTTATCTCCCTGAATCAGACTTTGAGAAATAGTTTCGAATACCGTATTAACAATAAGCGCCACTTCTTTCTTGCTCAGGTTCAACTCATGCGATATTCGGGAAATCAATTCCGCCTTAACCATAGAGGCCTCCTGTCTGTTGTTGGGGTAACAAACCTTACTTATAATTGAAAATAAATTTTATAAATACTATAATTAATTTTTTTAAATAAAATGTCAAGACATTAAATGTCAAGTCCTTGATTGATTAATTAACGGGGAATAATTATTACTGAAAAGTGAGTTATTATGTGGCCTAAAGGAAAAAATGAAATTTATACCGCCGGGGTGGATATCGGTTCCCGCAGTACTAAAGCAACGCTGATTAATCAGCGCAACAAAATATTAGCTGATGCGCTGATTGATACCGACGTGATTCCCAACCGCAGCGGAAAAGCAGTTTTGGAAAAAGTGTTAACCGAAGCCCGGTTGGATAGGTTTGAACTGAAATGCGTAGTGGCTACCGGCTATGGTCGGGTACGGGCTGATTTTGCCGACAAGACAATCACTGAAATCAGTTGTCATGCCCGGGGAGCGCATGCCATCGATAATCGCATTAGAACCATTGTGGATATCGGGGGCCAGGATAGTAAAGTAATAAAGGTCGATGAGGCGGGGCGGGTATTGGATTTTGCCATGAATGACCGTTGTGCCGCCGGTACGGGTAAGTTCCTGGAGGTGATGGCACGAGCCATGAGCATGGAACTGGATGAATTTGCCAGGCTGTATTTTAAGTCGCAACAACCATGTAATATCAGTAGCGTGTGTACCGTATTTGCTGAAAGTGAAATTATCTCTTTAATGGCTGAAGGACGCTCTCCTGAAAATATTATTGCCGGTTTGCATCAGGCGGTGGCCAGGCGGGTGGCTAATATGACCTTGCGCCTGGGAATAGATCAAAAAGTGGGCTTTACCGGCGGGGTGGCCAATAACAATGGCATGGTAAGTGCGCTGGAGCAGGAACTGGGCACTAAATTCTGTAAATTAAAATATAATTCTCAGATGATAGGCGCCCTGGGAGCGGCTATCCTGGCGCGTGGGGGTGGGGAATAATTATGCCCCGGCCATCTGCATTAACCGAGTTGAACGACCTGCTGGCCAAGCGGCCGGAGGAGCTAAAGCAGGCCAAGGCTGAGGGACGGAAGGTGGTGGGCTATTTCTGTAGTTATATCCCGGAGGAAATTATCTGGGCGCTGGGAATGATTCCACTGCGCCTCTGCCGCGCCGGTAATAACCAGGCGGTGTCGGTAGGGGCTACTTATCTCACCAGCAATGCCTGCCCCTTTGCCTGTAGCTGCGTCGGATTAAAAAAGGATGGCCGGGACGGCTACTTCAAGCTGATAGATTATGTGGTTGATGCCCCGGCTTGTTTGCAGATGCGGCGGGTACTTGAGGTATGGGAAAAATACTTTGAGGTAAGGGTGCTTTCATTGGCCCTGCCGCGCCAGTTCTATTCGGTCAGGGGACAGGCCTATTTTGCGCAGGCGGTAGAACAATTGAGTCGTGAGTTGGCCCATGACCAAGGTATAAACCTGGATTCGGCCCGCTTAACCCAGGCAGTGGAATTGTTCAATGATATCCGGCGGCAGCAAAGGTGGCTTTATGATGGCTTAAAGCAAGCCTCTTTTGCATTAGACTGGCGGCAGGTGTTGGGTGTAATCCGGGCCGGTCTCCTGCTGGACAGAGAGCAGTATTTACAACTGTTGCATGAGTTGGTAGCTCAGCTAAAGTCTCAAGCCCCTGATAATACCCCCGCCCGCAAAGCCCGACTATTGATAGCCGGAGCAATGTTGGCTCCCGGTGATGATAAGTTGGTGAATATCCTGGCCGAGGTGGGCGCCGAGGTGGTTATGGATGAGTTGTGTACCGGTTCGCGCAGCATTTATGGGGAAATTAAGCAGCCCGACATCAATTCCATTGCTCAACGTTATCTATCCAATATTCCCTGTGGTTCCCTGCCGTATCCTAAATTAGACGATGATCCCCGGCATAAGCACCTAAGGCGATTGTTGACGGAATACCGAATTGAAGGGGTTATCTACTATACGCTGCGCTTTTGTGATGCATATAATTTTAAAGCCGGGCATATGCGCCATTTGATAACTTCTATGGGGATTTCTTTTTTGCACATCAGCTCAGACTATACCAATGCTGATGTGGGTCAGATGCGCACCCGGGTAGAGGCCTTCCTGGAATCTATTCAACATAGGACATAAGTGAACGCAAAGGTACTATTCAGTGAATTTTTTCCGCAAGCTTAAGTTCTTATTTACGGGTACACAGCTACAATTTGGTCTGGGCATCCTGAAGGAACCCAGCATTATTACTGATATCCGGCGGTTGGATGGACGTTATACCAAAGTCTCCGCCTGGCGCATCTTTTGGTTTCTCACCTGTGCCTTGTGGCGATTCCCCGGTATATTTGACTATAAACCCGACCCCTCTTTGAGGGGAATGTCTGAACTTACTTATATAATCCTGAGCTTAGAGGAACGTTTAAAGAAGGTTCGGCGGCGGGGAACGAAGATTGTGGGTAAGTGGCCGGCTAATCCCACCGATCTTTATTATGGGAGCGGGGTAATTGCGCTGGATCCGTTCTTTGCCGGCTATTGCCGGGTGCTGGCGGAAGGCAGCGGTAGATTGACCAAGCAGGGACGGGCGCAATTGTCCGAAGATGCCTGCCCGGCCCAGGCTGCCGCTTATTCCATTATCTCGGATGATATCTTTCCGCTGGATTTTTTCTATCCGTTTATCGGGCCTTGGTGTTATGATTCACAATACTGCTTTGAGGCCCTGCGCCATAAGGTAAATGGTGATTTCGGCGATCACCCGGTGTTCAATCAACGGGAGATGAAAAAAGCATCTTTTGAATATATGCTGTCTGAGGTCAGGCGTTTCATTGAAAAAATGGAGGAATTGACCGGACGGCGGGTGGAGCCGGAGCAACTACGGCAAGAGTTTATAATGGAAAATAAATTGCGCCGGATATTGCGGGAAATCACCGGGCTTACCCAAATCAATCCCCCTCCCATCAATAGCCTGGATTTAATGCTGTGTGTTTTTATCAGCAGCGACTGGCTGGGCGATCCGGAGGCAGCATTGCAAACGCTGTCCCGTATCCGGGATGCAGCTATAAAACGCATAGATAGGGGCGAAAAAGGGAAAAATGTTGCCGACCATCCGATTCGTCTGCTGATTACCGGTATCGCCTGGGGTGATTTGGGGTTATATAATATGCTGGATGAGCTGGGCGGGCTGATTATAGGTTCGGAGTGTGTATATAATCTGTATTATGAGGATATTGATACAACAGGTGATCCGGTGGAGACCCTGGCCCGACGATTCCTGACCACGCCTTATGCTTTGACTTCCGAACGAAGGGCGCAGTGGACGGTCGGCAATATTCGTCAGGCCAAACAGGTGGATGGCGTAGTATTTAATTGCAACTTCGGCTGCAACTATCAGGCGGCCGAAGCTCGTATTGTAACCGATATTATTAAACAGGAAACCGGCTTGCCCTGTCTGATTACCGATGTTGATTTGCCTAAGGAGAACCGGGGACAGATGCGCACTCGACTGGAGGCCTTCCTGGAGATGATCCGTCACCGGCAGGCACAGGCATAGCAGGCATAGCCTGTTTTTTATTAGCTTACTTATCCACAAAAACAGTTGTTTCTTATTATGGGAGTTGGCGATGAGGTTTTATGAAGCGTAGCCAGGAGGTAATAGGATATTTAAATTCCAAGTTCCGGGGTCGGCCTTTTTATGTGCTTTACCGGCTGACCCGAAGCTGCAACCTGCGTTGTCGAATGTGTAACGTGTGGCGTAGAAGTGATGAGGCCAATGAGCTGAATCTGGAACAGATAAAGCGGATGGCGCAAATGCTGTGGCGACTCAAGGTACGCTATGTGGTGCTGACCGGCGGCGATCCATTCCTGAGGAAGGATATTATTGAAATAATCCGTATTTTTAGTGAGTTGGGGTTTCATACCCGGATTGAAAGTAATGGCGGCCCTCAGGCAACCAGGGAACTGCTGGATCAGGCGGTGGCCGCCGGACTGGTTGATTATACTACTTCCCTCGATACGTTGGATAAAGAAAAGCAGGATTGGCTTTATCAGGGAAAAGGGATATGGCAACAGGCCGTGGATACCCTGAAATATGTCATCCCAAAGTTTCCCGGGCTATTGCCCATTGTAAATGTAGTGGTTTCTCATCATAATTTGAGTGAGCTTCCCCGTTTGGTGCGCTTTATCGATAGCTTAGGGGCCTATTGTACCCTGGCCCCGGTAGCGCTGGGAAAGCCGGAGGATAAGGCACTGTTCAGGGGATTCGATGCCTCTTTTGCCTTTACTGAGGAGGATAAAAAACTGGCCGGCCCGGTTTATGAAGAACTCATCCAACTGCGAAAAAGCGGTTGTAAGGTATTGGATTCCACTAAATTATTAAAGGATTCAGTAGAGTGGATAAAGGGCGGCCAGGTGAAATGGGATTGTGATGCAGGGCAATTATACCTGGAGATATTCGCTGATGGGGGTTTGGGGATTTGTAACGAGGTCAGCTATGGGATCAACATCCTGGATGGAGATTTTGCTAAATATTTTGATACAAAAGAGTATAAGGCTGAGCTGAAAAAATTGCGCGCCCAGTGCCCTGGCTGTACCTATCCGGTATTCCGGGAACCTTCCTATCATCTGCATTATTATAGCGTGCTCGGAGAGCGGATTATGGATTTTTTAAAGGAAATGAGCAGGTGGGATTGAGCTTACCCTGCTTTGTGCGGGAAAAACCCTAACTGCTTTATATAAGTTATGCTATAATATTTCAGTTGTATCTGTGATGGTAGTTTATTAATCGATCAGGCTAAGCACATAGAGGAGGTTTTTTATGTACTATCCGGCATATCGCCCGCGGCGGATGAGGGAGACGGAAACTTTACGCAGAATGGTCAGGGAAACTCGTTTGTCGGTGGACAATCTGATTTACCCGCTGTTTGTGGTACACGGCAAAAAGGTGAAGAAGGAAATCCCTTCTATGCCAGCTAATTACCATATGTCAGTTGATATATTAGTTGAAGAAGCCAGCCAGGTGGCTGAGCTTGGTATTCCAGCGATTATGCTGTTTGGTATACCCAGGAAAAAGGATGAGGTAGGCTCGGAGGCGTACCTTGATAAAGGTATCGTTCAGCAGGCAGTGCGGGCGATTAAAAAGCAGTTGCCGGGTTTGGCGGTGATTACCGATGTCTGCCTGTGTGAATATACCGAGCATGGGCATTGCGGGGTGATTACCGACGGCCGGATTGATAATGACGCCACGCTGCCGCTTCTGGCCCAGACAGCCTTATCACACGCCGAGGCGGGCGCCGATATGGTGGCTCCTTCGGATATGATGGACGGTCGGGTAGCGGTTATTCGCGACAAACTGGATAGAGACGGTTATACCCATATCCCGATTATGTCATATGCCGCTAAATACGCTTCCAGCTTTTACGGCCCCTTCAGACAGGCGGCGCTATCCACCCCTGCATTCGGTGATCGCCGCTCGCATCAAATGGACCCGGCCAACGCACTGGAGGCCATACGGGAAGTCGGCATGGATGTTGACGAGGGGGCGGATGTGGTGATGGTTAAACCGGCGCTTTCCTATCTGGACATCATCCATCGTATAAGACAGGAGTACGACCTGCCGGTAGCCGCCTATAGCGTAAGTGGGGAATACTCAATGATAAAGGCGGCCGCCGCCGCCGGCTGGATTGACGGTGAAAAGGTGATGCTGGAGGTGATGCTTTCAATCAAGCGCGCCGGGGCCGATATTATACTGACTTATTTCGCTAAAGATATAGCTAAACTGCTGGGGAAATAAATCCAAACAACAAATGCCCAGAAGAATTTTTGTCATTTGGGTTTTGACATTCATTTGTGCCCTCGCTGGTAAAAATTAAAAGGAATTCATTATGCACCATGCCGGACATAATACAAAACAACATTTACCGCGCTTAATTGCCTGGGAGATGACCAGGGATTGTAACCTGGGTTGTGTGCATTGCCGGGCATCTTCGGTTAAGGGCTGTGAGCCGGAGGAGCTTTCTACGCTAGAGGCTAAGGCGCTTTTTGATAATATCGCCGGTTTTTCAAAGCCGGTGCTTATATTAAGCGGGGGGGAGCCGCTTAAACGGGCCGATGTATATGAACTGGCCCGCTATGGCACCGATGCGGGTTTGAGGGTAGTGCTGGCTACCAACGGTACGCTGGTTACTAAGGAAGTAGCCCGGAAGCTAAAGGATGCCGGCGTACAAAGGGTGAGTATAAGCATAGACGGGGCCACCGCCGGGAGTCATGATGCATTCAGGGGAATGCCGGGCTGCTTTGAGCAGGCGCTTGTGGGAATTGAAAATTTAAAGTCAGTAGGTATGAGCTTTCAGATAAATACCACTATCACCCGGCGCAATCTGGATGAGATACCGGCCATTGCTGAGTTGGCCATAGACCTGGGGGTGGCGGGTTTGCATATATTCCTGCTGGTGCCTACCGGCCGGGGTAAAGAGATTGAGGGGGATGAGATCGCACCGGCCGAATATGAGCGGATGTTAAACTGGTTCTATGATAAGCAAAAAGAGTTGGATATAAACCTGAAGGCCACCTGCGCCCCGCATTATTTCAGGATTATGCGCCAGCGGGCCAAAGCGGAGGGGATAAAAATAACCCCGCAGACGCATGGGCTGGAGGCCATGACCAAAGGCTGTTTAGGTGGCAGCGGCTTCTGCTTTATATCCTATAAAGGCGATGTAAACCCCTGCGGTTACCTGCCGGCTTTAGCCGGTAATATAAGACAGCAGCCGTTTAGGAATATATGGTTTGATTCAAAAGTATTTAAGGACTTAAGAGACCCCGATTTATTAAAAGGTAAATGCGGCCAGTGTGAATACCGGAGAGTATGCGCCGGCTGTCGCGCCCGTGCCTACGCCGCCACCGGCGACTATCTGGATGAAGAACCCTACTGCATCTATCAACCGCGGACGTAGTCCGCTTTTGTCCTTTAAGTTAATTTTTGTTTTGATGTTTCGGCTTGTCCTCAAGCCGAAAATATCAGGGGGAACGATACCCTTTTCGGTTTCGGCCTGGGGACAAGTCCCCGGGGACAGACCGAAACATCAGCCATGACGGGGGTGTCGCCAATAAGGGGACATTATGCAAAAAGTCGTTAATATATAGTTGTAATAACACGATATGCCTGATATAATATGCATGTAACTAACACACACAACCAAGGAGGAGTTACATGCTAAAGAAAGAGACCGGGCAGCAAGATTTTCATAGTCAATTGTTGGAAGATTTGGTACGAGCGAATCATCCATATAGAAGGATAAAAGAGATAATCAATTTCAAAGGATTACTTAACTCACTACAT
>JAJRUS010000094.1 GCA_024277675.1 bacterium | reverse complement strand
GTTGATCGGGGCTTTTGCCATAGTGGTGCTCAACCGGGATGATAGTTCCCGCTTGATCGTCGCTCGTAATGAATGTCCCTTGATTATCGGTTTGGGTGAGGATGAAAATTTTGTAGCCTCCGATATCCCGGTACTGCTTTCTCATACCAAAAGCTTCATCGTATTGGAAAATGGAGAAATGGCCGACATTACCTCTCATGAAATTACGGTTACCAATTTCAATGGTGAAGTAGTGGTGAAAAAACCGCAAATGCTTGGCTGGGAACTGGGCAAGGTGGAAAAGCTGGGCTATGACCACTTTATGCTGAAGGAAATCCACGAGCAGCCCCACACCATAAGGGATACGCTGCGCGGGCGACTGGATAAAGATGGGCTGGTGCTTTTAGATGATATTGATATTTCGGATGATTATATTGAAAAAATCCAGCGTATATATATCGTAGCCTGCGGTACTGCATATCATGCAGCCATGATCGGAGAACATATATTTGAGGATCTATTGCGTATACCGGTAGAGGTGGACCTGGCCTCTGAGTTTCGTTACCGGGACCCCATCCTGGATGAGAGAACCCTGGTAATCGCCATCAGTCAATCGGGCGAAACCGCCGACACACTGGCCTCAGTCAAGGAAGCCCGGGCTAAGGGCGCCAAGGTATTAGCCATTGTAAATGTGATTAACTCAAGTATTGTCAGGGAAGCAAACCATACCTTATATACCCGCGCCGGGGCTGAAATTGCGGTAGCTTCCACCAAAGCCTTTACCGCTCAACAAATAGCCATGTTTTTGGTAGCCTTACGGTTCTCTCAACATGCAGGCAGAATCGCCGGCGGGGTGCTAAACGAAATCGCCAGGTGCCTGGAGAATTTGCCGGCCCAGATACAAAGAATGCTGGATGAGCAATCCCCAATCCCGGAAATATGCCGGCGCTTAGCTACCAGGCTTGATGACAATCCCCAGGCAAGCTTTAGATATAATAATTGTTTTTTTATCGGCCGGGGGCTGGATGATCCGATTGCCCGCGAGGGCGCCTTAAAACTGAAAGAAGTATCATATATCCATGCCGAGGCTTATCCGGCGGGCGAGTTAAAGCACGGTAATATCGCCTTAATAACCAGGGACACGCCGGTTATTGCTTTGCTCACTCAAGACAAGGTGCGGGAGAAGATGATCAGCAATATCATGGAGGTAACCTGTCGCGAGGCGCCGGTCATTGCAGTGGCCTATGAGGATGATGGTGAAATTGCCGACATCATTCCAGCCTTTGATGGTCTTACCTCAAACATCATTCGCATCCCGCGTACTATTAGCTGGCTGGCCCCGGTTCTGGCCACCATTCCGCTGCAACTGCTGGCCTATTATACCAGCGTAAACCGCGGCTGCGATGTGGATCAACCCAGGAACTTAGCCAAAAGCGTAACCGTGGAGTAAATGCTATGACCGTAAAAGACCAAGTAATCAAAATGATTGAAAAACTTCCGGATGAGGCAACTGTTTCAGATATCATGGCAGAGTTATATTTTCGTCAGAATGTGGATGAGGCATTAAAGGAACTTGATGAAGGAAAAGGAATCAGCCACGAAAAAGCCAAAAAGCGACTGGGACAATGGCTGCAATAGCTTGGTCGCCTAAAGCCATTCAGGAATTAGAAG
Source organism: bacterium (assembly GCA_024277675.1). Taxonomy (GTDB): domain Bacteria; phylum SZUA-182; class SZUA-182; order SZUA-191; family JAJRXT01; genus JAJRUS01. Next base: position 25,233 of record JAJRUS010000094.1, on the reverse strand, counting down.
TAATCTGTAATTATATTGGTAAAAACTCTGAATACTATGCTCGTCTTTTCGCCGGTAATGTTTTTAAGCGAATTGAATCATTGGCACTATTTCCACAATCGGGAAGAGTAGTTCCCGAATATAAGCAGTCAAATTTAAGAGAGCTTATCTATCAAAACTATCGTATTGTTTATCGAACTAAACCCAATTTGATTGAAGTGGTTTGGATTACTCAAGGGGCACGCTTGTTGCCAAAAAACTTATAACAACTTAAAAAAAGATTGCTAATGGAACTTTATCAACAAACCATCCACCAGTTACATTCGCTGCTTAAAAGCAAAAAAATCAGCTCGGTAGAGCTGACTAAAGCCTTTTTACAGCGAATAAGTGAGCAGGATTCCCGTATCGGAGCCTATATTAGCGTGACCGGGGATACGGCGCTGCACCAGGCAGCCCAGGCGGATAAACTGATCGCCCATGGAAATGACATATCTATACTCACCGGCATTCCGCTGGCGATTAAAGATAATATGTGTACCAAGGGGCTGAAAACTACCTGCGCCTCCAGAATATTGGGAGATTTCACCCCGCCTTATGATGCTACCGCCATAGAAAAGCTAAAACAACAACACTATGTGCTGTTGGGTAAGACCAATATGGATGAGTTTGCTATGGGTTCCTCTACGGAGAATTCCGGCGTGAGGCCCACTCATAACCCATGGGATTTAAACCGGGTGCCCGGCGGCTCCAGCGGCGGTTCGGCGGCCGCAGTGGCATCACAACAGGCGGTAGCCGCCCTGGGTTCGGATACCGGCGGTTCTATTCGCCAACCGGCGGCCTGCTGCGGGGTGGTAGGACTAAAGCCTACTTATGGTTTGATTTCAAGGTATGGCCTGGTGGCCTTTGCCTCATCACTGGATCAGATCGGCCCCATAACCCGCGATGTCCGGGATGCCGCCTTGCTGCTTAACGTAATCGCCGGACATGACCATCGGGATTCCACTTCCGCCCCGCAAAGCTTGCCCGACTTCACGGCTAAATTAGGTAAGCCCATTGAAGGCCTGAAAATAGGCTTGCCCAGGGAATATTTCAGCGCCGGTTTAGGCCAGGAAGTGGCCGCCGGCATTGATAATGCCCGCAACATTTTGGAGAAACTGGGGGCCAGCTTTGCCGAAGTCTCCTTACCCCACACAGAATATGGCATCGCTACTTACTATATCCTGGCCACCGCTGAGGCCAGCTCCAATTTAGCCCGCTATGACGGAGTAAAATATGGCTATCGCCACCAGGATTATGACAACCTGCTTCAAATGTATGAAAATTCACGTGCAGCAGGCTTCGGGGATGAGGTAAAACGGCGTATTATGCTGGGCACTTATGTGCTTAGTTCCGGTTATTATGATGCTTATTACTTGAAGGCTCAAAAGGTGAGAAGCCTTATAATAAGGGATTTTGAAGAGCTTTTTGCTGAATATGACCTGCTGTTGACTCCCACCATACCGGCGCCGGCCTTTAAGTTAGGCGAGCGAACCGCTGACCCACTAACCATGTATCTATCTGATATATTTACTATTTCTGCCAACCTGGCGGGCTTGCCCGCCATCTCTGTTCCCAGTGGATTCAGCTCAAGCAAACTTCCCCTTGGATTGCAGCTAATGGGACCGCCCTTTTCCGAAACCAAAATTCTTCAAGTAGCCCATGCTTTTGAGCAGGAAACCGATTATCACTTGCAGCACCCTTAGGCAATATTAAATTAATCCTCTTACCTGGAGGGGAAAAAATGGTGGATATGGAGTTAATCAGGAAATTTCCATTGTTTAAAGAGTTAGATGATGGCGAGTTGGAAAAATTTGCCGACTGTTTTTCTGAAAGGCGATATCCGGCGGGGGCTATTATCTGTCCTCAAGGGACAAAGGGAGAAGAATTATACTTAATTAAGCAGGGTTCTGTATCCATTGAATTGCCGTTGCATCGTTATGACAGTAGCTATCAAAGCATTTCGGCATTAACCGAGGGCATGTTTTTTGGCGAGCTGTCCTTTTTTGACGGGAAAGCCCGCTCAGCAGATGTTGTCGCCAGCGAAGATGTTTGGCTGTTTGTGCTTAAAAAACAAGACCTTGACAAGATAATCAAAGAAAATTTAAGTGACGGTTGTAATATCCAGCGCAAGATTATTTCAAGCTTAGTCAGTATTATCAGAAAAATGGATGAGACATATTCCGGTAGTATATTTTTAAGATAGAAATGTGTTCTGGTGGGAAGGGGGAGTGCTAATGGCCAAAATTGCAATGTTGAGAGAGTTTCCACTACTTAAGGGGCTAAGTGAAATTGAACTGAATAAAATTGCAGACCGCTTAGCGGTAAAAGCATACCATGATGGAGACGTGATTTGCCGGCGCGGGGATAAAGGGCGGAACCTATACTTGATTAAAGCTGGCCGCGTTTGTGTGACCCTGCCGTTGCACCGGTATGACAAAGAGGTTCAGACGGTTTCAATACTATCTGAGGGAATGTTTTTCGGGGAATTATCTTTTTTCGATGGAAAAGAATACTCAGCGGATGTGACGGCTAAGGGAGCCACTAACTTACTGGTACTAAACCGGGCTGATTTTGACCAGATAATTGAAGCTGATCCGGAAAGTGGTTATGAAATTCAGCGCCATATAATTCTATCATTAATCAGCATCATCCGGAAAATGAATGTCAGATATTCCCGTAATGTCTTTTTCGATCATTAAATTCCGGGGATCTTTGAGAACAGCCATATAGTTATATAAAACTACCTTCCTGGAATAACTACATGTCCAAGATAGCAATAATTGGCGGTGATAAAGAAAGCCTTGAACTGGTATCGTTTTTAAATGCCAAAAAGAACATAGACCTAGTATATGTTAATCATAATCAAGCGCCTGATTTACAAAAACCTGAAATCCTTGTCCTCTCTGATTTTAAAGAACTAACCAAAACATCCAATCTCGAGCTAGTAATCGATGCCAGCCATGATCCCCGGGTAGGAAAATTTTTAAGGGAAAACCTGAGCCGGCAGGTAGAGGTTCTAAGCGGGTGTGGAAATTATATAATCCACCATTTTTTAGCAGAAATTCAGAAAACCCACAAAGAAACAGAACAAACCCTAAGCCGCCACCAGGAAATTTATAAACTTGGAATCAAGCTCAACTCGGCCATGAACATCCAGGATATGGCCGATACGATCATTGAGTGTGCCACCAGGTTAACCAACACCCCTGCCGGCAGCCTGGTGGTTTATGACACCCGGAGCAATACTATGCGCCTGGCCGGTATTCGCGGTTTCAGTGAAAAGTTTTCGCAGGTGAGGAAGTGGTCGGTGCGCCAGGGCGGGTTGACAGATTTTATAATGCATCAGCAAGAACCGGTGGTAATTGCCGATATAGCCCAGGCCCCCTCTTTTGATAACCCCCTGATGCTGAAAGAGGGCGTGCGTTCGGTAATGGCGGTTACCTTGGTATCTGAGGGTAACCGCATAGAGGGAATCCTCTATGTGGATGATTTTGTTCCCCGCAGTTTCACTGAGGAGGAAATTACCGAGTTGGCCCTGCTCGCCAACCAGGCCGCTTTCGGGCTGAAAAAGGTTTATCTGCTTAATGAGCTGTCGCAGACCAAAGATTACCTTGAGGCAATGCTTAATAATTCGCCGGACATGATAATTACCACCGATCATAATACCGACATCGTGGAATTCAACCCGGGGGCCGAGGCTATGTTGGGATACACTAAAGAGGAGGTGATCGGCACTTCGGTAGAGCGCTTTTATCCCGACAGCCACGAACGGCGGGAGGTAATGGAAAAGGTTCAACGGTTCGGTAGTGTGGCTAATTATGAAACCAGGTTGATTACCAAACACGGAGAGTTGTTGGACCTCAGCCTCACCCTTTCCCAACTGAAGGATAAAGCAGGCAAAGTCATCGGCACCGTCGGTATAAGTAAAGACATCACCCGGCAAAAAAAGTTGGAGAAAAACCTCAAAAGTTCCAATGAGAAACTGGCCCAAAAGATTGAAGAAGTTAAGAAAATCGATAAGATGAAGTCAGATTTTCTGTCTATCGTTTCTCATGAGTTGCGCACCCCGCTAACCTCTATTATCGGTTTTTCCCAAATGATCCGCCGCCGCTTTGAAAAAGATATAGTACCGGGACTCCCCGATATTGAGCAGCCGGCCGGCCAGGCAGCAAAAAAAATAAAGGAAAATTTGAATATCGTAATTTCAGAAGGTAACCGGCTTTCCAGGCTGATAAACAATCTGCTGGATCTGGCTAAAATAGAAGCCGGCAAAATCGAGTGGAATATTACCCGCTGTTCGCTGGAAGATATTTGTAAATCGGCAATGAATTCAGTTCAGTCGCTGGCAAACGAGAAACAGCTGGCGCTAAAAATCGACGCTGAAGCCAACCTGCCAAAGGTAAACGCCGACTATGACCGGTTAATCCAGGTAGTTACTAATCTACTGAGTAATGCCATCAAATTTACTTACCAGGGCTCCATCACCTGTTCCCTGAGACAGTTGGGAGATTGGATTGAAGTGCGGGTGATTGATACCGGTATCGGGCTGACAGCGGATGCTTTGTCTCAAGTATTTGAAAGGTTTAAGCAAGTGGGGGATACGCTAACCGACCGACCCAAAGGCACCGGCCTGGGACTGCCTATCTCCAAGGAAATTGTGGAGGCTCATGGGGGTAAAATCTGGGTGATGAGTGAATATGGAAACGGCTGTCAGTTTGTATTTAAACTGCCAATAGTCAAGGCCGCCAAGGCTACCACTATGGGAAAGCCACTGCTCCTGCAAGAGGTAAAAGATAAACTATATAGTAAAATACAGCACATTGAAAAAGGGCAAACCATTCTGGTAGTGGATGATGAGGATAATATCCGTGAATTGCTGCACCAGGAATTGGAGGAAGCCGGCTACCGGGTGATTGAAGCGATAGATGGCAGTGAAGCGCTGGATAAGGCCCGCCAAGAGCAGCCGGATTTGATTATTCTGGATATCCTGATGCCGGGTATCGATGGTTTTGATGTGATGAGCATTCTCAGGAATGATAAGGAAACCGCCCTTATTCCCATTGTAATTTACTCCATAATTGAGGACCGGGAAAAAGGATATCGCCTGGGAGCCGATGATTATCTTACCAAATCCGGGGCCGCAGATGCGCTATTGCAATCGGTGTCCTCGCTGGTGGCCGTGCCCAGGGATAAACAGCACAAGGTGCTGATAATAGAAGATGATGAGTCTGTGGTCAAGGCCGTCAGGGATGCGCTGAAGATCAGGGGCTATGAGGTAATTACTGCCCATAACGGTCAGCAAGGTATCGCAAAGGCCCAGGCCGAAGCCCCAAACCTTATTATAATTGATGATGATATTTCCAAGCTGAATAATAATGAAATACTAAAAACACTAAAAAATGAAAAAAACACCGAAAATGCAAGTATAATTATCTTGAGCGACGGTTATGTCAACAAAGAAAAAAATAGTTAAACTTAGCCTAAGGGGTTTTTATGAAAAAAGAGGATGCTGCCGCTAAAACCATTCTGATTGTGGATGATGAGCCTCATATCAGGGCGTTGTTGGAAGAGACGTTAGAAGAATTTACCGACCGGGGGGTGCGCCTGCTGATAGCCAATGATGGGGCTGAAGGTCTGGAGTTGGCGTTAGCTTACCAGCCGGACCTTATTTTACTGGATGTGATGATGCCCAAAATGAATGGCTATGATGTGTGCGAAATGATTAAAAAGAAACATAATCTCCAGAAAATATATATACTTATGCTAACGGCCAAAGGACAAGAGGTTGACAAAGAAAAAGGACACGCTGCCGGCGCCGATGAGTACCTGACCAAGCCGTTTGATCCGGATGAAATTGTCAGCAAAGCCTCAGCAGTACTGGAAATAGAGCTGTAACCCGCAAACTAAGAGACTATATGTTATTGAGAAAATTGCTGGATAAACCGGCAAGCGCCCTTTTATTTGAAGCGCTTTCCCGAATATATCGAGTCAAGCCCTGGCTGGGGGTTTTAGACCTTGAGGGAAGGCCGGTTATCTGTTACCCGGAAGCAGTGGAACAAGATACGATGGAGGATTCCCAGCCCCCGGACGACCGCCGGCAACAATCGTATCCAACGGCAACCGGTTATATTGACTCGCCGCTTTTTATCGACGATGTCTGTATCGGAAATCTGGTGGGTAAAAGTAATAAACCGAGGGATACTTCTTTCCCGCTGATGTTAGAGCTACTCAATAGTTTGCTGGTCAGCCAGATAAAAAACAAAAAAGAAAGAAAAGAAATTCTTCGCGAGACACTGGATACCTATAAGGAAATTAATTTACTTTATAACCTTGGCGATAGTATCAGTAGCTGCCTGGATATTGAGCAGTTGGCAAAAACCATCCTCCGGGAAAGCCAGAAAATCATCAAATCCAAAAGCAGTTCTCTGATGCTGCTGGAGGATGAGACCGACCGCCTGGAAATAAAGGCCGCCCTGGGGGACAAAAACCGGCATAGGCTGGAGCTGAGATTAGGTCGGGGGATTGCCGGCATTGTAGCCCGGGACACAAAATATATTATTTCCAACGATGTTTCCCAGTACTCCCGATTTATCCCAGGGAAAAAGCATATCCGTTCACTGCTGTGCGTACCGTTGAAAACCAAACGGAAGGTGCTGGGGGTCATCAACCTCAGCAATAAACTGGATGGAAAAATGTTTACCGCCAGGGATGCCAAGCTGCTTTCGGCGGTGGCTTTCCATGCAGCTAATTTCATTGAAAATGCTATCCTTTATAAACGCAAGCTGAATAAAGACCGGCTGAAAAGGAACCTGGAACGCTACATTTCACCCCATATTGTAAAAGACCTGCTAGAAGGTCATCGGGAACTGGAGTTGGGTGGGGTCAGCAAGCAGGTGGTGGTTCTTTTTGCCGATATCCGCCAATTTACCAGCTTGAGCGAGGAGTTGGAACCGACGCGCCTGGTTAGCTTTCTTAATGAGTTTTTTACCAGCATGGTGGATATTATTTTTAAATACGGGGGCATGATTGACAAATTTGTGGGGGATGAAATTATGGCCATCTTTGGCGCTCCGGTCTCTCATCCCGATGATGCCTCCCGGGCCATCCAAACCGCAATAAAAATGCAACAAGCGACCCAAAACCTCAAACCATTAAACATAAACCATAAAATCATGAGCCTTGCCATCGGCATAGGTATAAATTCCGGTGAGGTTATCGCCGGCAATATCGGCTCCAGTAAGCATATGGATTATACCGTAATAGGGGATGTGGTGAATATTGCCAAAAGATTAGAGAGCCATGCCCAAAAAAAACAAATCCTGGTAACGCGGGCTGTATTCAATATAATAAAAGATAAACACCCCCTCAGGGAAATAGGTAAAATTAACATCAAGGGGAAAAAACAACCGGTAGAGGTTTTTGAGATAGTCTATTAACCCCATGCTTTAGGTAAAAAATCATGAACATAACCTATTACGGCACCCGGGGGTCTATCCCGGTGCCGGGTAAAGACACCGTTAATTATGGCGGAAATACGGCTTGTATAAAGGTAGTGGTAGATAATACACTGATTATACTGGATGCCGGTTCCGGGCTGTGGAAATTGGGACTGGAGCTGATGCAGACTGAATTTGCTGAAGGTAAGGGAACGGCTCATCTTTTTTTCTCGCACTTGCACTGGGATCATATCAACGGTTTCCCCTTTTTCAAACCGGCATATATAAAAAACAATCTGCTTATCTTTTATAGTGTGGAAAATCCCCTTTATAATGTAGAACAGGCACTGTCTGATCAACAACAACACATAAACTTTCCGGTAAAAATAGAGGAAATGGCTTCCAGCCGTAAATTCAAAAAGATGCCGGTGGGGGGAAGCATAAAATGCGGCCCCGCCGTAATATCAAACCTAAAACTCAGGCATCCCGGAGCAGCTTTTTCCTATAAGATTGAAGCCGACCGGAAAAAATTGGTTTATGCCACTGATACGGAACATGCCGACACCCTTAATGAACGCCTGGTTAGCTTTGCGTATGGCGCCGATTTACTGATTTATGATACCATGTTTACCCCGGAAGAATATAAAAGCCGGGTTGGTTGGGGACATAGTACATATATAGAGGGGATTAAACTGGCTAAGGCGGCGAGGGTTAAGCAGTTGCATCTATTTCATTATAACCCGGAACACACAGATCATCAAATAGCCGGGATTGAACGAGAGGCTAAGAAGTTGTTTCCCGGCGCCTATGCCGCCAAAGAGGGTTGGTGTTTCGATTTATCTTAATAGCTGGATTAAATTTAGCGATATAGGGGTTAAAATTCATGACTTATGAACCGGTAATTGGCTTGGAAATACATGCTCAACTGACTACCCAGTCCAAGATGTTCTGTGGTTGCAGCACCAAATTTGAGCAAGCGCCTAATTCATCAATCTGCCCGGTATGTCTGGGATTGCCGGGAGTATTGCCGGTGGTGAATAAAAAGGCTGTCGAGTATGGTATGCTGACGGCGTTGGCGCTTAATTGCCGCATTGTCCCACACAACATCTTTGCCCGCAAAAATTATTTTTATCCAGACCTGCCAAAAGGCTATCAAGTCTCCCAATATGAACAACCATTGGCCCAAAAAGGCTTTGTTCAGTTGGAAATAAATGGCCGGTCACAACGGATTGGTATTAACCGGGTACATCTTGAAGAAGATGCCGGCAAATTGTTACATCAAAACAGTAAAGATAATAAGGTGAGTTGGGTGGATTTCAACCGCACCGGTATTCCGCTTATGGAAATCGTCAGCGAACCCGATATTTTTTCAGCGGAGGCAGCCAAGGCTTTTATGGTTAAATTGCGGGATATTATGGCTTATATCGGGGTATGTGATTGCAATATGGAAGAAGGCAGCTTAAGGTGTGATGCTAATGTTTCAATCCGCCGGGTTGGGGAAAAGGAATTAGGGGTTAAGGCCGAGGTCAAGAACATGAATTCTTTCCGTTTTCTTCAACGGGCGCTGGAATACGAGATTGAGCGTCAGGTAGCTGAACTAGAGGCGGGCGGCAGGATTATTCAAGAGACCCGGTTATGGGATGAGGCAAAAGGGATTACGGTTTCCATGCGCAGCAAGGAAGAAGCTCATGACTACCGGTATTTCCCCGAACCGGACCTGGTTCCCGTGATGGTGGAAGAGGGCTGGGTGGAACGGTTAAGCAAAACGCTGCCGGAATTGCCGGATGAGAAGCGGACTCGCTTTATAAGCCAATACCAATTACCGGCTTACGATGCCGGGGTGTTGACCAGTTCCAGGGAACTGGCCGATTACTTTGAAAACTGCGCAAAACTGTTTGCTGAATATAAAATGCTGAGCAATTGGATCATGGGAGAGCTATTAAGGGAACTTAAACAGCAGGGAGTCGACATTAAGCGCTGCCCGGTCAATCCCGAAAACCTGGCCAATATGCTGAAGCTGATTCAACAAGGAGTAATCAGCGGCAAGATAGCTAAACAGGTATTTGAGGAAATGTACCGTACGGGAGCTACCGCCCAGGATATCGTTAAGGCAAAAGGGTTAGAACAAATTACCGACACCCAGCAGATATTAAGCATTATCGACCAGGTAATTCAGCAAAACCCCGATTCAGTGGCGGCATATAAGGCTGGAAAAACCAGAATTATAGGCTTTTTAATCGGCCAGGTTATGCAGCTTAGCCGTGGCAAGGCTAATCCACAAGTATTAAACAAATTGTTGGCTGACAGACTTAAAGATCAAAAATAACTTCAGCCCAGACCGGCCCGGTTTCAAGCATGGCAAAACAACTATGGCCAATACTGCCGGCTGTCGGTTTACAACAAAAAAGCAAAGACAAGTTAAGCAACATAGCCCCAGTTGCTTTAGGGCCTGAATTATCCGGGTTTATGTTACTCAGACAGCAACTGCGACATATCTTTAACCTTCTCCTGAGCGGCGGGCATGGAAGCTACCCCGGCTAGCTTTTCTTCTTTTTTCTTTACCACGTAAGGAATCTTTTTCTCCTCAGGATTCCGCATCTCACAATGTCCCTGAAAAATAACACCTTCTTCGATAGTTAATATTTTGGTTTGAATGTTTCCGTATACCTCCCCTGAGGCATGAATATCCGTCCGTTCTTTGGCGTTTATGTTCCCGGTTATTTTACCGCTTATGGCAATTTTCCCTACATTAACCTCGGCATTAATAATAGCCTTTTCCCCTACAATCAGGGTATCATCGGTAATAACTTCTCCCTCCAGCTTGCCGTCAATGCGCACCGTCCCTTCAAAGGCCAGCACGCCCTTAAAGTTGGTTCCCTCGCCCAGGAAAGCCCTCAATTCTTCACGATTGTTTTCCAGTCGGGGTTTTCTGTCCATTTCAAATGGGGGTTTCTTTAACATGGCTTAAACACTAACCTCCTTAGCTTAAGATTATATTCAGAGATTTTCATTGCCCAGCAAAATTAAATTGGTTATACGTTCTAATTCTTCGGCCGAATAAAATTCGATACTTATTTTTCCGGTGGATTTTTTGGCTTGAGTTATGGTTACCTTAGTGGATAGTTTCTTTTTCAACCTTTCCTGTAAGTCGGTTATAATAACATTCGGCTGGGGTTTGGTTTTTTTACCGGGGGGACGGAGCAATTTCTGCACCATATTTTCCACCTCTCGCACCGAAAGCCCCTTTTTTATAATATGTTGTCCAACCCGGCACTGTTGGCCGGCGCCCTTTAAAGACAATAAAGCCCGGGCATGCCCCATGGAAAGTTGTTCATCAACCAGGTACTGCCTTACTTCCGGCGGCAACTTAAGCAACCTTATGGTATTGCTTATAGTAGATCTCTCCCGGCCGACTCTTTGAGCCACCTCTTCCTGGGTTAATTCCAATTCCTCTACCATACTGTTATAAGCCATAGCCTCTTCAATCGGATTTAAGTCTTCACGTTGAATATTTTCAATTAGTGAAAGCTCCAGCTTACTATCCTCGGTAGCCGAGATGATTATAGCCGGCACCTCCAGCAACCCGGCAAACTTAGCGGCTCTCAATCGCCGCTCACCGGCAATCAATTGATACCCCTCCGCCGTTTTGGTAACCAGTAACGGCTGAATAATCCCATGCCTGGATATGGATTGAGCCAGTTCTTTTATTTTATCCTGATGGAAAAATTTACGCGGCTGTCTCGAATAAGATGATATTTGATCAACGGGAATAAAGCGGTTTTCCTGTTCTAACTCTTGTAAGCGGGAATCAGGAATGAGGGCTTGCAGACCCTTGCCCAGGGCTTGTTTAGCCACGTAAAAGTACCTCCCCGGCCAAAGATTTATAAGCCTTGGCCCCTTGGGAATGTTTGCTATAATGTATTATCGGCTGACCGAAACTGGGAGCCTCCCCCAAGCTGACGTTACGTGGGATCAGCACCTCGAACACCCTATCCTTGAAACAATTTTTAATTTCATTGGCTACCTGTATGGACAGCCTGGTTCGTCTATCATACATAGTAAGTAAAAACCCCTCGATTTTCAGGCTTTGGTTGAAATTCCGCTTTACTAAACGAACCGTATTAAGCAATTCAGTAATTCCTTCCAGGGCATAGTATTCACACTGAATAGGCACCAATATCGACTGGGTAGCGGCCAGCGAGTTAATGGTCAGTATGCCTAATGATGGGGGACTGTCAATAATTAGAAACTGATAATCTTGTTTCAATTGTTCCAGGGCGGCCTTCAGCCGGTTCTCGCGCTCTTTTAAGTTGACCATTTCCACCTCGGCTCCCACCAGCTTGGTATTTGAGGGGACTAGATCCAGCAAAGAAAATGAGGTCGATTGAACTACATCCGCCAGTCCAATTTCTCCAATCATTACATGATAGATGTTCTGCTGTGAGTTGGTTTTATCAAACCCTACGCCGCTGGTGGCATTTCCCTGGGGATCAATATCTATGAGCAGGGTTTTCTGGCCTTGGGCAGCCAGGCAAGCGGCCAGATTAATAGCGGTAGTGGTTTTGCCTACCCCTCCCTTTTGATTGACAACAGTTATTATACGCCCCACATCACACCCGGCAGGTTCAAGCCCGCCGCTTTCATATATTTACTAAGTTTCAGATATTAACCGGTTCCCAGCTCTCTCCAAGAAATCCAACTATACCAACATTCATCCCTTACGCTCAAACTTATAGCTGTTTCACGTGAAACATTTCCTGATTACCACAATATTTCTTAACTCATTGCTGTGCGGCAAGCTGACCCGGCACACCTTTTCCAGCGAACCGGCTTGTTTGTCCAACATCTCCCCGGCCAACCTTAACTGCCGGTTTACTTGCGCCCCATAGCTTACCACCAGCCTTCCGCCAGGAACCATATAAGGAAACGCTAAACCGATTAAGCGATCTAACTGGGTTAGCGCCCGGGCCACCGCCACATTATATTTCTGGTAATGTTGCGGCTGGCCGGCTAAGCCTTCCGCCCGACCCTGTATACAATTCACCCCTTCCAACTTAAGCCGCTGGCACAACTGCTTTAAGAACGCTATTTTTTTTAACCGGGCATCCAATAATGTAACTTGCAGCTTGGGTTTAACCAGCTTGAGGGGTAAACCCGGAAAGCCGGCCCCGGACCCAATATCAACAAGCTGCTCATCTCCTTGCAGTTCCAGCCCTTTTAAATAGAGCAGCGAATCCAAAAAATGCTTTATAACTATCTGTCGCTTATCGGTTATACCGCTTAAGTTTATCTTGCTGTTCCACTTAACAAGCTCAGCCAGATAGCGCTCAAACTGTCGAACTTGATATTCAGTTACTATTATACCCAAGTTGGCTGCGCCGTCAACCATTAAATTAATCGGGCTGCGGGTGGTGGGAATTTCTAAATCCGGCATATGATCTGTCTCACTGATTATGTCTAACTAATTGATAATATTGATAGCCACCCCAAAGTCCATTGGCCGCCAGGATAATAACATAGGGCATAACCACTACCATATACCGGTTTAGCGGAAAGGCCAGGGTATGAAGCGCAGCAAAATAAAGGCTGATAATAATCAAGGGAGAAATTGAATTGAGTCGGCCGCCCTGCCATTTAAAGTATAGCCCCGCCAACGCCAGTATTAACAAACTGCCGTTTAGCAACAACAGCTGGCGCTCCCATCGCCCCGAAGAAGTAGCATACCACAACCGCAAAAACTTCCGCAGCATAAACCCGGTAAAACGCAAGGGATTTTCTCTCGCCTGCTGAGCCAGATTGGCTAAAGCCGCCCTTTGCAATAAACGATCAGCCTCAACTTCCGTCAAGCCCTTAAGCGGCAATTTATTTTCGCCGGCCTGCGGCCCCATATATTTTTCAAATCCCGAAAGTATAAACTCCGGCCGGGAACCTTGAAACAAGCTTTTACCACCATTGGCGGAGACAAGGACAAAGCCCTTACCGACCATCAGGTTCCGGGCAGTCCAGCCCCCCACAATCAGCATAAAACCGGCCAGCAGACAGGCTGTAAGCCTAAGTTGCCTTATCCCCTTTCCGGGCCAGCTGTATATAGCCGAAAGGAGTAACAGCCCCGGCAAAAACTGCGTGGCCGCCCGGGTTAAGGTAGTCAATCCCAAAAGCATACCGGCCAGCAGCCAGTGTCTGGGGGTACCGGTTTCCCTGGCAATTACCCAACTGATTACAAAACCAGCCAAAAATAAACTGGCCAGGGTTTCGGTGGCAATATCCACATTAGTATATATCAGCGGGGGATAAATTGCCGCCAAAGCTGCCGACCCCAGTGCTACCGGCGGATCAAACAGTCGCTTTGCCAGTAAATAGATGATTAAGCACAATACCCCGCCCAGCAGACATTGGGTGATTTTAATCACCCATAGGTTATTGTCACCCGCCCGAAAAAACAGTGAAAGAAAAAAGGGGTACAAAGGCTCCCGCTTTATATGGGGCCTGCCCGATTTAGCATAACTCATATCGGTGGCTAAGCTATGCGCCAGCGGGATAAAGGCATATTTGGCATCGGCGCTTATCGTAGGCCCATTAAACAAAAACAAGTAGGCCAGGCGTATCGACAAAGCCGAGATGACAATAAACATTGCCAGCTTACATGAGGTTCTGGCTTGCCTCCCGGCATTCATTTTACCGGATAATTTAATCGGTTCCGGTTGAGCTGTGAGCGGCCTGCCTGGATAATGTTCCACGTGAAACCTTAATCTGTGCTTGATGGTTGACTGTTGTGGGTATCTTGAAAAATTGCTCTTTTCACCGATTGACGGCGTCGCAGCTCGTCTCAAAATGCTCATGTACCAGCATGTACACTGCGCTTTTTCGACTCGCCGCTCCTGGTTCTCGAAGAAAATTTCTAATTTTTCAAGATACCCTTATTATATCCGATCTGTAGCGCAACCATAAAAACGGGTAACTAACCGGCGGCCAGGCCCTGCTTTAGCTGAGCCGCCAGCCTGGTCATGCTATACGCACCAATGATAAACATGTATGGCATCAGCGGAACGCTGAATCTCCAGGTACCCAGCACCAGCATATAGCTAACTGAACAATATAAAACTAATAATACCAGTGGAGTAGCGATAAAACTCCACCGGCTCCGGAAAAAGACAAACGCCATTAAGCTGAGTATTATAATCGGGACATGAACAGCAGATATGACCAGGCTCCTGAGTCGGGAATAGCCCCTGATATCTAAATTAAGCCAGATCATGCTTAAGCGATTTAAACATATCAGCAAATACCGATAAGGATATTTTTTTATCATTTTCCAGGCCTCCTGGCGCAATAGCAGATCACGCTCAGCTTCATTTTTCTCCCACAAGTCTATTCCCCGCCCAGAAAATCTTTGCCGGGTACGCTGATTAATTTCATCCCAATTATAAAATTCATCCAATTCAAAATAATTCGGGTTTTCCATTCTCACCAGACTATAATACCAATTATACCCCAGCAGGGTGCTGGCCGGAACAAATTTTTTGAATTGAAAGTAATTGCGCAAGGCCCAGGGGGCCAACACCAAACAAAAACTGACCAGAAACACCAGCGAACACCGCCATATCTTATTGAACTGCCGCCGGAAAAACCAGATTAATACAGGTATTAGAAAAAAGGGGAAGTAAATAGTGATGGGTCGACACAGGGTGGCTAAGCCCAGCAGAACCCCCGCCAGGCAAAAACGCCGCCAACTGATATTTTGCATAGCAGAGAGCATGTTTAAGCTAAAAAAACCCAGTATGAGCGTAAATAAAGGCTCGCTGACCAAAAACATATCAAGCACTATGGCCGGAGGGTATAAGGCCCAAATAATTGCAGCCAGGGCGGCCGTATAGCGGCAGTTAAACAATTTCCAGGCCAATTTCCAGATAAGCCAGCAAGTCAGGGTATCCAATACCACTTGCATAAAAACCGCTACGGATAAGCCCTGACTGTATCCAAACAAGCTGAAAATAAGGGCCAGATAAAAGGGAAAGACCGGCCCCCTGGCAGCGGTTATTTTTCCCTCGCCGTCCCGATAGCCCGCCCCCGCCGCTAAATTCCTGCCGACTGCCGCCCAGCCATCCGTCTGTGGCTGCCAATAGGCGCCTACGTAAAACAGCTTATAGTTATTGACAAGCTGAGGGAAAACCGCTCTTCTGATAAAAAGACAAAGACACATTATGCCCAGGATAAGCAGCTTATCACGCCAACCGGCCCTAAGCTGCCGACTTGAAATAAGCTTCCTGTCCACAAAATTCCACATGGGAAGGCTAAGACTTTTCTTTTGATTGAGGGCGGCGTTTTAAATACACCATAAGGATGGAGATGGCGGCCGGGGTAACCCCTGGAATGCGGGCAGCCTGGCCCAGAGACATGGGCCTTATCCGGCTTAAGCATTGCCTTACTTCAGCGGATAAACCGGGAATCCGTTGATAGTCAATATTGGCCGGCAGTTTATGCTTCTCTAATTGCTTTAACTTTTCCACTTGAATCAGTTGACGGGCGATATACCCCTCATATTTCAGCTCCAACTCTACCTGCTTTATCACCTCAGCCGGCAACTCGGGAGCATTTTTATCCAGCGCTTCAAGCTGAGCATAACTCACCTGCGGTCGCTTTAACAATTGCGCCAGGCTACAGGAAGAGTTGATTGTAATTTCGGCGGACAATTCTTTTTGATTGGGATTGACCCGGCTGTTTTTCAGCCGCCAGACCTCGGTTTTGATTAATTTGCGCTTTTGCCGTAGTTGCTGATACTGCGAGGGCGAGATGAGTCCCAGGCGATGGCCATAATCCATCAGCCGCAGATCGGCATTGTCCTGACGCAAGAGCAGCCGGTATTCGGCACGCGAGGTAAACATTCTATATGGCTCCAGGGTGCCTTTGGTCACCAGATCGTCAACCATCACCCCCATATATGCCTCTGAGCGCTTGAGGATGAAGGGTGTCCGCTTGCGCAATTTACTGACCGCATTTATAGCCGCCCATAATCCTTGCGCCGCCGCCTCTTCATAACCTGAAGTGCCGTTTATCTGGCCGGCATGATAAAGACTTTTAATGCGCTTGGTTTCCAGGGTGGGTTTTAGCTGGGTCGGGGGGATAAAATCATACTCGATGGCATATCCCGGACGCATTACCTCCACCCGTTCCAGGCCCTCGATAGTCCTTAAAAAAGCCAACTGCATCTCCAGCGGAAGACTGGTGGATACGCCATTAGCATATATCTCCTGGGTATTCAGCCCCTCCGGTTCCAAGAATATCTGGTGGCGCTCCTTTTCGGCAAAACGAACTACCTTGTCCTCAATGGAGGGACAATAGCGGGGGCCAATCCCCTTGATTACCCCGCAATACATGGGGGATTTATCCAGGTTCCGGCGAATAATCTGATGTGTCTTTAGGTTAGTATAACCCAGATAGCAATCAACCTGAGGCTGGTTTATTTTCTTGGTATTAAAAGAAAACGGGGTGGGTAAGGCTTCTCCGGCCTGGGCGCTGAAGGCCGATAAATCTATGCTGTTTCTGTTTAAGCGCGGTGGCGTACCGGTTTTTAAGCGACCCGTTTCAAAACCCAGTTTCGGCAACTGGCTGGCAAGTTTAAGCGAGGGAAATTCCCCGGCCCGACCTGCCGGATAGCTGGTTAAGCCGACATGAATCAGCCCGTTTAAAAAGGTGCCGGTGCATAAGATTACCGCTTTGGCCCGGTATTTTGCTCCATTTTGAGTAGCTACCCCGACCGCCCTGCCCTTTTCTATTAAAAGCTGCTCTACTAAGGCTTGCTTTAAATCTAATCCCGGCTGGGCTTCTAATACGGCTTTCATGCTCAGGCGATATTGCTGCTTATCCGCCTGCGCCCTTAAAGCCTGTACCGCCGGGCCTTTACGAGTATTTAACATGCGAAACTGGATGCCGGTCTTATCGATGTTTTTAGCCATCTCGCCCCCCAGGGCATCGATTTCCCGCACCAGGTGCGCCTTGCCCAGGCCCCCAATAGCCGGATTACAGGGCATAAGCGCCACACTATCTAAATTGATGCTCAAAAGCAGACAGGAACAATCCATGCGAGCAGCAGCCAGCGCCGCCTCACAGCCGGCATGCCCCGCCCCCACCACAATAATGTCATATTCCTTATCACATATATACATGGTTTTTTATCTGGCTATCTCAATGATTTCAGGTGGTTTTCATTCAATGCTGGCGAATAAAACTACTTCCCGATACAGAACTGAGAAAATATGCGCTCCAGCACATCGGCGCAAGTAGTCTGACCCACAATTTCGCCTAAATAATTCAGGGCTTCGTTCAAGTCTATAGCCACAAATTCCGGCGATAAGCCCTGACCTATAGCGCCCATCACCCGTTTGATCGCCTGCTGGGCGTTGGTTAAGGCTTGATGATGGCGGGCATTGGTTATTATGGCCCCCTCCACATTGCCGGTCCCGGCTCCGCTCAGACGCTCTATGATAGCCTTGGTTAATTTATCCAGTCCCAGCCCCTGTTTCGCCGATAAGTAAATCGCCTGATTTATGGGAAGGGTTTCTTTTAACTGCGATAAATCAGCACCCTGTTCCAAATCTATCTTATTGATAATCAACACAATGTTTTTGTTGTCTTTGGTAGCAGCCGCTATAATATTCCGGTCATCATCGGTTAATGCCTGGCTCCCATCCAGCACCAACAGTACCAGTTCAGCCTGCTTCAG
The DNA here is from genome assembly GCA_024277675.1 of bacterium. Classification (GTDB taxonomy): domain Bacteria; phylum SZUA-182; class SZUA-182; order SZUA-191; family JAJRXT01; genus JAJRUS01. The sequence goes on along the minus strand of JAJRUS010000094.1, from coordinate 7,059 downwards.
GGCCTGTCGGCTTCTTTTAACGCCATGTTTTTCGACTACATCCGCTGAATGAGTAATACCGGCAGTGTCGATCAAGCGTAGAGGAAAACCCCCCAGATTGATTGACTCCTCAATAGTGTCGCGGGTAGTGCCTGGAATTGGGGTGACAATCGCCCGCTCTTGTTGCAATAATTGATTTAGTAAGGTTGATTTGCCCACATTAGGCCGCCCCACTATAGCCGTGGCTACCCCCTCTCTAAACAGTCGCCCCTGGGAAAAGCCGGCTGCCAACTGATCCAATTCGCGGTTGATGGGGGTTAGTGAGCTTGCTATTTGCTTTAGCGAATCAAGTTCCAGCTCCTCTTCGGGAAAATCGATATCAGCCTCCACCTGGGCCAGTATATTCAGCAGTGCTTGCTGTAGTTGTTTGATTTTCTCAGATAAACCGCCCTCAAGTTGATTTATCGCCGCCTGCAAAGCGGCTTGGGTTTTAGCCTGAATAATGTCAATTACCGCTTCGGCCTGAACCAGGTCAATCCGCCCATTGAGGTAAGCCCGTTTGGTAAACTCTCCCGGCTCGGCTAACCTTGCTCCCTGGGCTAAACATAATTTAAGCGTCTTTTGTAATGGGATTATTCCCCCATGACAGTTTATCTCGGCCATATCTTCTTTGGTAAATGTGTTGGGAGCTCTCATTTGAGCGATAAGCACCTCATCCACCCTGGATTTATTATCCGGATCGATAACATAACCATGGCGCAAAGCATGTGATACGGGAGACTCACCATTATTTTTAGCGGGCACAAATAAGCATTGACAAATAGACCGGGCCCGGGGCCCACTCAGGCGCACAATCCCGATGGCGCCGGCTCCCAACGCAGTAGAGATGGCGGCAATGGTATCCTGGTTTGTGCTGGTTGGTACCTGCTGGGCTTTGCTGATGGAGGTAATCGGCATTCTATAAGCAATTTTTCAGGGCGCCCTTAATTTTCAAGGTACCCTTAATTAGGTTGAGGAAATTTACATTTACCAGTTATTATTTCAAAAGGGGTCTCAAATGTCAACCAAACCGAAGGGCGGCTTTGGCTCCGGTTAGTTATTTCAGTTTTGATTTATTATCACAACCTATTAAAACGTACCATATTAATTAGATCATGTCTGTAATATATGCAATGATTTCAACTGGTTAGCCGTAATACCTCAAAACTGTATATGAATCAGGGGGATAAGCCCTGGAAATCTCCTTGACAGACCGGCAATTTATGATATACTGGTTTTCCCAATAATATTAACTAGCTGGGGCGTTGTGCTGAAAGCTTGCCCTGAAATTAACCAGATTATTAAGGAATAATACCCTTGCCGGAGTTATCTTAACTTCAAATGATATTTGAATGTTTTATTCATGAACGCCATTAAATCCCCTTTAATAATTTTTGCTATTCCTAAATACGGAGAGGAGCTATGAAAAAATTTAGATTTGTTTTCGCTGGATTTAGTACCATTTTGTTTGCCTGTGCAGTGTTGTCCGTATCTCTGATGCTGGGTTGTCAGCCGGAAGGTGTATCGACTCCCGCTAAAGGGAAAACTTCCCCCAAACTCAAGATAACAGGGGAACCGCTTAAGTTGGGCTATTTAATTTGTAACAGCAAAGAAGAAACGATAGCGCGTTTTGCTCCGGTGGCAGCCTACATTGGCGAGAAGCTGGGTCGCAAAATTCATATGGTTCCCATGAATACCTATGATGTTGAAGATGTGGTGAAGGAGAAGAATATAAAGTTTTTCAAAACCAACTCTATCGTATATATCCAGCTTACCGAAAAGATGGGCACCAAGCTTATGTGTGGTGAGAAGCGGGGCCCGCTGGGTAGATTTACCACCGGCAAGATTATTTCCAGAAGGGGTAGCGGAATTAAAACCTATGCCGACTTAAAGGGTAAGACCTATGCCTTCGGCCCCATGTTTGCTCCCTTTGGTTATCTGGTGCAATATGACATGATGTTGCAAAATGGCATTGACCCGGAGGAAGATTTAGAATATTACGCCATTCCCTGGGGAGCCTACAAGCATACCAAGACTATTCTGGGCGTAGAGTTAAGGGGCTATGACGCTGCTTCCGCCCCTGATCTGGACGCCATTAAAATGGCTGCGGATGGTAAGATCAGAATGGGTAAAAAATACAGCGAAGAAGAACAGGAGTTTAATGTGATTGGCGAAAGCGAGCAGGCGCCCTACTGTACTTTTTCCTCAACCACCGATGCCGACCCTGAAACTTCCCGTCAGATAAAAGCGGCTTTACTGGCACTTACCACTGAAGATAAAGTACTTATGGTTCCTGAACGCCTGGAAGTAGAGGGTGTGTCCTGGGATGACGGCGGATTTCTAAGAACCGGCGAGGTATTAAATATCTGCAAAGCCGGGATGATCGATGGTTATGAGGAGGCTAAAGACAGCGACTATGACGGCTTAAGGAAGATGATGAAGCGGATAAATATGTCGCCTTACGCCAATTTTGACGATTAAGGATAAAACATGTTAGGCAAATTGGATTTTCTCTGGGATAGCTGGTTAGATAAAGCTAGCTGCGTTGCAGTAATGGTTATATTTGTAACCATTGGGGTAATGCTTTACACCCATCAACCGGAAGTTAGCGCCAATACAACTACCGACCGGTCTTCGGCGAACATAAACAATCGTTTTATCCTTAAACGCAGTCCTGCGGTTGAAAAAGCCCTGGCTCAAACCGCCAAACTCTACGAAGCCAAGAAATATAACGAAACGATTGCGCTGGCCGGGAAAATTCTGCAAATGGATAAAAAGGAACCCTTTGCCTATTTGTATTTAGCCCGCGCTTACCGGAAACAGGGTAACTTAGCGCAGGGGGTTGCCAATTACAGCCAGGCAATCAAATTACATCCTGATTTTGTAGATAAAAGGAGTGAAGACTTTCTGGGACGTAACAAAAAAGAGTTGAAACCTTATGTAGATCGGGCTATAACTATAAGCCGTCGCAAGGAATTTCGCAGTAAACCCAACTATAAAAAAATATTGAAACATATTTACTACCTACAGCGTAGAATGGCTGGAGGGTGTGAATAGTATAACTTATGAAACTTCCCACTCCAAAATTCTTTGATAAAATACCGGGCTTAAACTGGAGCATAATTATATCCGGTATCATCTTCGGGGTTATCGGTGTACTTTTAGTCACTGCCGGCAATCCCAAGCATACCGGTATCTGTATCTCTTGCTTCATGGAAGGGATTGCCGGTTCTATCGGGCTGCACAACAATCCGCGGATGATGTATATCCGGCCTGAGATTATTGGTTTTATCCTGGGCGCCTTTATAATTTCTCTGTTAAGTAAGGATTTCAGGCCCAGCGGGGGGTCATCACCAGTAATTCGTTTTGTATTGGGCTTTCTTACTATAGTCGGTTCGGCGATGTTTATCGGTTGCCCGGTAAAAATGCTTTACCGTTTTTCAGCCGGTGACCTTACCGCCCTGGCGGCTATCGCCGGATTAATCGCCGGAGTGTGGGTGGGCGTCCTGTTCATGCGGGAGGGCTCCTATCTGGGGGATGAAAATCCGGTGAACAAGCTAAACGGCTGGATTATTCCCCTGTGTGCCGTCTTGTTGTTGGTGTTTGTGGTACTTAAGCCTTCATTTATCAGCCAAAGTACCCGCGGGCCGGGAGCGGTTTTTGCCCCACTGTGGATTTCCCTGGCGGCCGGTTTAATCCTGGGGGGGCTGACCCAGCGTTCCCGGTTCTGCGTGGTAGGCAGCCTGCGCAATTTTATACTGGCCAATGATAAAAGCTTGCTTATCGGTCTTATCTTGATGATAGTGGCGGCCATTGTAGCCAGCGTGCTTACCGGGCAGTTTCATCTGGGAATGTATGATCAACCGGGTTCTCATTTGAGTCATGGCTGGAGTTTTATGGGCATGTTTCTGACCGGCTTTGCCTCGGTAATACTTGGGGGTTGTCCTTACCGTCAACTAATCCTGGCCGGCGAGGGAAACACCGACTCAGGGGTGGCTACCCTGGGCATGCTGGCCGCCGCCGCCCTGGTTCATGACTGGGCTTTAGCTTCCAGTACCGCCGGCCCCACCTTTAACGGCAAAATCGCCGTATTGGGCGGCATTGCCTTCTGCTTTATTCTGGCAATGACCAGCCGTGAGTGATTTTAACCTTCTTTGCTTTGATGTATATAAAAGGGGCTTGCCCCTTTAAGTTTATTGGGAGATATTAGATTTATGTCCTCTAAGTGTGATACCCATCGCCGGCAACACCGCACGGTAAACCTGACACTGTGGGCGCTGCTGCTGCTGGGCCTGGGAATTATGGTGTGGCATGTCTGGGTATATGGGCCGGAAGAAGGCGGGCTGCAGATTCTGGGAACCAAACCCTTCATCCTGGTCATGCTGAGCGAAGCCTGGCACATGATAATCGGTAGCCACGGGATAATTGCTGAAATCGGCGATATATGGATATATTTTATGATCGGCATTCTCATCGCCGGCTATATCCGTACTTATAAGCTGCATATTCGCCTGCGTAAAACCTTAATCCGCCATGGCTTTCTCAGTATTTTCATAGCCGCCCTGGTAGGGGTATTCAGCCCCTTATGCTCCTGCGGTATTCTGGCCACCGTAATCGGCCTCCTAAGTTCAGGACTGCCGTTAGCGCCGGCCATGGCGCTGTTAATCTCATCCCCCCTAATGAGTCCCACCGCTTTTTTGTTAACTATCGGTGATCTTGGCGTCGAGTGGGCCGTAGTTAGAACTATCGCCGCTTTTTTAATGGGGGTACTGGCCGGGGTGGTTACCCATCTGCTTCGCAATAAGGGATTTCAAACCGACACCTTGTTTCTGGACGACAGTGTGATTGATGGGGATTTTCACGATCACGACTTTGGCGATGAGCGATTGCGCTGTACCTGCCGGGAGAAACTCAGTAATCGCATAGCCCGCAAGGTAAAGAACAAAAACTTCATTATCTTCTGGGCCAAAACGCTGGAAATGACCTGGATGATCGGCAAGTATGTGCTGGTGGGCATAATCGTGGGCGCTATTGCCGAAGAATATATTCCGCCCACCTGGCTGAACGAACTTTTTGGTAAAGAGGGTGCGTTCAATATTGTGTGGGTCACCCTGGGATCGATTCCGGTATTCTTGCACCAGGTAAGCGCTTCCACCATTCTGTTTCATATCCAGGAAGCATTGCCCGGCACACTGGATAAGGGGGCGGGACTGGCTTTTCTCATTGGCGGGCCGGTAACCGCTATTCCGGCGATGACTCTCTTATGGGCAATGTTTAAAAAACGGGTGTTTGTGTTGTATATGAGCATCAGTATCTTAGGCACTTTTCTACTGGCCTATGGTTTCAGGAGCTTTGTCTTTGTACCCCATACCGATGCCGGCAGTCCGGTTTTTATCGGGGTCAGCAACATTGCCGGCGGGCCGTCCTCTGTAATTAAAAAATCCAGCAAATATGTGCATGTGGCTGCCGACCCTGATCGAAATCCGGTAATAGCTACATATAGCGACCTGGGGGGGGGAAGCGGTATTGTTTTTGACTCCTGCCTTACCCGTTTTTCTAATGAGGCAGTTAGCGTATCGGGTAACGAGGATTATATAAAAAACATAGCACGCTGGCTTGATACCACCAGCCAGCTCGATATAACCGGCAGCATTCTGGTATATAACACCTTTAGCCAGGCTGGTTATGATAACGATTATTTTGATAAAAATGTGCCAGTCGTGCTGGCCGAAAACAATTATAAAGTAAAAATCACCGACCGCAAGCAAACCCCGGAAGTCACCCCGGAGCTACTACAGGGGTATAACCAGTTATGGTTTTTCTCAGGGGAATCCCAAAGCTCAACCCTCGGCGAGGAGGAAGTCGAAACTATTCTGGACTATCGGGATGATGGGGGGAGCCTGCTTATTGTGGCCGGGCCACAAATATCAGACGATCAGGATTTCACCAGAGACGCCAACCAGATAGCCACTGAATTTGGAGTAACCTTCAGCGGGGCGGTGGATACAGCTAAGCATATGCATATCACCATTTACGGTAGATTCTTTCACCTGGCCGCTGATGAGCTTAGATCTTATTACGATGTTATCCGTAAATTAAGAGAGTAGGAGCTATAGCAGCTCCCTCACTGCGGCCAGGGCCGTCTCATAGTCAGGCTGCTCGGTGATTTCTTTTACATATTCTACATATCTTATTACACCCTGCGCATCAATAACAAAAATCCCCCGGCTAAGTAACCGCAACTCTTTAATTAATATCCCATAGGCTTCGCCGAAGGTGGCTTTTCTGTGATCTGAAAGCACCTGCACCCGCTCAATTTCAGCCACCGAGCAAAAGCGTTGCTGAGCAAATGGTAAGTCCATGCTGATGGTCAATACCGCCACCCTATCCGGTAAATTGGCGGCTTCCTGGTTAAATCTTCGGGTTTGCATGTCACATACCGGGGTATCTAAAGAGGGCACCGCACTTATCAGGCAAACCTTTGATTTGTAAGCGCTAAGGCATACCTCAGCCAGATCGCCATCCAACACACAAAAATCGGGCGCTGTATCACCGACTCTCTTTTCCTGTCCCAACAGGGTCAGTGGGTTTCCTTTAAAAGTCACCGCTGCCGTCCTCTCTTTCATAAATAACCCCTTTTTTTCAGTGTTGTCCGGTTAGGTTTTTGCATTTAGCAAACAATTCAAAAAAAGTTTAAAAAAACATTAAGATAAGGTGATTTTTTTATTGACTTTTCAGTAAATATTTGAGGGCAGAATTTTCGTAAATACCCTTTCTTTATAAGGAATTACGAAAATGCCCTATGCTCTTGCACCGCAAAGAAAAAAACGAAAAGCACCTGCATTCCATAAACTATGGGAGCCAGTGGGAAAAAATTTTCCCAATATGCCCCCCCTTAATTCAAGAGGCGACAGACCCTTGCAAATGGACTTCGAACAACAACTTAAGGCCTTGGTTTTCTTCCATCTTGAAGAACATAAATCCGGCAGGCACTTGCTGCAGGTTCTTCAAGATGATGACTTCGCCCGCCAGGAAATAGCT
>JAJRUS010000093.1 GCA_024277675.1 bacterium | reverse complement strand
AGACACATTGCCAGCAGTGGTAAGAAAGGCATGGAGAAGCGCTTGTTCGCTTTTTAAAAGGGGCCTTCGACTCCTAAAACGGATCGCACAGCTCGGGAAAAAACTCCCACTACTGCTCCTCAAAAGTGATGGGTGGTGAGTCGGGAGACCGGAACAGCTTGACAAACGGGGAATATTAGGGTTTAATTAAAGGTCTGATTTATATTTAATAACGGATCAAGATAACGTCAATAATTAGAGATTTTTCAAAAGTAAATTAACTCCTCGCCCGACTTTTATCTATTTAGACGTAATTATTGATTTAATATAACTCTTAACCAGGCCAAATGCGTTTAATGGCCCCGCTGATATTTGTTTACGGAGGGGTAAGCTTTATTCGCTGTTTGAGTGGTCTGTGTAGATAAAATATTTTATGGCTGAAGTAGATTATATAAAACTTGGTTCCCAAGCTAAATCCCCTGCTATTACTGGTGTTGATCCCGATACAATAATCAGCAGCGCGGTACTCCTGCCGATGAGAGGGGAAGAAAGATTGTCACCGCTTACCAGACGGGTTTCCCCCAATATGTTCCCACTGTTTAATGAACCGCTCATTGAACATAATATAGAGTTTTTGCTGAGTAAAGGCTTAACGGATATAGTGGCTGTTTTATCTGAAAAGAAGGGAGCGGGGCAGCTTGAATCCATAAAAGAAAAATATAGAACCCAAATTAATATACATACTTATCAGGAAACTGTGCCTCGCGGTACAGCCGGTATGCTGGGGGATGTAGCATCTTTGCTGGGCAATCAATCATTTTTAGTGATAGATAGCAGCCTTTATATAGAAGACATAGACTTGGCAGGCCTGGTTAATTTTCACCATAGCAAGCAAGCTGTTGTCACAATTGGGGTTAGGCATGGTCAGAAAGAAACATCCAACTTTGAACTGCTTAAAATCTCCCCTGAAGGAATGGTAAAAGAAGTTCATATTATACATCATTCCAAGGACAGAAGGTTTCCCTGGTTGTTCTCTGATATATATTTATTTGACCCGGCTGTTTTTGAGTTTATTAATCCTCAAAAATATTTAGACATAAAAGAACAATTGATACCGCAATTACAGCAGGCTTCTTTACCGGTTTACAGCTATGAATTAAGTGGTTATTATAGAAGCATTAATCGCCTGGAAGACTATTTGGGGATACATAGGGATTTGTTCGCCATGCATAGCCGGGCGGTAGACTTTAAAAAAAAAGAGGAGATACTTGAACGGGTATGGATTGGTAAAGATACCAAAATATCGCCTAATTCATATTTATTAGGGCCGATAGTTATAGGTAATAATTGTCATATTGCCGAGGGGGCACAAATTATTGGGCCGGCGGTCATCGGTGATGGGTGTACTATTTCTGAGGGGGTTATCGTCAGGGAGAGTATCCTGTGGCGTGATGTTACTTTTGAAAAAAGAGCCAGGAGTGATTATTGCATCATAGGAGAAAGTTTACGTGTTATGCATGGTGAGCGCTTGATGAATTTGGTAATGGTGGATGACTTGCGCCGCGGCGATGTGAATTTAATGGCGCGTCAATATAAACTGAATGGGGTTGGCGGAAAGAACTTTGCCTATAGTGTCAATAATTGGATATTTAATTTTATAAAAAGGACCGTGGATGTATCTATATCCATTATTTTACTTTTAATCATGTGGCCGGTTTTTATTATAATCGCCATGGTAGTAAAACTGGATTCACCCGGCCCGGTTTTTTTCAGGCAGCAAAGATGCGGTAAATATGGACAGCTATTTAACATGTTTAAATTCAGGACAATGATTGTGACCGCCGAGAGTAAACAGTCTGAGCTTATTTCCCAAAAAGATACCGATGGCCCCATGTTTAAGATGACGGATGACCCGCGAGTTACCCGCATCGGTAAATCCTTGCGGCAAACCAGCCTGGATGAGTTGCCGCAACTTTTTAATGTTATCAAGGGCGAAATGAGTCTGGTCGGCCCGCGGCCGCTGGTAATGGAGGAGATGAAATTCAGCCCGTCCTGGAGAGATGTGCGCCTGTCAGTTAAGCCTGGGATAACAGGACTGTGGCAGGTTCAGGGTAGGGCTGAGGCTCCATTTTATGACTGGATAAGATACGATATGGCCTATGTCAGGCAGCAGTCTGTTTGGTTGGACATAGAAATATTATTCAAAACAATAAAGGTTGTTTTAAAAAGGGTTGGAGCGTATTAAGCCCGCCCTTAAGATGACGCAAATATCCGATATATTATGTTTGACATGACATACGACGCCGGGAAGGAAGGTTACATGAAAGCTATAGATAGTATTAAGCAAACAGGCTGGTTTGCCCCGGCCTCCAACTGGGGAATCGTTTTATTTTTTATGGCTGTGCTATTACCGCTGGCAGGCTGTGGGGGGATAGAAAAGACAAACCTGGGGGCCGCCACTGACCCTCAGGTCGAGAGGCTTTCCGCTAACGATGTGAGGATAAGGGAGTACCAGCTTTCACCCGGGGATGAGATCAACATTACTGTATTCCCTCAGGCGGAACTAAACCGGCGGCTCACTATCCCACCGGATGGGAATATTTCTTATCCCTTGCTGGGGGAAATAGCTGTCAAAGGCAAAAACCTTAAGGAATTAAGGGAAATTATTTTAAGCGGGCTTTTAAGTTACCGAAAAGCTGACCTGGTTTCCGGGGATGAGGTTTCCATTACGGTGTATCGTCATGAAGAGCTTAGCCGGCGGTTTATTATCCCAGCGGAGGGTTATGCTTTTTATCCCCTGGTGGGAGAAGTGGAATTGCAAGGAAAAAGCTTAAAACAAATCAGAGAGACCCTGGGCGCCAGGCTGGCAAAATATATCAAGAATCCTCAGGTTGAGGTTAATCTGGTTAATACTCAGTTGCCGAAGGTGGTGGTTGATCCTCAGGTTAGCATTGAAGTGCTTGGCTTTGGGGGGCAGAAGGTATTTGTGCTCGGTGAGGTGAGAACCCCCGGGGTATACCTGGCCGATGGCAGCACGGGGGTGATTGAAGCCATTGCCGCCGCCGGTAGTTTTACGCTTGATGCGGAACAGGGAAGCATATTATTGATAAGGGGGGGAATGGATACGCCTAAGCCGGAGTTGATAACCTTAAACATGGAAGATTATTTGAAGGGAGACTCTCTGATCCGGAATATCAACCTCCAGGGTGGAGATATTATCTATGTTTCAAGATCGTTTATCTCCAATGTGGATAGGTTCTTCGAACATCTTTATGTTATTGTTAGACCTCTGTTGGCATTGGAAAGCGGTATTTACATAGGCCAGCAAATGGAAGGCGGGGTCAAGGGTACTGGTAGAAGTAAAACAACTGTTCCGGTTAGATAGCTTAAGCCGGAATCTGCTATAATGAGCTTAGGCTGGCAATATGCTTATGAAACAGGAAGTTAAAGGATGGCAATGACATTAGTTGAGATGCTACAGCAGCATGCCGGAAGTATTCCGCAAAAACCGGCTATAGTCTTTCGAGACAACAAGCTGAGTTACCGGGAGTTAAATGATATAGTGAATCGGGCGGCCAATACCCTGTCGGCACTAGGTATTAAACCGGGGGACAGGGTCGGGCTGTTGCTGCCCAGAATCCCTGAGTTGGTGATAAGTTTCCTGGCAATTGCCAAGGTGCGGGCAGTAGCGGTACCGATTAACTTTGAACTTACCCCTAAAAAGATTCATCCGATATTAAACAGCACCTCACCTCGCTGTATAATCGCCCACTCATTTTACTTGAACCTGCTCCGGAAATCCTTACCGGAAACCTTGCCGATAGAAATAATTGCGGTGGCTGATAAGGGCGAAAAATATTTGCCATGGGACGAAATACAACAAAGAAGCAGCGTTTTTAATCCCGGCGTTGAAATTAAAGACGAGGATGTCGTTTATCTGAATTATACCTCAGGTTCCACCGGGAACTCCAAGGGAGCGGTAACCACCCACGCCCACATCTATTGGAATACTCTCGCTTCCGTTGCGGCTCTCGGTTTAACTTCCGATGATGTCCACTTATGCATGTTTGCCCCTTTTGCTCACCCGCACGAGATCATTGCCCGCCCGCTCTATCTGGGGGGAACCATGGTGCTTTTGGATAAGCTATATCCGAAGTCCCTGGCCGAGGCTATATCCAGACATAAGATAAGCTGTATGATGGGGCTGGCGCCTATGTATGAAAATCTACTGGGTGTGCTTGAGCATCGGGCCTATGATTTAAGCTCGTTAAGGATTCCGGAAAGCGGCGGCATGTATACCCGGCCGGAACTTATAGCACGGTTCAGGAAAAAATTGGGAGTACCGATCATTCCCGTTTGGGGAAGTACCGAGACTACCGGGATTGCCCTGGCCAATCGCCCGGCTGAGCATATTCCGCCCGGTTCGCTGGGTAAACCCTGTAATACCTACCGGGTTAAGATAGTGAATGAAAAGGATGTAACGCTGCCTGCCGGTGAGGTAGGTGAAATGATTTTTAAAGGCCCGGCGGTGGTGCAAGAGTATTATGAATATACAACGGGTGAGCCGGGCTGTTTTAGAAATGGTTGGTTCTATAGCGGCGATTTGGGACGGACGGATGTCGACGGCAATTTTTACTTTGTGGGCAGAAAGAGCGGCATGATGAAGGTTGCCGGGTTGAAGGTCTATCCGCTGGAAGTCGAATTGATATTGATGAGCCACCCGGCCATAAAAGAGGCGGCGGTTATCTCTTCCGGCGATAGATTGAGAGGCGAGGTGCCCAGGGCAATAATAGTCGCCGATAACGGAGGGAGATTGACGGAGAAGGAGATTATGGGATTTTGTAAAACGAGGTTGGCGCATTATAAATTGCCTAAAATAGTGGAAATAAGAGCGTCCCTGCCTAAGACCGGAAGTGGAAAAATCAATAAAAAGGCCTTGCAAAAGGAGCATACATGAAGGCGCTGATAGTTGATGCGGAGTGGAAACCGCGGCATGATTATCCCCTGAGCAAAGAGGAGGAAACGTACCGCCGGGCCTATGTCGGCAGCCGGATATGGCGCAATCCCAATTTTGAAGTCAAAGAGGTGCCCACGCCGGACATAGCAGATAATGAGGTGCTTATCCGGGTAATGGTCTGCGGAATATGTGGTTCAGATGCGCATATTTATGAAACCGACCGGGAAGGCTATATAATTTTCTCCGGATTGACTAAATTCCCCTGTATTCTGGGGCATGAATTTTCAGGGGTGGTTGAGAAGGTCGGCGGCCAGGTGGTTGATTTAAAAGTCGGCGATTTGGTGGCGGTGGAAAGTGTAATGTGGTGCGGTATGTGCCGGCCTTGCAGAAGCGGGGCGCCCAATCAATGCAGCTATGTGGAACTGATGGGCTTAAGCGCTGATGGCGCCCTGGCTGAGTATGTGGCGGTGAACGAAAGGTATTGCTGGAAGATTAATGAGTTACTTGAAGTCTATTCAGCACAGGAAACCTTCGACATCGGAGCCCTTATTGAGCCGGTGGGCTGTGCTTACAATGGAATATTTATTGCCGGCGGTGGGTTTAAACCGGGAGGAGTGGTGGTAGTATACGGGGTTGGACCCATCGGGCTGGGAGCGGTAGCTCTCGCCAGAGTTGCCGGCGCAAGCCGGATTATAGCCTTTGATATAATAGATGAACGGGTAGAAATAGCCAAAAACATGGGGGCTGATTATGCCTTTAATGTTAGCAAAATGAACGATTGTAGTCCTGGAGATAAGGTTATGGAGCTTACCCGGGGCTGGGGGGCCGATATCCAGGTAGAAGCGGCCGGGGCCGCCCCGCTGACCATATCTGAAATGGAAAAGTCGTTATCCAATGAGGGTAAAATCATATATTTGGGACGGGCGGCGACAAAAACATCTATGTATCTGGATACACTGGTCTCAGGCGCCAATAAGATTGTAGGCGCCAGGGGACATGTGGGGTATGGTATTTACCCCAATCTTATTAGATTGAGCGCCTCTGGCAGGCTCGATTTGAAAGAGATGGTTACTGCGAAATATGCCTTTGATAAGGTTATAGATGCCTTAAAAACTTCTGTGAGCAGGCGGGATGGAAAGATATTGGTCAAAGTGGGCAATTAATATAGCCGGCTGAAGGTAGTCCGAAAAGCTACGATTATTCAATCTTTATTTAAGGATTAGCAAATGGAATTTTTAAAAATATGGGAAATAATAGTCAGAAGAAGAAAAATGATAATTGCTATATTTTCCATAATTTTTCTCACTATGATTACAATAACCCATCTGGTTACCCCCTCATATGAGGCCAAGGCCAAACTGCTCATTGAATCATCCAGTACCTTGTCATCCCTGATGTCGAATCTGGGTTTAAGCTCGGTCGGAAAAGGTTTTGCAAATGAGGATAATTATGAAACCAATATAGCCCTGGCTACCATCAGGCCGCTTTTAGAAAAACTGATAGTTGCCTTGAATTTAAAAGACAGGGACGGGGAGCAGCTAAAACCGGACGATCTGGTCAATACCGGCCTGTTAAGTCGATTGTTTCCGGCGCCTTGCCTGGAGGTGGGGTTGTATGAGGAAACGGATATATTGGAGATAACCGCTTATTCGACCGACCCGAAAGAAGCGGCTAATATATCCAACAAGCTGGCGGAGTTTTATATAGAAGATGTGCTTGAGAGAACCAGGGAAGAATATAAAGCGGCCCGGGTGTTTATTGAGAGCCAGATTCATAAGATCAGAGAAGAATATTATGGTTCCTTATCCGCCCTCAAAGACTTTAGAGTCAGAGAAAGGACGGTTAATCTTAGCCTGGAAACTCAGAATCTGATAAATAAAATAAGCGCCTTAAAGAATAATTATGAGAATAATGAAGAGGTGATTTTTACCTTAGGCAAGGAGATGGCGGAAGCTGAAAATAGATTGACGACTATGAAGCAGTTCAGAATAGAAACCAAAGAATTCTCCCGAAATGAACAGGTTAAAAGTCTAAAGTTAAAACTAAATGAGATATTGATTAGTATCGCTGAAAAAAGTATTGATTTTGCTGAAGAACATCCTGAATATAAGCTGTTGGAAAAAGAGTTGGAAACTGTTAGAAAGCTTATTAATAATGAAGCGGATCTGCTTTTTAATAGAGAGGTGTTCTCGATAGACCCGGTATATGACGAGCTTTCGAAGAAATCCATTACGGATTTCGTGGATAGAGAAGTAGCGCTGGCCAAGAGAAACCTATTGCAAAAATATCTTGATGAATACGAAGATGAATTGTTAAAGATACCCGTCAAGAGCGCCGAAAGCTCCAAACTCGAATTAGCCCTTTCAGTAAAAAAGAATATGTATCAAACCCTCTTGGAATATATGACCCAGGTGGAAATTGCCGAGTCAATGACCGTCTCCAATATCAGAACAGTTGAACCCGCGGTGGCGCCTGAAAAAACTGATTTTCCAAATGTACCGTTGAATTATATATTTGGGATCTTTTTCGGTCTGTTCTGGGGATTGATGCTGGCGCTCTTTGTATAGTATATCGACAATACCGTTAAATCTCCTGAGGATTTAAAGCATATTAAGTCGCTGACATTGCTTGGCAATATTCCCAAGACAAAGCACCTTCAAAACATGAACCTGATATCCGATTTACCCCCTAATTCACCTATTGTTGAGGTATTTCGAACCATAAGAAACAGTATACGGTATGCATCTATAGATAAACCGATAAAGACCTTGCTGTTAACCAGCTCCATTGAATCAGAGGGGAAAAGCAGTCTGGCCTCAAATATTTCTATAGCATTCAGCATGGAAGGTCGAAAGATTATACTGGTAGATCTGGATTTGAGAAGACCGTCGCTCTATAAATTTTTTAACGTTTCCAATAAGGTAGGGATTACAAATGTGCTGGCTGAAGACCTTCCATTGCAAGCTGCGATAGTTTCTACAACGACTAAAGGGGTAGATATATTAGTAAGCGGTCCTATCCCGCCCGACCCCAGCGGATTGATTGAATCAAAAAAGTTGAAGGATATTATTTCCAGCTTGAAAGAAATGTACGATATGGTGATTATTGACACCCCCCCGGTGTTGGCAGTTAATGATGCCAGCGTTATCGGGCCGTCGGCAGATGGAATTGTATTTGTAGTCGAGGCCGGAAGAGCGACCTTTTCAATGCTTGGACACGTAAAGGAACTTAAAGCGAAAGCCGATATTAATCTGGTGGGGGTTGTTTTGAATAAGTTTGCCGCCCATGCTTCCGGTTACTATCATTACTACCATTATAATAGCTATTATAAAAAATGATAGATGTACATACCCATATACTGCCGCATGTTGACGATGGGGCCGCTGATACGGAAGAAGCTATAAGGATTTTAAAAAAAGGTCTTGCTGAAGGGATAAAAACCTTTCTGCTGACTCCACACATTAAAAATGATATAGATTGGAGTAAAATAGATTATATAAAGGAGACTTTTGTTACCCTGAAAAATGAATGCGCAAAAAGAGAGCTTGGCGTAGAATTAATACTTGGGGCGGAAATCTCTATTACTCCCGACCTGCCGGATAAAATAAAGCACAATCCCCTAATTATAATAAATGAAAGATATGCGCTGATAGAGCTACCCTTTTTCCAGTTACCGATTTATGCGGAAAATGTGCTTTTTAAATTATTAGTGAAGAATATTATTCCCATAATCGTCCATCCTGAAAGATATATGTATCTTAAAGGGAAGAGTGGGTTTATTAGAAAATGGGTGGACAACGGGATAATGATTCAAATGAATACCGGGAGCCTGGCTGGTTTATATGGAATGAGAGTCAAGAAATCAGCCAAAAAACTTTTAAAGGCGGGCTTGGTACATCTTATCGGGAGCGACATACATGCTGACAATAGAGAAACTTATGGCTTTAGACAGGGAGTCGAAAGCATAAGAAAAATAGCAGCGGCTGAAATAACACATAAAATCATTGAAAGCTATCCCGAAGAAGTTATTGGAGTTAAAAGATAGCATGATTTGGGGGCCGATATATAGATCAGGTTACGAAGAACATGACAGATAGCGCTGAATGTACAGCCACCCAGAAGACGTTAAAACGTGTTGCTAAAGGCGGAGGCATGACTCTGCTGAGCACGTTTGCCAAGTTGGGCCTGAGGCTTGTACTGGAAATTGTGATTATCCGCTATTTATCGAGGAGTGAGTTCGGGCTGTTTTCTATGGCGTTTGCTGTTTCCAATATTCTGGCGGTTCTTTCCACCGCGGGGCTGGTTTCGGCCCTGCCCGCTTTTATTTCACATCAGTTGGCACAAAAAAACTATGCCAAGGCGCAGTCGGCGCTGGCTGTTTCATTTAAAATTACAATTATGCTCAGTGCAATCCTGTCACTGGTGTTATTCTTTAATGCAGGGTTTGTCTCACAGCGTCTTTTACAAAAACCCGCTTTGTCGGAAGCCATAAAAGTATTTGCTTTTGCTATACCATTCATCGCGTTGATGAATTTGATGAGTTCGCACATCAGGTCGATACAACAGGTAGGAGGGAAGGTATTCTTTAAGGATATTATGCGGCCCTGTGTGGCGATAGGGCTGGTTTTTTCTGTTATTATGCTGGGCCTTTCTTTCCGCTGGGTGTTAATAGCGTATGTAGCTAGTTTCCTGATTACTTCTATAGCGTTATTGCTTTACGCTAAGCGGAAAATTAAGGCGGCGATTCCGAAAGCCCGGCTGGTATCGGTAACCAGGGAAGTCGTTAAGTTTTCCTTGCCCCTGCTAGGCATGGGAGTGGTAGCTCAACTGATAATGTGGACAGATACTTTGATTCTGGGGAGGTTCCATCCGGCGGAGGTAGTCGGGCTTTACAATGGGGCGCTCCGTATCGTTCGGATCATCCCTATGTTATTGATTGCTGTAGTTTTCATCTATTTGCCGGCGGCTTCCCGGTTATCCGCCTCAAATGATATTGAAAGCCTGCGCAAGGTATACGCAGCGGTTACCAAGTGGTTGTTATTAATGACGCTGCCATTATTTCTGTGCTTCTTCGGTGTGCCGGAACTGGTTTTGGGGAAGCTGTTTGGTGTGCAATATATAGCGGCAAGTAGCGTCTTACAATTGTTGGCGCTCGGACTTTTGGCTTTTGTGGCTCTAGGTCCGAATTCACAAACCATTACCGCCCTGGGGAGGCCAAATATTAATTTTCTTTGTTTGTTATTTTCCCTGGTGGCTAATGTTGTTCTGGATATTATTTTTATTCCTGTATATGGAGCTACCGGCGCCGCCGCTGTTTCATGTTTTTGTATGATCTTAACCAATGCGTTGATCTCTTATTGTGTGTACAGGCTTGCGGGGGTTCACCCCTTTACCAAAAATTACCTCAAGCTTATGGCTTTCTCTATCATTATGATTGTTACGGCAGTATGGTTGGGTAACGCTGGTTTGCTTGAGAATTATCGGTGGCTGTTTTTGCTGCTGGCTGTTGTTTCTCCTGCAATAATAATCATAACCGGAAGTATTGACCAGGAGGATATTGCCTTGTTGTCAATGTTTGAGAGGAAAATAACCGGCAACACACATTTTACGGATAAGTTTTTCGGCAACATAAAAAGAATTAGTGAAGCTAACTAAAAGACAGGTTATCGGTTAAACTGAATATATCAATGAATGAGAAAAAGCTATCGCCTCAGAATATTGCCCGGTTATTATTTTTGTATACAGTTAGATACATGGTTCCCTATACGCCGAATTTAATATTGCGTTCGCTGGCGGATATGATAGGCGTAGCCAGAAAAAAAAGTCAGGAAGCCGGTATTCTTAAAAAAGAGCTTCGGAAAATGTTGGGCGCTGGAGTTTCAGCGGAGGAATTAGAACGGATTGCGGTCAAAGGCATCGCTAATCACAAAAAGGACCTTTTCGAGATATGGTCATTTCCCAGACTCAATGAAGCAAGGATAAAAAAATATGCTTATCTGGCGGGAGCGGAACACTTGGATAATGCCCTTAAAAAGGGTAAGGGAGCGCTTATAGCGGTGGTTCATTTCGGGTCATGGAAGATGATTATTGCAGCGCTGGCTTATGCCGGTTACAAGGTAAATCAGATCGGACTCGACCCCCGGCATTTTATTGATAAACAGCAGGCCCCGCATCATAATATTATCATGGAGATAGAACATCTGTCAGACCGGAGCCTGCCGGCAAATTTTATCCAGCCGGGGAAGTTTTTAAGGAATGTCTATACTGTGCTGGCTAAAAACGAACTGCTTATCAATTCGCTGGATGGTTTTGTCGGTTCAAGGCGGCTGGAGCTGCCCTTTTTAAATAGCAGGCTGACGCTGGCCCTGGGGCCGATAATCATTGCCGCCAGGAGTTCAGCGCCATTGCTGCCGACATTTGCCGTTCGCCAGGATGACAACCGGTATAAGATTACCATACATGAAGAAATACCGCTGGATGGCGGTTTAGGTGAAGCGGCGGCGGTTAAAAAAGCCGCCGCTGCCTATATTAAACTTTTTGAGGATTATTTTTCGCGCTATCCATCCCATTATTGTAGATCGCTCTACGACAGGGTGAGGGATGCCGATAGATTGTGAGATTACAACCATGAAGATATTGCTTATACAATCTTATCTGGGCCAGGGGATTCCTCCCACCTTTCCCCTGGGGCTGGCTTACCTTGCCGCCTGTCTGCCGGATCACGAGTTGCGTGTGCTGGACCTCAACATATATCAGTACCCCTATGAGGAGTTACAAAATGTCATAGTTGAATTTTCACCTGATATTATAGGAGTCTCTCTGCGTAATATCGATGATCAAAGCCGACTTTTTATCCGATACTTTTACAAAGAATATCAAATTGTTATCAAGCGGATCAAGCAATTGGCGCCAGATACTCCCTTAATTACCGGCGGGGCAGGATTTTCGATGTTTGCCCATAAAATAATGGAGCGCAATCCGGAGATTGATTTTGGCATTCTGCAAGAAGGTGAAGAAAGTTTACCTGAGCTGCTTGAAAATCTCGATAATCCAGAAAACGTAAAAGGGATTTTTTATCGAAACAAGGCGGCTGTTTTTTTTACTGGAAACAGGAAATTGCCGGATATTGACAGGCTCCCTTTTCCTCGCCGGGAGCTGATAGATATATCTAAGTATCCTGTAACTTCATTGCCGTACGCTTTAGGATTGCAAACCAAGAGAGGCTGTTCTCTCAATTGTACATACTGTAATTATCCATTCCTAAGTGGTAATAAAGTCAGGTTCCGCTCGCCGGCGAATGTTGTCGATGAAATACAGGAATTGCAAAAAAAACACGGGATAAATAATTTTATCTTTACTGATTCAGTTTTCAATATTCCAATTGAACACGCAAGCGTAATATGTGAAGAAATTATCCGTCGGGGACTCGACGTCAGGTGGGGGGCGTATCTTGACCTTCGATTCGCTGATGAGGAATTTTTGTTTTTAGCAAAACGTGCTGGCTGTAATGACTTTATTTTTTCACCGGATGCCGTATCAGAAGCAGCGCTTAGAGGATTGAACAAAGGGATAACCAGGGAGGATATTGATAGAGTCTATAATCTATTTAAAAAGAATGAAAAATTTAAACAGGTACATGTCTTCTTTAGTTTTTTTTTAAGTGGGGTGGAAGAAACATTTTGGGGACTCCTGCAAACCTTATTTTACTATATTAAAATTAAAGTTTTCTTGGCAAATAATGGCGGGGCTAGCGTGAGTTGGATAAGAATAGAGCCTGATACCGATATTTATAGGATGGCCATAGAAAATAAATTATTGAAAGCTGATACTGATTTATTACCTGAGACAGCGGCGGGTTTCAGCGAAATTTTTTATAGTCAGCCGCCGCTTCATATTATGGATTATCCAATCATAGCATTCCTTAAATTCCTCAGGGGGGTTAATAAGGTTGCTAAGCGTATATTGCGGAAGGAAAGATTGTGAATTATAAAACCAACAAATTAAACCTGGTGATGTGGCTGGCGTTTCTCTTTTTGTTTAATGGTGTCTGCGGCCAGGCATATGCCAGAACCGGCCGGGGCAGAAGAATACCGCATGATCACAACCAAAGGAATTCCGGGAATAACCTGGTAAAAAAGTTTCAGCAGTTATTAAAGGAGATGCAGGATAAAGGCTATGATGTATCTGAAGCTGAAAGCTTAAACCAAAAGGCCAGGCATCTTAGGCGGGCCGGAGAGAGGCAAGCGGCCCGTCAACTTTTGAAAGAAGCCATAGCTAAACTCGAGGCGCTTGGGTCTGCCGATGCTGAGTCAACCGAAGATTTCAAGATTAAAATATCTCCAATTACTAAAAGCAAAAAAAGTGTTTCTTTAGCGGTAGCTGCTGATAAAGTAAGAGTAATAGATGCTTTTCCTGAGGATTTTGTTAATGTTTCAGCTAATGCTTTGAAGAATTTCAAGGTGTGGGAAGTAAGCGCCACAAATGGCAAGGTCGGTCTTGAAATAAATTCTCCGGTGGTGGTTGAAGAATACCCATATTCTGATTTTACACTTAAACAAAACAAGGCCTTCGGGGCTACCGAATCCGGACTGGCCAAGATAGCGCTTAAGCGCTTAACTACCCAGGAATTAAATTCACAATTGGAGCGAATTTTAGGCCTAATATCTCAGGCGGGTGTCGGGCTGGCCCGCGACTTTCAATCCTATGATACCCGGCGGGTGGAGATCGAGTCTCAAAAGGGTAAATACGATTTTTCTATGGCCGACTATGCGGTGGATACAGCGGCTAAAAAAGGCATTGACTTCGTAGGCCGTATTGGCATTCATTTTGGGAGTATAAGAAAGGAGGGGCCGCCTGAGGATGAGGCGGCCTATATCGCTTATGTTAAACAAACGGTTAAGCATTATGCCGGGCGGGTCAGGATTTGGCAAACCATAAAAGAACCGATGCCGGGAAAACGCAAAAGGGTAGGGAATGATGCAGCTTTAAGCCCGAAAGATGTGGTAAAAATTCTAAAGCTAAGCTATGAGACGATAAAATCGGTTGATCCCGGCGCTACGGTATATTTTCCCGGATTAGGAGCGCCGATAAAAAGTGGTGGATATGACAATGACTCATATCTGGAGAAGATTATGGCGCTTGGCGGCGCTAAATATTTTGATGTAATAGGTTTTTCCGCCTATACTTACGATCTTAAGGAGCAAGTAGCAAAAAACAGAAGAATTCAAAAAAAATATAACTATAACAAGCCGCTTTGGGTAGCCCAAATAGGGGCTCCCGACGGCAAGGTTACCCGCCCGGCATTTCAGGGTGGCGGGTCTCCCCTGGCGCAGGTCGAATTTATGGTTGAGAAGTACGCCGAGGCTTTTTCTCTGGGAGTGGAGAAAGTATTCTGGGGAGAATTTATTGATAATAGTCAGGCGGGGGCGAAAAAACGGGGTGGCGGTTCAGCCGCCTGGAATATGACCGGGCTTTTTTATAGTGGAATCTGGAAACTAAAGCCCGGATACTTCACCCATAGATTATTGGCTACGGCTTTGGATGATTTTGCCGGTGCAAATAAGCTGGCTCCGAATATAGTTAAGTTTACTTTTTCTAACAGAAGCCCCATTTATATTATCTGGCCATAGCATTTGATAAAAGGCAATTGGGGGCATGTCCCCTTTTTCCAGGTGTCCTGAATTTATCCAAATAAAAACCATGGAACTTATTAAAAATTCACATTCGATATATGGAGCAAAAAGACAGAATGTTTTAATCTGGCTCCTGCTCATCATTGTTGAAATCTTTTTTGTATTATTAGCGGTTGCATCTCCAGTAACGGCTATATGTACAGTCTTGGGGATTGTAGCTATCCTGTTGTTAATTACAAAACCGGAATATGCCTTTTACTTTCTTACTCTTAGCATAATACCATCGCCTGTTCTCAGTGTTAGAGTGGGAGATATAGTTTTAGGCGCTTCTTATTTGGTTGCTATAATCTTAATATTATCATGGGTAATAGCCCGTTTTTCAGGTACCAGGCTTCCCAGAGATAAAACTGATTCAGATCAGGTGTTTATAGTTTTTTGTATATGGGCATTTTTATCCATTTTTTGGTCACATGACCGATCAGTGGGTTATGAGGATCTTACAAAATTATTTCTCGATGTTGCGGTTGTTTTTCTTGCAACCGCGCTAATTAGAAATAAAAGAATATTAAAAATTACATTAGGCGCTTTTATCCTTGTGAATATAATTGACGCTTCTCTTGCGCTTTTCTATCCACATACCGGGTTTTATTCCCGAAACAGTTGGGCATATTCAAACAATCTTTCTGTGATATTTAAATTTTGGCTTAAAAATTTGACAGTTCCGGAAGGGCGTGGTATGGGATTTTTTACCGCCCATGCTACTGCGGTGACTCAGACAATTTCCATTACTTTTATAATGATGCTTTTTTGGGTAACTAAAAGCAAGGCAAAGCGCCGTTGGCTCTTTTTGGGGGCGCTTCTTTTTCTAATGGCGCTGGTTTGCACCCTCACTAAGTCATTGCTTGTCTCCTTTATAATTGGGGTTGCATATGTAGCTTTACACCTGAAGCCCCTGGAAAAAAGATTTTTCACCACCATGATTTTATTGCTCACGGTCAGTGTTATTTCGTTTACCATTGCTCGCTTCCAGGATGTTGAAAAAGCAGCTACCTTTGTCGGAAAAAATATA
Source organism: bacterium (assembly GCA_024277675.1). Lineage (GTDB taxonomy): Bacteria > SZUA-182 > SZUA-182 > SZUA-191 > JAJRXT01 > JAJRUS01. Next base: position 16,005 of record JAJRUS010000093.1, on the reverse strand, counting down.
CATGCTGTAAATAGTGGTATGGATAAAACTTCGTTAACCACCAGAATTGTAACCTGTAAAATAGGAATCCGGAAACTGGTGGATACCTTGGGGCTGGGAACAGGAATTGGCGGGTTTCTTAAATATTCGCCTTATAAACACATGGATGGCTCTCATCCTGCGGTGCTGTTTGATTTAGGTTTTGTAGGATTTGGCATATGGATTTGGGTTTTGTTGGGAACGTATCATTTGTTGGTGACCACCATGAGAAACTGCCGGAATGAGTATTATCGCAGAATGTTACTCATTTACCTGGGGGGATATGTTAATATCCTTATTTCCTGGTTAGTTACTTTTTCTTATGCGGACATTTATATCTGGTTTTATTTGGGAATAGGACTGACGTTGGTTCAATTAGCGAAGGGCGCGCCCCCTGATGCGGGTGAGGATCTGCCGTTTTACCATAAAGACAGAGGGTCTATTGTTGTTGGCTGACTTACAGTTGAAAAGGGATGCGATTGCTTATAAACTTAGAACCAGAAATAAAACTATTCCCTGGTTGGTTATAGGTTTAAACGCACTCTTTGGTTTGCCTTTTAAGATTTACCGTTATATAACCGCAGAAAAAAATAGTACCGTCGACCCGATGAGGATTATGGTTATACGTGCTGATCGAATTGGGGATATGATCCTGGCGATACCGATGTTTAAGCAACTAAAGGAACGTTATCCCCAGGCTGCAATAACCTGCTTAGCCTCGTCGCTTTCGGGTCAGCTTATAGCAGGGAACCCTTTTGTCGATACGATTATGACCTATGATCCGGCCTGGTTTGATCGAAAAAAAGGGGGGCGCGGCTTTAATGATTATATCCGAATATGGAAACTCATTAAGGAACAAAGCTTCGATATGGCTATCGACTTGCGGGGAAATTATAATAATTTTTTTTGCTTGATGTTTCTAACCGGAATTTCACAAAGGGTCAGCTTTAACGCCTCTTTGGGGGCTTTTTTGCTGACGCATGAGGTTCATTTTGAGCCGGGCAAACACGAAACCGCATATTTTATGGATATTGTCAAACACCTTGGCGGTAAAGCAGCAGCAAAGCCCCAGCCCGTTATTGTGCTTACGGATAAAGAAGAAAAATCTGCGGCGGATTTTTTTAAATCACATAAAATAACTCCCCGGGATGTATTGATTGCCATGCATCCGGGCGCCGGGGCAAAAAGGATTTACAAGCAATGGCCCCAAGAGAACTATGTGGAACTTGGTCGCTCCTTAGTGGAAAAATATAATGCAAAACTCATAATAACCGGCTCCGAAGCGGAAGTAGCCCTGGCTACCGGGATAAAAAACCGGATTGGCAAGAACGCTATATGTGCGGCTGGTTCAATAACCAGCTTAAAAGACCTGGCGGCCGTGTTAAGGCGTTGCATGGTATACATTTCAACCAATACCGGTATTATGCATCTGGCAGCAGCGGTTGAAACACCAGTCATTGTGTTGTGCGGCCCTGAAGATTCCAGGCGCTGGCAACCCTTGGGAGATGGACACAGGTTAATATCAAAGGCAGTTCCCTGCAGGCCCTGTCGGGAAGAGACCTGTGCTTATGATGGAAAATGTCTGAGCAGCATTTATCCGACGGAAGTGCTTGCCGCAGTACAGGCATATGTTGGATGAATAACGGCTCAGCACGATACGTATAAGTGGAGAATGGAATGGTTTCCCCCATATTTGTGGTTGGCGCTCAAAGAACAGGCACCACCTGGCTGGCAAACATTTTATGTAACCATAGCAATGTGGCCGGCATCCAGGGCGGAATAAAGCAGGAGGGTATACATGAAAGCGCTTTCTTCTCACATCTGGCCGGGAAATACGGCGATTTGAGAGACCCGAACAATCTCGTTCAATTTATAGAAGTATTTGTAAATAGCGACCATTTCATCCAAAGCGGGTTAGACAAAGAAATTTTCTATAGCGGGAGGCCCCGGACATATCAAGCCGCCTTTCAGATATTTATGGAGTGTTTTGCCAAAAAACAAGCGGCAGACTATTACATTGAAAAAACCCCGGCGCATTCACTACATTTAATGGAGATATCGAATTATTATAAGCAGGCCAAATTTATAGCCATCAGCCGCCGCACTATTGATCAGATAAAATCTATTTCCAGGCGGGATAGACTTACCAAGGGCAAGCAAAGCGGCGGTTTAGGGAAAATGTTGCTGCATATAAGAAGGATTATAGTCTATCATACATACTATAAGCATATAAAGCAGCTTATGTCCAAACAGCCGGACAGGATAATGTTAATTAAATATGAGGATTTAAAGAATTCTACCAAAGAAACGGTAATTCGAGTTTGTGAATTCCTGGGGATCGACTTTCAAGCTGGAATGTTGGAGCAGAGATACCGGGTAAATACAAGCTTTATAAATAACGCTGAACGTAACGACGTCTTGTCTGTAGCAGAAGAGAGACTGATTAAGGTATTAAATCCACTGTTTGAAGTATTGCCCTATGCGTTGTATCATTTGGGATACAAAATAAAGCGAAAACTGGGAGGGGGGGGGAGGAGAAAGTTGCCGCCCTGGTTTTTCTTTAGCCTGAGAGAGCAATACGGATTGACCTATAATGCGGATGATAATTGGAAGCGCTATAAAAGCCAACTGAAGGGTTAGCGCCAAACGTTAATTAAATGCCTTTTTTAGGAGAATGAAATGGTTTCCCCCATATTCGTGGTAGGCGCCCGTAGAACCGGCACCACCTGGTTAGGAAATATTATATGTAACCACAGCCGGGTGGCCGGTGTTCAGGGAGGGGCAAAGCAAGAAGGTATACTTGAGACGGCTTTCTTTTAACATTTAGCCGGGAAATATGGCGACTTAAGAGACCCCAACAACCTAATTGAATTTATAGAGATATTCATAAATAGCAGTTACTTTATTCAAAGCGGCTTAGACAAAGACGTATTATATAGAGAAAAGCCTCAAACCTATCAAGATGTTTTTTACATATTTATGGAGTGTTTTGCCAAAAAGCAAGCGGCGGGCTACTACCTTGAAAAAACGCCGCCCCATTCATTGCATATAATGGATATAGCAAATTATTATAAGCAGGCTAAATTTGTGGCCATCAGGCGCAACATAATTGATCAGATAAAATCAACTTCCAGGCGAAATAAACTTATCAGTGGGAAGCAAATCGGCCGGCTGAAGGAATTATTTCTAAACATAAAAAGGGTTATCGTTTATCATACGTACTATAAACACATTCTACATTTTATGTCTAAACAACCGGATAGGATAATATTGATTGAATATGAGGAGCTTAAAAATTCTACCAGGGAAACGGTAATCCGGGTTTGTGAATTCCTGGGAATCGACTTTCAAGCCGGAATGTTGGAGCAGAGATATAGAGCCAACACAAGTTTTATAAATAATGCTGAACGTAAAAATGTGTTGTCTAAAGCAGATGAGAGGCTGATTAAAACTTTAGATCCGCTGTTTGGCTTATTACCTTACAGCCTATATCATCTTGGATACAGAATAAAGCAGAAGCGACAAGTACAGAAATTGCCGGATTGGTTTTTTAGAAGAAAGAGAGATCAATATGGCTTGACATATTACAAAGATGAACATTGGAAGCGCTATAAAAGCCAACTGAAGGGTTAGGGCTAAGCGTTAATCAAGTGCTTTTTAAGGAGAATGGAATGGTTTCCCCCATATTTATAGTAGGCGCCCGCAGAACCGGCACTACCTGGTTAGGAAATATTATATGCAACCACAGCCGGGTGGCCGGTGTTCAGGAAGTGTCTGAAATAAGACAGGACGGAATATACGAAAGCGCCTACTTTTCTCATCTGGCGGGGAAATATGGTGATTTGAAAGACCCCAACAACCTGATTCGATTTGTAGAAATATTTGCAAGTAGCAGTTACTTCATTAAAAGCGGGTTAGACAAGGAAATATTTTATAGAGAAAAACCAAAAAACTGTCAAAGCCTTTTTCAGCTTTTCATGGAACACTTAGCCAAAAAACAAGGCGCAGAGTACTGCGTTGAAAAAACACCATCGCATTCACTGCATTTAGCGGAAATATCCAGTTATTATAAGCAGGCGAAATTTGTGGCTATCAGACGCAATATAGTTGACCAGATAAAATCAATCTCAAAATTCAATGAATTCGATGATGGGAAAAACATTGGCTGGTTCAAACGAAAGCGACTGCTTTTAAAAAGGATGATGACCTATCATACATACTATAAACACATCCTCCACTTTATAGCTAAACAACCGGATAAGGTAATATTGATTGAATATGCGGAGCTGAAAAAGTCCACTAAAGAGACAGTAAGCCGGATCTGCAAATTCCTGGGTATTGACTTTCAAGCTGAAATGTTGGAGAAAAAATACAAACCAAACACAAGCTTTGTAAACAATTCTGAACGTATGAGTATATTGTCGGCGGCAGATGAGAAATTGGTCAGCATATTAAATCCGTTGTTCAGCTTATTGCCCTATGCGCTGTATCGCTTTGTTTATCTAATAAAGAAAAAACGGGAAAGAGGAAAATTGCCATATTGGTTTTTCTTAACCAAGCGGGTGCAATATGGATTGACATATCGCCAGGATGGTCATTGGAAACGGTATGATAGCCAGGTATGGAATTAGGGCCGAACGCTAATTAGATAGGGAGTATATGGTGGTTTCTCCAATATTTGTGGTAGGCGCCCGCAGAACCGGCACCACCTGGTTAGGGAACATTATATGTAATCACAGTAATGTGGCCGGCATCCAGGAAACATCTAAGGTAAGGCAGGAAGGGATATACGAGAGTGTCTTCTTTTCGCATTTAGCGGGCAAATATGGGGATTTAAAAGACCCCAATAATTTAATTCAATTTGTGGAGGTGTTTGCAAACAGCAGCTACTTCATTCAAAGCGGGTTAGACAAGGAAATATTTTATAGCGAAAACTCCCGCAGCTATCAGGATTTTTTTAAGCTGTTTATGGAGCGGCTGGCCCAAAAGCAAGCGGCGGATTACTTTATCGAAAAAACACCCGCCCATGCCTTGCACTTAACAGAGCTCTCACAATACTATAGTAACGCCAGATTTGTGGCTATCAGGCGCAACATAGTCGATCAGATAAGATCGGCCTCCAAACTGAATGAATTTGCCGGGCAGAAAAAAACCGGCCGGATAAAGCGCTGGCGGCTGCTTTTAAAGCGGATTATTACCTATCATACATACGACAAACACATCCGACATTTTATGGCTAAAAAGCCGGATAAGATAATATTAATTGAATATGAAGAGCTAAAGCAGGCAACTGAAGCGACAGTTGTCCGGGTTTGTGAATTTCTGGGCATTAAGTTTCAGGCTGAGATGTTACAGCAAAAATATAAACCGAATACAAGCTTTGCCGATGATAATGAGCGTAAACAGGTATTATCGGTAACAGAAGAGAAACTGATCGGGCTGTTTAGTCCGGTTTTTAAGTTGCTGCCTTATGGAGTATATCGCCTGGCCCGCAAAATAGAAAGAAAATTAGCCGGACGAAGCCTGCCGGGTTGGTTTTACTTAATAAAGCTGGAAGAATATGGGTGGGCGGTTGACTTCCGGGATAATCAGCGGAAGGCTTAAGCCGGATAAATTAGTGGGCTGGAGTTGGAGGTACGGGTTAGGTGAAAAAAGAATTGACTTTACCTGATTTTATTTGCGTCGGGCCGGGTAAAACGGGTACCAACACATTGCAGCAGTGTCTAAAGGAACATCCAGCGGTTTCCTTGATAAAACATGTGAAGGGTGCGCGATTCTTCGACAGGTTTTATGATCGCGGGATAGAATGGTATGCGGAACTTTTCGAACATTGTCCGACTGATACCATTAAAGGAGAAATTTCGGAAACCTATTTTTATAATGAGCTAGTCCCCCAGCGCATTCATCAACATTTACCGAATGTAAAAATTATTATTATCTTGAGAAATCCGATTGAAAGGGCGTTTAAAGTTTTTTTGCAGCTTTGCAGATTAGGGCTGATGCGGGGCACTTTTGATGAGGCTTTGAAGCTGCATGATAATTTAATACACGATAATTTATATTATAAGCATCTTGAGCGGTTTCTACAGTATTTCCCGCAGCAAAATATATTGGTTATGTTATTTGATGATTTGCAGACGGATCAATGCGCTTTCATTCGGGATATTTTCAGCTTCCTGGGCCTGGATGCTGATTTTAAGCCTGATTCATTAAACTTAAAGTTAAACCCCACCAGCTTGCCTCGAATTCAGGTTATAAATAGATTGGCTTTCCGTACTATGTGGTTGGTGAGAAAATTGGACTGGCTGCCGGTACTTGCCTGGGCCAAGCAATCAAGCTTAGTACGGAATCTGCTGTTCAAGGAACCGGATGACGATAATCAACCCATGATGTCTCCGGAAACAAGAAAATATTTACAAGCTACCTTTAAGGATGAGATAGGGAAAATATCCGCTTATTTAAACAGAGACTTAGCGCACTGGAAATAAGGAGTTTTAAAGATGGCAAAACCGATATTCCTGGTTGGCTGGCGTAGATCAGGCACCACCTGGCTGGGGAACCTTATAAGTCAGCATACAAACATAGCCAGCATTTTAGGTGGTAAACCAGGGGAAAGAGGGGGCTGTGTGGAAAGCTTTTATTTCTCGCATATGGCTGGGAGATTCGGCGATCTGAAAAATTACAATAACCGCATATATTTTATTGAAGTCTTCGGTAGCTGTACCTATTATGAACTGAGTGGTTTGGGCAAAGCGTTTTTATATGAGAGGCGGCCACACTCATATGAGGATGCATTCCGTCAACTGATGGACAGATATGCTGAGCTAAAGGGGGCTGATTTCTGGTTCGAAAAAAATCCCTCACATTCATTTCATGTCGGAGAAATCGCCGGTTATTATCAGGATGCAAAATTTGTGGCCATTAAAAGGGGTATTGTAGGGCAAGTGCGCTCCGCCTTGCAAATTAATAAAATAGAGGGCATCCAAGCCCAGGGTTTAAAAAAGTTTCTGTATGTGCTTAAGGAAATAATCAGTTATTTTATGGCGTTTAAGCACATTGATTATTTTAAATCAAAGCATCCTCAAAAAATGTTGATCGTTTCCTATGAAGAGCTGGTTAAAGATCGCCGGCAAGTAATAACGGCTATATGTGATTTCCTGGGACTTGAGTTCCAGCCGGCTATGCTGGAATCGCCATATAAAATGGCTACCAGCTTCAAATCCGAGGCAGAGAGAGAAGCAATATTGTCCCCGGCGCAGGAAAAAATGGTAAAAATATTATCGCCTTTTTTTGCGCTCATACCGTACCGGGTGTATAGAATCCTGTATAGAACCGCTAAGAAAATTCAAGGCATTCATTTTCCGCATTGGTTTTTTTCAACGAAGCTCGAACAATACGGCTGGGATGACATATATGACCCTGAGCGAACCGGAGACATACTCAACAAACCGGCTGAATGACCGGGTGTTGGTAGAGGATCGAAAGATGGAATCATCGTCAACTGAAGCAGTGACCCTTATTGTCGGCGCCGGTGTCAGCGGACTGACTGCTGCAAATACGCTGGCCCAGGCGGGAGAAAAGTGTCTGTTGGTGGAAAAAGCTGAGCGGGTGGGGGGGATGTGTCGCAGTTATACTATCGATAACATAACTTTTGACCTGGGGCCGCATCTGTTTTTTCACAACCCGGATTCGGCGCCGGAAAAGTTGATGTTTGATTTAATCAAAGACGAACAGGTATTACAAAGAAAAACCCGCTATGCAATTTATACTGATGGTAAATATTGGAAGCAACCTCTGCGCCCCTGGGACCCGCTTTTTTTCCCTAAAAAATTTAAGAAAGATTTTATCCTATCCCGGTTTTCCAAGGGAAATGAGAACCGTTTACAGCCTGATTCATTGGCATATTCGCTCAGCAAAATAATCGGTCATGCTTATTATTCCGAGTTATATGCCCCGCTGCTGTTGAAAAAAACCTTGTTATCCGGGAAACAACTGCATCGCCATTGGCTGCAACGGGCTGATCGAGGCATTGACCATCGCCGGGAAGAACCCCATAATATCGGTCATTCAAGGCCGATTAAGCAGTTCCTGAGACTCGTCCTTAATTCGCAGTATTATTATCCCGTTAAGGGTTTTGAAATTTTCCCCCAAAAGCTATGGCAGCGTTATCAGCAGGCCGGCGGCCGGACAATTCTGGGATGTGTACCGGTAATCCTCAAAGCTGAAAGCGGCAGGATTGTCAGCGCCGATATTAATGGGCGAACCTATAATACTAAAAATGTAATTTGGACCGGTTCGATTAATGAATTAAATAACCTGCTCAGCAGAAAGACACCCCCCGTAAGATATGTCGATACGCTTATTGCCTGCCTTACATACAATTGCAGGCCGGATACTCAGAGACCCTTTGTCTATGTATATTATCCAGCGGAAGATTTGATTTTTGACCGGCTTTATTTTCCCCGCAGTATCTATCAGGAAGCGTTTATTCCGGGACGGGACGGGGTATGTGTAGAGATTAATAATAGTGAAATTTTCAAAGAAAAAGATGAGGGGAAAGTTATAACCCGGATAAGCTGCGATCTGGAAAAACTTGGAATTTTCAGTAGAACCGATTTACGGGAACAGCGTTTATTCCGGCTTAAAAATTGTATGCCGGTTCATACCCTGGATTATGAAAGAGAACTGGAGCAAACCTTTGAGGAAGTCCACCAATACCAGAATCTCTATTCCGTCGGCCGGAAGGGGGGCTATTTTTTCTGTCAGACCCCTCACGCAATCAGTCAGGGATTAAAAGTGGCGGCTCACCTCCTGTCGGACAAAAAAGACAAATGACTCCCTTCGGGTCTTTTTTCGTTATCCACCTTGAACCCGGCGCTGATACCAGGCGTCTTCAATTTCAACAATCCTACTGGCCGGCGCTGGTTGATATTATTGATTTAGCCGATAAATACAGGGCGAAACTTACCTTACAATTCAATCCACAGTGGATAGAATATATTTTACAGGATCGGATTAAATTAGCCGGAATTCGAAAATGGCAGGCCATGGGTCATGAAATGGGTTTGCATCATCATGGGTATGATCATGCAGATTGGAATGGTTATACGAACAGGAACGACAAGGATAGCGAACCTAAGTACAGGGGAAATATCCGGGATATGATGGAACTTGCCAGCCGGTTTTTTGATCCCGGTCAACTGCTCTCAGGTACTATTACAGATGAGGAATTTGATTATCCTGACAGTATAAAGTATGATACCCAGGGCATAAAGATTTATCATGCCGGACGTAAACCGAAGCTGGTTACGTTCAACAACAGAGAGGTGATTCAACTTGGAATGGCGCTATTAAGTTGGAATGGGAATGTCGATAGTTTTAAAGAAGCATATATGAGATCAAAAAATGATGAGTTGTTCGGGGTAGTTACTCATGAACATGATTTTGCCAGAAATCCGGTGATTATTGAAAAATGGCTGGAATTTGTAGCTTCAACCGGAACCGCCATAAAAACGGTACCTGAAATAATAGCCGAATATAAGCGGCACTATCCCATAGAACAGGGCCATAAGCCGCTCACCTTTGAAAATGATGTTGATTCTCGCAAAGCGCCTGAGTAAATGTATTTATACGTGAGGCAAACCCTGAATTTATATAAGGAATTTAAAATAGAGTGAACATACTGCTGCTCAATCCCCCGTTTTTAAAAAAATTCTCCCGCCCGCAGCGCAGCCCGGCGGTGACCAAGAGCGGTACGCTTTATTTTCCTATGTGGCTGGCGTATGCCGCCGGGGTATTGGAGGAATCCGGCTTTGAGGTCGATCTGATTGATGCGCCGGCCGATAATTACGATTTAACCTATTGTATCAAACGGGCCAAAGAGTTTGCCCCCGGGCTTATCGTTATTGATACCAGCACCCCCAGTATTTATCATGACATAGAGGTTGCCGGCCGGCTGAAAGCTGAATTACCGGCGGCTTTTATCGTACTGGTGGGCACTCATGTATCGGCGCTGCCGGAGGAAACACTGGATATCGATAACCGGGTGGATGCGGTGGCCCAATATGAATATGATTATACTTTAGTTGATTTAGCAAAAGCATTGAGTGAAAAGGGAGACTTAAAAAAGGTTGCCGGAATAATATACCGGAATAAGGGCAGGCTCATCCACAATCCCAGGCGACCGTTTATTGAGAAGCTGGATGAGTTGCCGTTTGTCAGCCAGGTCTATCGTAAGTTCCTTAAAGTAGAGAACTACTTTAACCCCAATGCGCTGTATCCCATGCTGACCATTACCACCAGCCGCGGTTGTCCCTTCCCCTGCACCTTCTGTGTCTATCCGCAGACCTTGATGGGCAGAGGCTTCCGGCTCAGAAGCGTAGAGAATGTGGTGGCTGAGCTGGAATATATTGCAGTACATTTCCCCCAGGTAAAGGCTATATTTTTTGAAGACGACACGCTGACGGTTAATAAAGAGCGCTGCAAAGCCCTGGCTGAACTTATAATCGAAAAAGGAATAAAGATATCCTGGACCGCCAACTCCAGGGTAAGCCTGGATTATGAGACCATGCGGATCATGAAACAGGCCGGTTGCCGCTCCTTTTGTGTAGGTTTTGAAAGCGGCAGCCAACAGATTCTGGATAATATGAAGAAAAGGATAAAAATAGCCCAGATGGAGAGCTTTATGGCGCATGCCAAGCGGGCCGGGATACTGATCCATGGCTGCTTTATGGCCGGTTTGCCGGGTGAGACCAAAGAAACTATGCAGCAGACACTAAATTTGGCCAAACGACTGAATCCGGATACGGTACAGTTTTACCCGGTTATGGTATATCCGGGCACCGAAGCCTATAACTGGTATAAGCAAAAAGGACTAATCAAGGCTGCCGATTTCTCCAAATGGATTACCCCGGAGGGGCTGCATAATACGGTTATCAGCACCGAGGCGTTGTCTTCAGCCGAGCTGGTCAGCTTTTGCGATGACGCCCGGCGCAAATTCTACTTAAGACCCGGTTACATATGCTATAAACTCAAGCAACTGTTAATCCATCCCAAAGAGATTCGCCGCACCCTTAAAGCCGCCCGAACCTTTATAAAATACCTGATTAAAGGCTCCGATATCGCCGGCGACAAATGCTGATCCCAAACTGGATTTATCTATAATGGTTTCGGTAATCATTCCTGCCTATAATGCGGAAGACACGCTCAATCAATGTTTGGCGGCCCTGGCTCTCCAAACTTATCCGGCCGATTCATATGAAGTTATAGTGGTTGATGACGGCTCAACCGACAAGACCGGAACTATTGCAAAAAAACATGGGGTAAGGTATATCCGGCAGCAGAATCAGGGGCCGGCGGCGGCCAGGAACAAGGGGGTAAAGGAAGCCAGGGGGAATATCATCCTGTTTACCGATGCGGATTGTGTGCCGGATAAAGACTGGATAAGCCAAATGCTAAAGCCGTTTGAGGATGGGCAGGTAGCGGCGGTCAAGGGGGCTTATAGAACCAGACAGGGCAGCCTTATGGCCCGCTTTGCCCAGCTTGAATTTGAGGAGCGCTTTGAGCTGCTGAAAAAAAGCGACTCAATAGATATGGTGGACACTTATGCCGCCGGTTTTCGGCGGGAGATATTCTTAAAACTCGGCGGGTTTGATACATCGTTTCCGGTAGCCAACAATGAAGATACCGAGCTGTCCTACCGTATGTCGAATGAGGGTTATAAGATGCGGTTTAACCCGCAGGCGACAGTCTGTCACTTAAGGCATTCCGATACTGTGGCAAAGTATGCCAGGCTAAAGTTCTGGCGGGGTTATTGGCGGATGGTGGTTTATAAAAAGTTTCCCGATAAAATGCTCAAAGACAGCTATACTCCACAGGCCCTGAAGCTACAGATTTTATTTTTATATGCAAGCTTGGGTTTATTAGCATTAATTGTGATTTGGCCTGCTTTAAAATTTCCATTTTTGCTCAGCTTGACGGCATTTGGGATAGTATGTGTGCCCTTTGTGCTTTTTGCCATAAAGCATGATTTGGGGGTGGGATTGCTGTCCCCTGTCTTTCTCATTATAAGAGCCGCTTCACTGGGGGCGGGCATGATCTGGGGTGTGATTTCTTTAAAAAGATAAACCATGATAAAACCATCAGATAATGAACAGGTTTATAAGAGCATCTGCCGGGTGTGTCACGGGGGCTGCGGGGTGCTGGCGAGCATTAAAGAGGGTAGGCTGGTAAAGGTCAAGGGCGATCCGGCCTCCCCCATGAGCCAGGGTTTTATGTGTGTTAAGGGGCTCAGCTCGCCCGAAATTGCCAACCACCCGGATCGCCTGACGCAGCCGTTAAAGCGTAAAGCTGGGCGCGGCGGCGGGCAGTGGGAAAGGGTTTCCTGGGATGAGGCGCTTGGGGATATTGCGGCTGCGCTGGATGAATTTCGCAAAACATCAGGCCCCGAATCAATCGTCCTGGGGCAGGGTACCGGGCGGCATCATTTTATGCATACCGTAAGGTTCGCCAATGCCCTGGGTACCCCCAACTGGTATGAGCCGGGACTGGCGCAGTGCTTTATCCCGCGCATTAGTGTCAGTAACCTGACCTATGGCGGCTTTGTAGTGGGGGATTATTACGGTAATACCCCGCCTAAATGCATCTTGTTCTGGGGGCATAATCCGCTGGTATCCGGCCCGGACGGCGAGCTTTCCATCTCGGTCAAGCGGGCTTTGGATAAGGGGGCGATTGGGATTGCCGTCGATCCCCGAAGATCCGAGACGGCCAAACGCTGTAAATATTGGCTGCCTATACGGCCCGGCACCGATGCGGCGCTGGCGCTTAGTATGATACATGTGATTATAAATGAGGGATTATATGATAGGGAATTTGTAGGTGAGTGGACGGTCGGTTTTGATGAGTTAAAGCGGCATGTAATGCCCTTTACCCCGCAATGGGCGGCGGATATAAGCTGGATACCGGCGCCGGATATTGTGCAGGCGGCCCGTACCTATGCCCGGCATAAACCGGCTATATTGGAATGGGGGGTATCCATCGAGCAGAGTAGTAATTCGTTGCAGACGGTGCGGGCGATTGCTATTCTCAGGGCCTTAACCGGCAACATTGACCTGCCGGGCAGCGATATTCTGGGCATGAATATCCTGCGGGCCTATCCCACGCTTAAAGATAAGTTGCCCAGAGCAATGCTGAAAAAACGGCTGGGCGCCGATACCTATAAGCTGTTGGGCGGCTTTCGGGCGGTTATGCCCTCAGCCCATATACCGGCGGTGTTTCGGGCGATGCGCACCGGGGAACCGTACCGTATCCGGGGGTTTATGATATTCGGCGGTAACCCGCTGCTTACAGTGGCTGATTCAAAGCAAGTGTATGAGAGTTTAAAAAAGCTGGATTTGCTGGTGGTAGCCGATTTGTTTATGACGCCTACTGCCGCCATGGCCGATTATGTACTGCCGGCGGCCTTCTGGCCGGAGGTGGAGCAGATTATCGGCTATCCGCTGGCGGCGGAAAACATGGTAATGGTCCAGCAAAAGCTTACCCAGAGGGGTGAATGCCGGCAGGATGAGTGGATGCTGGATGAGCTGGCTCGGCGATTAAATTTGCCGGGGAGTGAGAAGCGCCTGGAAGATATAATGAATTATCAGTTACAACCACTTGGAGTAAGCTATCAGGAACTAAAGGAAAAGGGTTTTATATACCCGCCCCATGAGTATAAGAAATATGAGAAAACCGGCTTTAGCACCCCCTCCAAAAAAGTTGAGTTATATTGTAAAGCCTTAGAGCGAATGGGCTATGACCCGCTGCCGAGTTATAGGGAACCGGCAGAAAGTCCGCTACAGACGCCGGAGACGCTAGAAAAATTCCCTTATGTGCTGACTACCGGCAGCCGGCGGAAGGAATTCTTCCATAGCGAGCATAGACAGATAGCGTCCCTAAGAAAACGCCGCCCCGATCCGCAAGTGGAGCTGCATCCGGAGGTGGCCGCTAAACATGGCCTAAAAGAGGGTGATTGGGTTAAGATAAGTACCCCCAGGGGCAGTATACGAATGAAGGCCAAAATTACCGCCGACATTAATCCACGGGTAATAAACGTTGAGCACGGCTGGTGGTTCCCGGAAAAAGCGGCCTCCGGCTATGGAGTATGGGAATCCAACGCCAACATGCTGACCAGCAGCGCTCCGCCCTATGACCCCGCCTTCGGCTCGTATCAGCTACGGGGCTTATTGTGTAAGGTTGAACCCGAATAATTAAGGATGCTGTCCTCGGAATTATGTCAGATACTGTAACTATAAATAAGATTAGACAATAACGATAAAATTTAATACACTGTATGTTTGTTGGAGAAAAAACCCTCAAAAAAAGAAAGTACCGCAAGCCTAATGCTACTGTAGAGATGTTGAAAGTTTAATTTGGTGTTTGATAGAATATTTTTTTAGGAAAAAGGTTTAAAAAAACTCAATCCAATATAAACCTATGGCTAATTTTAAAACAGATGAGAGTTTTCTAGAAAAAATTTCTATCGGGGCGATAGGAACAAAGAAAGTTTTTGAAAACTTAAAGCTTCATGGCCATGCCCCTATTGAGCTAGAAAGAGGCTCAATGAATTACAAAATATGGGAAAAAATTAAAATTAAACGAATTAGAGTGCCAGATATACTTTGTGTGAGTTGTGGAATTAGGATTGAATCGAGAGCAAAAAGAAATTTAGAAATAACAATGTCTCATTCCTTTTCTGACCCTGAAAGGGGTTGGGACTTTGGCATGAAAGACAATGACTATGTTGCACTGGTTGTTTGTAAAAAGTTTGGTGAAAATCCAATTGACTGGAAAGCGAATGATTTAATTCAATATGTCTTGATAAAAGATTTAAGAAAAGTTGAGGGTCAAGGGCAAGTTGATTACATTAAGCCCAAAGGAGCAGAAGAAGGCTTTGAGGCAAGAATAACTTGGCCTGCTGCAATAGCAAAATATGATGGGGAAATTAAAGGCATAACTCCCGAAAGAATTCAATATACAAGAAAAGAAGATGGCAGGACTATTAGTATGAGGCTTTGTAAAAAAGAATTGTTTAAGAAGCCTTTGGTAAAAATTGGTGACACCGTTTATAAAAACCAAATCATCGCTTCTGTGGTTCCTGTTTTACAAACCATTTCTTCTCCTAACGTGAGCGAAGATTACTTTCTTAAAAAACTAAACATTACAGACCTTAGTGAAAGATATGCTGCTGCAAAGGCGCTTTCTTTTTTTAATAGTGAGGATTCTCAAGAAGCCCTTCTGAAAAAGTTAATGGATACCAATGAACATATTTATGTAAAATTGGAAGTAGCGGCAAGTCTTGCAAGGTTTGATATTGAGGCGGGCTATGATTTTATAAAAACATGTTTAAAGGATAATTATGTCCAGAACGTTTTAGAGACAGTTATCGTTTTGGCAGAGATAAAGACCAATAAATCTTGTAATATGTTGTGTGAAGTTTTAAAAGATGAAAATAAAGCCCCGGAAATAAGGGCAGGTGCTGCATGGGGTTTAGGAGAACTAAACAACAGAATGTCGCTAGAATCGCTCGTCTCAAGTTTTAATACGGTTGAGGAAAACATTAAAGTTGAAGCCACAAGAGCCTTAGCGAAGTTAACAAATGATTTTAGTGTAGAAATTCTAAATAAATTTAAGCAATCAAATCCTATTGAAAGACCTGGCATTGCTTGGGCATTAACAAAATCTGATTCCTTAACACTGGAAAATTTAATTGATAGTTTGTCTAATGAAGATTCAAGGCATTGGATTTCATATATTATTGGTAAGCATGGAGAAGAAAGGTACATTTCTGAAATAGAAAAACTTAAGAATAAACGGGTTGTTGCCCAAATCAATTAAACTGTTCATAGGCATATTTTAAAGCTGAAACCAAAACCTGATGCACAACAAAATCAACAAGTTACGCTTTGCGCCAAGCGGCTACGGAATGCTATTTTGTGTTTTTTGACCTTT
>JAJRUS010000092.1 GCA_024277675.1 bacterium | reverse complement strand
TAAAAGCCAAAGATTAAATAAAAAAACAGGGATAATAAACACAAATCAAGCGAAAAATTGAGATGTTGTAGAAATGCAAATTGGTTGCTAAGGGGTTTTTTCGCCCCTTTTTTAAAAAACTGAATTAAGCGACAACCCCATAATATGAAAAAATGAAAAATTTGCATTGACCAAATACATGTCAAATACTTTCATCCGGGCAAGATTTTTTAGGTGGCCTGGTTGGGGTAAATAACCAAGTATCCACCGAAATCAGATATTATATCAGCCCGCCTGCCCGCCCTTTTTTACTGGACATATGGCTTGTTTTGTGCTATCTTTGAAATAGCTGAAATTAGTAACTTACGCTCGATTGAACGGGAAGCAAAACCGGCGCTGATGAAAAATTTGTTAAAGTGTTTGGGGTGGGGTGCCCTGTTGCTTATGGCTTATAAAATAGGCAGCCTGGCTTTTCTCGCCTCGCCTTCGAATGGTAAAGAGGCCACCCTGAATGCTTCAACAACAACTGCCGTGGCCGACTTGGTTATCAAGGGCTTACATTTAACGGAAACATCCGGGGATAAGCTTTTGTGGGAGATTGAAGCCGATTCGGCCCGGGTTTATCAGCAACAACAAGTTGCCAGATTCAGGAATATCCGGCTTACCCTATACGAGGAACGGGCGCCGGTTCTTAAGGTACAGGGCGATAATGGCCGCCTGGATATGCAAGGCCGGGATATGGTTGTTAAGGGAAATGTAATAGCCCGTTCGCAAGCTGGCCTGATTTTTGAAACCAACAGCCTGAATTGGGAAAATAAAAAGCGTTTGCTTTATACCTCCGACCCGGTAAAAATAACCAAAGTCAACATTATTATCCGGGGGGTGGGCTTAGTGGCGGATGTAGGGCTGGAAAAACTTAAGTTTAATAACGGGATTACCACTATAATTAATTAGAGCGTAGGGTTAATACATGCAACACAAATGGATATTCATTGAACTCTTGAGCGGTTTGCTGCTGGGAAGTGCGTTTGTTCTTTCTCCAAAAGCAAATGCCGCCTCCCCGGAAGGCTTGTTGAGCATAGATACCCAAAGCCAGGAGCCAATTACCATCACTTCCGATAAGGCTGAATTAGACAACCAGGAACATACCGCCATCTATCGTGATAATGTGGTGGTAACACGCGGAGATGTCACTCTTTATAGTGATGAAATAAAAACCTGGTTCGATGACCAGAGTAAGCGCATAAAACAAATCAAGGCCACCGGCGGGGTAAGGCTGGTGCAGGCGGATGTTGTCATTACCGCAGCGGCGGCCACCTATTTCGACAAAGAGCAAAAAATCGTGCTTACCGGTAAACCGATGTGTAAAAAAGGGGATAATGTATTGACCGGTTCCGGTATAACCTATTTTCTGGATACCGGTAAAATCGTGGTGGAAAACGCCAAATCAACGCTTCAACCAAAGACCGACCTAAAAGCCAACAACCTTAAGACAAGGCCATAAGTCCCCCCATGTCAACATTACAGACAAAAGACTTAGCCAAGTCTTTCAAGGGCCGGGAAGTAGTAAAGGGAGTGAGCATCAGGGTCGAATCAGGAGAGATTGTCGGGCTATTGGGACCGAATGGAGCGGGAAAAACCACCACTTTTTATATGGTGGTGGGACTAACTCAACCAAATGCCGGACGAGTATTATTGGATGATGAAGATATTACGTATTGGCCGATGTATAAGCGCGCGCGCAAGGGGGTTGGATATTTGCCCCAGGAAGCATCGGTATTTCGCAAATTAACGGTTGAAGAAAACATTCTGGCCATTCTGGAAACATTGGATATTACTCCCGGCCAGCGGGAAGAGCGACTGGCACGAATGTTAGCTGATCTGGGTCTTTCCCATTTAGCCAAACACAAGGCTTACAGCTTGTCCGGTGGGGAGCGGCGGCGGTTGGAGATTACCAGATCGTTGGTTAGCTCACCGGCTTTTATTTTGTTTGATGAACCGTTTGCCGGGATTGATCCCAAAACGGTGGTAGATATACAAAACATTATTTATAGGCTTAAAGCCAAGGGAATCGGGGTTCTAATTACCGATCACAGCGTGCGGGAGATGTTGGAAATCACCGACCGTTCCTATATTATTTACAATGGGAAGGTGCTGGTCTCAGGTACCCCCCAGGAACTGGTCAATAATAACCAGGTAAAAGAAATTTACCTGGGAGAGAAATTCAGCCTTTAGGATATTATGGTGGACATTGGGCTTAGACTGGAATTAAAACAAACGCAGAAGCTGTTGATGACCCCCAGCTTACAGATGGCCATCAAGCTGCTACAGCTCACCAAGCTGGATTTGGTACAGGTAGTTCGCCAGGAATTGATGGAAAATCCTTTACTGGAAGAAGTGGTTGCCGACACGCCTGCTGCCGAGCATGAAGGCGCTGAAATTTCAGCCGAGGGGCTATCTTCATCAGAAGCGGAGCCGGCTTCTCAGTCGGAAGATTCTCTTTCGGAAGTGGATTGGGGTCAATATTTTAGTGACGACGACAACAACCGGGAAATATATTCCAACTACGAACACAAAGAGGCAACCCCCTCCTGGGAAAGTACCCTGGCCCAAACTCCCTCTTTACAAGAACACCTGTTGTGGCAATTCCGGCTGATAACCCAGAATGCTCAAGAGCAAAAAATCGGGGAAACAATAATTGGAAATATAGATGATAATGGTTATTTAAAAATCTCGGTTGAAGAATTAAGCGAAGCGGTTCAAGTCGATGCTCAGACTGTTTCCAAAGTACTCAAACGAATCCAAAGCTTAGAACCAACCGGAGTGGGAGCCAGAGACTTAAAAGAATGTTTGTTGCTGCAAATACAAGGCTCAGTTGAATCAACCCAGCTCATCCGGCAGATAATCGAGCATCATCTGGTTAACCTGGAACGGAAAAAATACCAGGTCATCGCCGGTGCGCTTAAAATACCTTTACCGGAAGTGGTAGCGCTGGCCCAGGTCATCGCTAGCTGCGACCCTAAGCCAGGCCGTCAATTCAATGCCGAACAAGCCCGTTACGTAATTCCCGATGTATACGTATATAAGCTAGAAGATGAATACGTAGTTGTGGTCAATGATGAGGGAATTCCCCGGCTGAGAATCAATAATCTTTATAAAAAAATCTTAAGAAAGGGAAATAATGCCCCCCCGGCCACCCGTAAATATATTGAAGATAAATTTCGCTCCGCCCTGTGGTTGATTAAAAGCATTCAACAGCGGCAATCAACCCTGTACAGAGTTGCCGAAAGTATCGTAAAATTTCAACGGGAGTTTTTGGATAATGGCATTTCCGGATTAAAACCGCTGACATTAAAGGACGTCGCTTCAGATATTTCCATGCATGAATCCACCGTCAGTCGAGTAACCACTAACAAATATGTTCAAATTCCAAGAGGAATATTTGAACTCAAGTATTTTTTCCATAGTGGATTAGAAACCAGGACCGGTGGCGCAATTTCTTCCGTCAGAATAAAGGATATGATCAAAAGAATTGTAGCTGCCGAGGATAAATGCCATCCATTAACCGACATCCAAATTCAGCATATCTTAAAACAACGGGGGATAGATATCGCTCGCCGGACTATCACCAAATATCGGGAAGCTTTAAATATAACCGCTGCCGGCCGGAGGAAAGAATTCTAGCAAATACGGCCATACCAGGGGGGTTTTTGAATAGTCCCGGCTATAGAAAACTCTCAACATGCTTGCAAGGAGGGAGAATTAATGAATATAGTCATTACCGGAAGGCATTTCGAAATCACCGATGCCCTGCGACAGCATATTAACGATAAAATAAACAAAGCCAACAAATATTCCCACAAAATTATTGAGGCTAGCGTAAAACTGGGAATAGAAAAATACCGCCATCTGGCTGAGATCAATATGCAAATAAATGGAGCCCTACTTAGTGCAAAAGAGGAAACAGAAGATATGTACACCTCTTTTGACCGTGCCCTGGAGAAAATAGAGCGTCAATTGCGTAAGTACAAGGGCAGACACACCAACAAAACCCACAATAGCGCTAAAGCGGCTTTGAAAAGGGGTGATAATTCCCCCGACCAGGAATCTGCCTGGGATGAAGAAGAGTCTTTTTCTCAATTTATGGCTGAAGATACTTACAATGACGAAACCGGTATTGATGAATCCGGGCTGACTGAGCCTGAGCGCTGAAATTTATGCCCACTATTACCGTCCAAGAGCTACTAAATGAAAGATCCTCCCAGCTACAGCTTAAATTACTGGCCGGCGAAAAGGGGTTATCTAATAAAATAACCATCCCCCGGATTCAAAAACCGGCGCTGGCCTTAGCGGGTTATCTGGCTCAGGTACACCCGGACAGGATACAAATATTAGGCAAAAGCGAGCTGGAATATTTGAAAACCTTGCCCAGCGAAGAGGTTTCCAGGCGAATAGGCGCTTTATGCCAACTGCCTATTTCCTGCCTCATTCTCACCTCTAACCTCGAAGCTCCGCCGGAATTAATTACCTGCGCCAATAACCGGGGCCTGCCCCTGCTCCGCTCATCAGTAATAAGTTCGGTAATAATCAGCCGGATTACTTCATACCTGGAAGAACGATTAGCTCCGGGGACCATGGTGCATGGCGTATTAATGGATTTATTCGGGGTGGGCGTCTTGATCAAGGGCAAGAGCGGGATTGGTAAAAGTGAATGCGCGCTGGAACTGATTGTAAGAGGGCATCGCTTAGTAGCCGATGATGTAGTAAAATTAAAACTTAGATCCGCTGAAGTGATTATTGGTTCCAGTCCTGAACTAAGTCGTTATTTGATTGAAATCCGGGGCATTGGTATTCTCAATATTAAAGAGCTGTTTGGAGTGACCTCCGTCAGGTATAGAAAAAGAGTGGAGTTGATGGTAAATTTAGAGCAATGGCAGAAACATTCTTATGAACGTCTTGGTTTGGAGGAACAAACCATTAACGTATTGGCGGTAGATATCCCGTTGGTAAATATTCCGGTGGGGCCTGGGCGCAATTTAGCCATAATAATTGAGGTCGCCGCCCGAAATCAATTGTTAAAGCTAAAAGGATATAACAGCGCCAAAATACTGGATCAGAAATTAACTCATCAACTAACACAACGAGCAAAAAAGATACAACCTGCCGGCTAGATAGATAAATCCATTGATGCAGATATAGAATAAATTTTATCAGCTAACCGGAACTTGGTTTGTTTTGCCTCAACAGATTTGGAAGCAGTTGGTAAATATACGGCATAAACAACAAAGACTAAAAGGGGATTTACAAAAATGATTGGCGCTGTTATTATAGCTCATGGCGGATTGGCAGCTGAACTTTTGCGAACAGTTGAAATGGTCGTCGGGCCGCAAGCCCAGACGAAAGCTATATCGGTCACCGCTTCCCAGTCCAGTGACCATATTTTTAAACAAACCCAGGAAGCCATCCAGGAAGTAAATACCGGCCAGGGGGTATTAGTATTGACTGATATGTTTGGGGGTACGCCTTCCAATATCAGCTTATCTTTTTTAGATAAACCGAATGTTGAGGTAATTACCGGCGTTAATTTACCAATGCTGGTAAAACTGGCCAATTTTCGAGAACAGCTTCCATTGCAAGAGCTTAAGCAGAGAATCGTGAAATATGGTCGGGAAAATATCGTGATCGCCGGCGATATGCTTAATGATAATAAGCTGCCTGAAAAACAAAATGTAGACAAAAAAAGGCAAAGAAAGCTAAAAAAACAGCCTGATAACCACTTTTAATTTAAGAAGGAGAAAAAAATGCCAGAGAAAAAATTTTACAGTAATTGGGTGGCCTTGATATTGGGCGCCACAGTTTTTCTGGCTTACCCGCTGTTAACCGCGAGCCAGGTAGCAGCCGAAACAGATACACCAGCAGCTCAACCGAATATAACTTTTGAAGAAAAAGTTTATAGCTTCGGGACAGTTCAAAAAGGTGATAAAGTAAATCATGTGTTTAAATTTAAAAATACCGGCCAGGCCTTACTAAAAATTAAAGGTGTTAAAACCTCCTGTGGCTGTACCGTACCCAAAAATTTTACCAAAGAAATTCAACCCGGCGAAGAAGGGCAAATTGATGTAATCTTTAATTCTACTAATTTTCTGGGGGCTATCCACAAAACAATCTATGTGAACTCCAATGACCCCGATGAACCGAAAGTAAGCCTGGCCTTAAAGGGAACCGTGGCTGCCGATGTAGTAGTTCAACCCCCGCGAAACCTGTTTTTTGGCCTAATACAAAAGGGGCAAGCTGCTACTAAAAGCCTTGTGGTAAAACAAACGGGTTCCAAAGAATTAAAGGTGCTGAGGGTAGAGGCTGACCTGCCCTTTATCAGCGCCAAAATAATCCCCCAGCCAAAAGGGAATCGCAACTATTACAAAATTGAGGTTACCATTCCGGCTGACGCTCCTGAGGGTTTATTCAGGGGTAAGCTCAAAATCTACACCAATATAAAGAAATATCAGGTAATAGAACATACTGTAATGGGAACTGTGAGGGCTAAAGTTGTCAGGCCTGAATCCCAGAAAAATCCGGTTCAATAAGGATATCGCCCTGGGGGAACTCCCGGCAGGCAGGGAGCGAAACCCGTTCATTAATGGAGACCATCGTCCCCTTTGATTAAAGGGGACGATGTCCATTTCCTCTAAAAATATTTTCCATATGCCGGTTAGTAAAAAGCAAGTTTTAGAATATCTGCGTTCCTCTGCCCATCATCCCCTATTACTAAGAGAACTAGCCCGACGCCTGGCAATTCCCCCGGCTGAACGCCGCCAATTTCGCCGTTTAATCAGGGAACTGAACCAGGCCGGGGAGTTGGTTAAACTAAAGGGACACCGGTACGGTTTGCCAGCCAAGATGAATCTGATGGTGGGTCGCCTGCAGGTGCACCCCGACGGTTTTGGCTTTCTGATTCCAGAAGAAAGCGGAAAACCCGATGTTTATATAAGTTCCCGACACCTAAAATTGGCTATGGATGGGGACAAAGTAGTGGTCAGGGTAGAGCAAATCCGCCGGGATCAGCGGGCAAAAGGCCGGATAATCCGAATATTGGAGCACGCTCACCGACAAGTGGTCGGCCGCTATGAACAAGGTTACCACTTCGATTATGTGGTTCCCTGGCATCCCAACATCACTCAGGATATATTCATTCCCCCGCATTCACATAAAGCAACGCCAGGACAAATAGTGGTGGCTGAAATTACCGGCTATCCCACTATTCAGCGTAATCCGGAAGGAAAGATAATAGAAATATTAGGAAATCCGGATGATCCCGGCATAGACGAAGAAATCGTTATTCGCCATTACCAGTTTCCACGGGAGTTTCCCGCCGAAGTGCTGGCCGAAGCCGACCGCATTCCCAAAATAATTCCCTCCAAAGAAATTACCCGGCGCCTGGATTTACGAGAATTACATCTCTTTACCATAGACGGTCAGACCGCCAAAGATTTTGATGATGCGGTCTCGATCGAGAAATTAGCTAACGGTAACTTCCGCCTGGGGGTACATATTGCAGATGTCAGCTATTATGTAACGCCAGGTTCCTTGCTGGATGAAGCCGCTTACCGTAGGGGAAACAGTGTTTATTTCACCGACCGGGCACTGCCCATGCTGCCGCCGGCTTTATCTAACGGTATTTGCAGCCTCAACCCGCATGAGGATCGGTTAAGTATAAGCGTGTTGATAGAATTCGATTCAGCGCAAAATGCGGTGAATTTTGAGTTTGCCGACTCGATAATTAGAAGTTGTCAGCGCTTTACCTATACCCAGATTAAGCAAATATTGTTGGATAAAGACCCGACAACTTGCCAACGCCACAAGGAACTGGTGCCTGATTTAGAGCTGATGCAAACCCTGGCCCGAAAGCTAAAAAACCGCCGCATAAACCGAGGGAGCCTTGACTTTGACCTGCCGGAACCGGAAGTAATTCTGGATATGGATGGAGTAACTACGGGGATTATTAAACGAGAAAGAAATATTTCCCACGAAATTATCGAGGAGTTTATGCTGGCCGCCAATGAGGTGGTAGCCGGCTATCTGGCCCAGGCACAGATGCCGCTCATTTACCGCATTCATGAAGAACCAGACGAAATAAAATTGAAAGAATTTCTGGACTATATTTCCCATTTGGGATATGCTCTGCCGCTGAAAAAACGAATTACCCAGCTTCAGCTTCAACAAATTCTGACCAAATTTAAAGGCAACCCCAAAGAACAACTTATAACCATGGTACTGCTGCGATCGCTGAAACTGGCCAAGTATTCCAGTGATAATTCGGGGCACTTCGCCCTGGCAGCTCCTTATTATACCCACTTTACCTCTCCTATCCGGCGTTACCCTGACCTGGTAATCCACCGCTTGTTACGGGAACTGCAACATAATGGTCAACCCAGTACTGTTAGGGTTAATGAATTAACGGAGTATTTACCCCAAACGGCGGAACACTGCTCTTATACTGAACGCAAAGCTGAAACTGCCGAGCGGGATATAATAAGCATAAAGCGAGTTAAATTTATGCGTGACAAGCTGGGGGAAGCCTTTGAGGGAATAATAAGCAGTATCACCAGCTATGGTTTGTACGTAGAGCTTATAGATTTTTATGTAACTGGATTGATTCATGTATCCTCACTTACAGATGATTACTACCATTTTAATCAGCTACAACAATCCTTGGTTGGAAAACGTACCCAAAGAAGGTTTAGTTTAGGTGAACGGGTAATGGTAAGGCTGGACAAGGTAGATGTTGAACGCCGTTTTATTGATTTTTCCCTGCTTGACAAAAGGGGAGTATCTCGTTAGATAAAAACCTGGTTGAAGAAAGTATTTTTTGTATAAGATAAACGCCAGCTATAAAAATTTTTTATAAACCCATTGTTTAAATTCCTCAAATCTGCTATGTTATATATGGCTGTTGACATTTTGATTGTGGATAAAACTTCTCCTGTTTTAAAAATCCAGCTACAAACTGTTTGAAGTTGTTAATTTATTTCTCACATTTACTACCTGTTAATAAGCTTGTGGATAAGTTAATTACTTTTTACCGGCTGATTAAGAAAAAGAAAAAGTGTTTTTATAATATTACGTTTTGACAGAATATACTAAGGAAAAATAACCGTGTCCGACCTTTGGATTCAAACACTTACTTTGATCGAAAAACAGGTTAATCAACAAAGCTTCGATACCTGGTTTGCACCTACAAGTTTATATAAATTTGAAAATAATAAGTTATATATTTCCGTTCCCAATATTTTCGTTGCCAATTGGCTTTCTGAAAATTACTTAGGCACTATTTGTAATTGTTTAAAAACAATTAGCGACCAGGATATTCATCTAAAGTTTGTAGTTAATGAACCTGAAAATTCACCAGTTTTCAAACCGAAAATAAAGAGTAAATCTAAAACAATAACGACTACAATGCCTTCTCCTAATAATCATTATAAAAAAGCCTCTTTAAATTCCAGATATACTTTTGAAAATTTCGTGGTTGGCACTAGTAATCAATTTGCCTATGCCGCTTCACAAGCTGTGGCCGAACAACCCTCAAACTCCTATAATCCATTATTTATTTACGGGGGAGTGGGTTTAGGAAAAACTCACCTGCTTCATGCAGTAGCTCATTTCATTAAAAATCACTCTCCTAAAGCCAAGCTTTATTACACTTCTGCTGAAGAATTTATGAATGAACTTATAAACGCTATCAGATATAAAAACACCTATGATTTTCGCAATAAATACCGCAAGATGGATGTATTATTAATTGATGATATTCAATTTATTGCCGGTAAAGAAAGTACTCAGGAAGAATTTTTTCATACATTTAATTCATTATACGAAGCTCATAAGCAAATAATAATTTCCAGTGATTGTCCACCCAAAGAAATTCCTACTATTGAAGAACGATTGCGATCCAGGTTTGAATGGGGTCTTATTGCCGATATTCAAGCGCCGGATTTAGAAACTAAGATAGCCATTATTAAAAAGAAAGCCGAAAAACAAAATTTGGATTTGCCTAATGACGTTTGTTTATTAATAGCTCGCAATATAATTTCTAATATAAGAGAATTGGAAGGCTGCTTAAATAAAATTATTGCCTGTACCACCATTAAACAAAAAGAAATTACCATAAAAATGGCTCAGGAAGTTCTCAAAGATATTTTAATAGAAAAAGAAAAATCTATAACCATTGAAAAAATACAAGAGGTGGTTGCTGATTATTTTAGTATCAAAATCAGCGAATTAAAGTCTAAATCAAGAACTACTTCGCTGGTTTTTCCCCGACAAATAGCTATGTATCTTTGTCGCCTCATGACCAATAATTCCTTACCCAGAATTGGCGAACGCTTTGGTGGAAAGGATCATACTACTATTATTCACGCTCATAAAAAAATAAAACAAAAAATTGAACAGGATATCCTTTTCAAAAATAAAATAAACCACCTTATAAATCTCATCCAAATACCTTAAACTTATTATTCCAGCCGTTTTATAATATTTAATCAATTTAAAATATTGAATTAAATTTAATTATTAAAAAACATGTACGGCAATATTAAGCTTTTTAAAAATAACAAACTAACTTTAAAAACAAGCCGTTATCTTAACATATATAGTTAACAAGCTGTTAATTTTTAATGTATAACCTGTTCATAGTTTTTTTTATTATTAGACATAATTATTTTATTGTTTAAAACATAGGTTATTAACCCTTATTAACAAATTATTGCCCATTAAAAAATATTGTTTAATCAACAGATTGACCTGGTTTTAAACAATAAATCCTTATCACTACTAATACTATCTTATTTATAGTATAATAATTTAATAAATTAGTTTTTAGTAACTGTTGATAATTTTGATTTAACTTGAGGATATTTTATGGAATATAAGGCCGATAAGATTAAAATATTAGAAGGGTTAGAAGCAGTTAGAAAAAGACCGGCTATGTATATAGGCAGTACCGGTGAATCAGGTCTTCATCATTTGGTTTTTGAAGTGGTGGATAATAGTATTGATGAGGCAATGGCGGGGTTTTGTGATCGAATTGAAGTTGTTATTCATTTGGATAATAGTATTACGGTGAAAGATAATGGGCGGGGAATACCGGTAGATGAGCATCCTACTAAAAAGAGACCGGCGGCTGAGGTGGTAATGACTATACTTCATGCCGGCGGTAAATTTGATCAGGATAGCTATAAAGTATCGGGAGGTTTGCATGGGGTTGGTGTATCTGTAGTGAATGCGCTATCAGAAAACCTTGAATTGGAAATAAAGCGGGATGGGGGTGTTTATCAGCAGAGTTATGTCAGGGGTAAGCCTACTGGTGACTTAAAGAAAACCGGTAAAACCCAAAATCAGGGTACTAAAATACTTTTTAAGCCGGATGAGGAAATTTTTGAATGCTTAGAATTTAATTTTGATATTTTATCTAACAGATTAAGGGAATTATCATTTTTAAATAGAGGAGTAAATATATCTATTTTAGATGAACGAACTGATAAACAAGCAGTTTTTTATTATGAGGGGGGTATAAGGTCATTTGTTGAGCACTTAAATCGTAATAAAACGCCACTTAATAAAAAACCTATATATTTAGAGAAAAATAAGGAAAATGTTATAATAGAAGCTGCTCTTCAGTATAACGATGGCTATAGTGAACAAATATTTTCTTTTGCTAATAACATAAATACTCATGAGGGAGGGACGCATTTATCGGGTTTTAAAGCGGCGCTTACCAGAACCATAAATAGTTATATAACTGCCCGGGATTTGGCCAAGAATATTAAGATAAATCTTCAGGGAGATGATATAAGAGAAGGTTTAACAGCGGTTTTAAGTGTAAAATTGCCGAATCCTCAGTTTGAAGGACAAACCAAAACCAAATTGGGGAACAGTGAAATAAAGGGGATAGTAGAAACGCTGATAAATGAAGAATTGTCTATATTTTTAGAAGAAAATCCGAGTGTGGCCAAAATAATAATAGAAAAAGCGGCAAAAGCGGCCCAGGCCAGGGAAGCTGCGCGTAAAGCAAGAGATATAACCAGGAGAAAGGGAGCGCTGGAGAATAGTTCGTTACCCGGTAAATTGGCGGATTGTTCAGAGAAGGATCCGGCACAGTGTGAAATATTTATAGTAGAAGGGGAGTCGGCCGGGGGATCAGCTAAACAAGGCAGAAATCGTCAGTTTCAAGCTATATTACCTTTAAAGGGTAAGATATTGAATGTAGAAAAGGCACGTGTGGATAAGATGTTGAGTAATGACGAGATTATTACTATTGTATCTGCTTTAGGGGTGGGAGTAGGAAAGGTGGATTTTGATATTGGTAAAGCCAGGTATCACAAAACTATAATAATGACCGATGCCGATGTAGACGGTTCACATATTCGCACGCTTTTACTTACTTTTTTCTTTAGACAGATGGAGGAATTAATAAAGCGGGGGTATTTATATATTGCTCAACCGCCACTTTATAAAGTAAGTAAGGGTAAGAAAGAAACATATTTAAAACAGGAAAAAGAATTACAAGAGTTTTTGATAAATGAAGGGACTAAACAACTGGTGTTGACATTTAAAGAAAATGATCAGGAATTGACAGGTACCAAGTTGAAAGAGGCTATAAAAAGTCTGATTGAATATGACAATTATTACAGGAAGCTGGAACAGCATCAAATAGAGCCTGATATTTTAGAATTAATAATAAAAGGCTGGGAACCAATTTATAAAATGGTTTTTGAAGATCGGGAAAAATTACAGGAATACATTAATAGCTTAACTAAACAATTACCCTATTTAATTCAAATAAAGCTGGAAGAAGATGAAGAGCATAGTTTATGGTTTGCTTATTTAAAGTTTAAAAAGGAGTCTATCGATAAGGCAATGAAAATAGACTACGAATTAATAAGTTCGCCTGAATTTAGAAGTTTGGTCAGACTGCATGATAAAATTAATAAATTGGATAATCCGCCTTATATATTAAAAAATGGGGAAAAGAAGGAAAAGATATTAAATTCTAAAGAAGAATTATTTGAATATGTGTTGGAAAGCGGTAAGAAAGGAAATAATATTCAACGCTATAAGGGCTTGGGAGAAATGAATCCCAATCAGCTTTGGGAAACCACCATGAATCCGGATACCAGAACCTTGCTTCGGGTAAGGATAGAAGATGCAGTAGAGGCAAATGAAGTATTTACTATTTTAATGGGTGATAAGGTTGAACCCCGTCGTGAGTTCATCGATACTTATGCTTTGGAAGCAAAAAACATTGATATTTAGCTTTAAAATAAGGATGTTATAAAGAATCAAAAGGTAGTTAGATAAACAAATAAACTTTTTGAGGTAATTGATAAGGAGAGTAAAAAATAATATGGAAGTTAAACATGTAGCGGTAAATATAGAAGATGAGATGAAAAGTTCTTATCTGGATTATGCCATGAGCGTAATTATTGGTAGAGCGCTACCCGATGTAAAGGATGGTTTAAAGCCGGTACATCGTCGAATATTATATGCTATGCATGAGTTGGGACTGGTTTGGAATAAACCCTTTAAAAAATCAGCGCGCATAGTGGGTGAAGTGTTAGGTAAGTTTCACCCCCATGGGGATACGGCGGTATACGATGCCCTGGTCAGAATGGTACAGGATTTTTCACTGCGCTATCCTTTGGTGGCCGGCCAGGGGAACTTCGGTTCTGTAGATGGTGATTCACCGGCAGCTATGAGATATACAGAAATTAAATTAGCCAATATTACCGAAGAAATACTGACGGATATAGAAAAAGAGACGGTAGACTTCATACCTAATTTTGATGATACATTAGTGGAACCGGTGGTAATGCCGGCCAGGTTACCAAATTTACTACTGAACGGAGCGTCAGGCATTGCAGTGGGGATGGCTACCAATATACCTCCCCATAATTTAACGGAAGTAGTAGCTGGTATAATTTTAGTAATTGAAAATCCAGAAATTGAAATAAGAGAATTGTTAAAGGTGATAAAGGGTCCGGACTTTCCCACCGGCGGTTTTATTTATGGATCAAAGGGTATTTGGGAAGCCTTCCTTACCGGAAGAGGGCAGATACGACTGCGGGCCAAAGCCCAGATTGAGCAATTGAAAGACAGAGAAGCCGTTATTGTGAATGAACTCCCCTATCAAGTAAATAAAGCCAGATTAATAACCAAAATTGCGAGTTTGGTAAGAGACAAAAAACTGGAAGGAATTGCTGATTTAAGGGATGAATCCGACCGGGATGGAATGCGAATAGTAATAGAATTAAAGCGACATGAAATAGCGGATGTAGTATTGAATCAACTATATAAACATACGGCCATGCAGACGACTTTCGGGGTAATTATGCTGGCCCTGGTAAATAATCAACCCCAGGTGCTTAATATAAAACAAGTTATAGTTCACTATATAAACCACCGAAAAGATGTGATTCTCCGACGCACTAAATATGAGTTGGATAAAACGGATAAAAGGCTGCATATAGTATCCGGTTTAATTAAGGCGCTTGAATATTTAGACCAGGTGATTGCCCTAATCAAAAAATCGGCTACCCCGGAAATTGCCAGGCAAGGCTTAATGAATCAATTTCAACTTACCAGGATTCAGGCTCAAGCTATATTAGATATGAAATTACAGCGGCTAACCGCCATGGAACAAGATAAACTTAAAGATGAATATCAGGAATTATTAGCCATAAAAGTGCGGTTGCAAGCTATTTTGGATAGTGAAGCCCTGGTGTTGAATTTGATAAAGGAAGACCTGTTAAACATAAAACAGAAATACGGCGATAAAAGGCGGACTCAGATAGTGGAGGAATCTCCCGATATTGATTTTGAGGATATGATAGTGGAAGAAGATATGGTGGTAGTAATAACCCATGGCGGATATATAAAAAGAACCGCCCTTACTCATTATCGTATTCAGAAAAGAAAAGGAGCCGGAATCAGGGGAATAACCACCAAGGAAGAAGATTTTGTAGAAAATTTATTTGTCAGGTCCACCCATGATTATATTATGTTCTTTTCTGATATTGGCCGGGTGTATTGGCTAAAGGTGCACGAAATTCCGCTGGCTGGCCGACAGGCTAAGGGAACCGCTATTGTAAATTTACTTCGCCTGAGTCCGGAAGAGAAGATAACCGCTGTTTTGCCGGTAAAAGAATTTACCCCTAATCAATTTGTGGTTATGGCCACCCTTAAGGGGATTATAAAGAAGACTGCGCTGGATGCTTTCAGCCACCCCCGGACAGGTGGAGTAATTGCCATTACCCTGGATAAGGGGGATAAATTGATTTCAGCCAAAGTATCCGACGGTGAACAAAACATCTTAATTGCCACCAGATTAGGCCAGGCGATGCACTTTGAAGAAAGCCAGGTAAGATGTATGGGCCGTATGGCTCGAGGTGTCAGGGGAATTACCTTGAAGTCAGGTGATGAAGTAATTGGTATGCTGGTAGTGGGAAAAGAAGCTACTATCTTAACCGTAACTGAAAATGGGTATGGTAAGCGGAGTAAAATTGGTAGATATCCAGTGAAGCATCGGGGTGGATTGGGAGTAAAAAACATGAAAATTACGCCCAAGAATGGCCAGGTAGTAGGAATTATTCAGGTACTCAAAGAGAAGGAAAGCGTTATGTTGAGTACCGCCGAGGGAACGCTTATCTGGATGACGGTAGAAGATATTTCCGTTATTGGCCGTGCAACCATGGGAGTGAAATTACAAAATTTAGGGGAAGAGGATAAAGTGGTGGCGGTAGCCAAATTAGTGGAAGCTGAGGCTTGAAGCCCTTGTTTTATCGAAGAATAATTTGTTGTCTGCTCGGCTTATTGTTAATAGGGACAATAGGCTGTCAATCCAAAATAGAGTCTGAGTTTGAAAAAGCGCAAGTTTTTATAAGTAAGGGAGATTACGTTAACGCATTAAAGGTGTTTGAGGGAATAATCAGCCGCTATCCCTCTGGAGAGCTAGTAGAACAGTCAATTTTTTGGGCTGGTAATATTGATTATCTGTATTTAAAGAAATATCAATCCGCCCTTGAGCGGTTTGAAGAATTGGTAGTATCCTATCCCAAAAGTTCCTGGGCCCAGGCTGCACGCCTGAATATGGCCGCTATTTATGAAGAAGTCCTGAATAATCCTCAAGCGGCAATTATGCAATATCAGGAAGTTATCGATTTTGCTCCGGGAACGGCCCAGGCTGCATTCAGCCAATTACATATTGCTTATTGCTACGATAAACTGGACAGTGCGAAGCAAGCCGTTATCGAAGCCCAAATGGTTATAGAAAAATATCCCCAAAGTAAATATGTAGATAATGCCAGATTAGCCATTGGAGAAATATATTTTGTAAGAGGTGAGTATGAGTTAGCTATAAAGGCCTATCAGGAACTGATTGATAAACATCCCCAAAGCGAGTTACAAATAGAAGCCAAATTCGATCAGGCAGTGTGTTGGGAAGAAATGGGTGAATTGGAAAAAGCCTTAGCCGGGTACAAGGCAATTATGAAAGACCATCCCAATCCCTCAATGATAGAACACCAGATAAAAAACTTGCGCGCGAAAATAGCCAAAAAAAATAAGAAGTGGAAACCCAAATGGTAGATAAAGTATCGAAAACAGGTTGGCACAAATTTTTAGCTAAACTGCGTTGGGTTGTTTTATGTTTATGCCTGCTGGTTTTGGGGACCGTTGGATATACTTATTATTTAATTCAAGGTTTACCGGATATAAGACAAATAGACAGCTACCGTCCCAGCTTAACCACTAAGCTATATTCTTTAAATGATCGCAAATTTGCCCAGTTTGCGGTGGAAAAAAGAACACTGGTTCCATTAAACACCATTCCACCGGCGTTGAAAAATGCAATTGTAGCCGTTGAAGATGCCCACTTTTATCAGCACCATGGCATAGACTGGCTGGGTATCGTCCGGGCAGCCACCAAAAACCTTAAAGCCCGGCGATTCGTAGAAGGTGGCAGTACCATCACCCAACAATTGGCCCGGGCATTGTTTCTCACCCCCCAGAAGGCGATTGTTCGTAAGTTACGGGAAGCTTTACTATCACTTAAGATAGAACGACAATATTCAAAAGCAAACATTTTAGAATTATATCTTAATCAAGTCTATTTTGGTCATGGAGCCTATGGAGTACAAGCAGCGGCCATTAATTACTTTGGCAAGCCGGTAAGTGAACTGGACCTGGCGGAATGTGCGCTTATTGCCGGGCTGCCTAAGGCGCCCAACACATATTCCCCTATTCGCCATCCGATTAAAGCTAAGCTACGAAGAAAACACGTACTTGATCGAATGCTGGCCGAAGGATATATAAACAAGGAGCAATATCAGGCGGCGGTAGCAGAAAAAATACACCCTCGACCAAAAGGCGGGAAGAATGCGGCCCCCTATTTTACCGAATATATCAGACAGCAGTTAGAACAAAAATATGGTAGTACGGCTCTCTATCGTGATGGGTTGAAGGTTTACACTACCCTGGATTTAAGGTTTCAACAACTGGCCCAGGAGGCCCTACGCTGGGGGATTAAAGAAGTGGATCGGCGACAGGGATATCGGGTCGTCAAAGAAGACACCCCCATAGCTCCCCGATTGATTCCCCGGGATGATTTGGCTGTGCTGAAAATTGGAGAGCAATACTTGGGCCGGGTTCAAACAGTAGCCCCCACCGGGCTTATGGTTAAGGTCGGCGCTTGTCAGGGAAAATTGCCCCAAAAACAGATGAGCTGGCTGAAAACCAAACCGGAAAAACTGTTTAAGCCTGGCAGCAAGATAATTGTAAAAGTGCTGGGCCTGGAAAAAACCGGTGGACAAACCATTTATAAGCTGGCCCTGGACCAAGAACCGCTTTGCCAGGGAGCTATGGTAGTATTGGATCCGGGTACGGGTTATATGTTGGCGTTGGTGGGGGGCTATGATTTTGATGTCAGTAAATTTAACAGGGCAATACAAGCCCGGCGCCAGCCCGGATCTTCTTTTAAGCCCATAATTTATACTACCGCACTCTTGCAGGGCATGACCCTGGCCGATATTATATTAGATACCGCCGTTATTTATAAAGATGAATGGATGGATGAGGATTGGAAGCCGGTTAATTATTATGAAAAGTTTTATGGGCCTACCACCCTCAGGAAAGCCCTGGAACATTCTCGTAATGTGGTTACCGTTAAACTGCTGGAGCGGGTAGGCATAGAAAAGGCAATACAAACGGCGCACCGGTTGGGAATTAAAAGTGTGCTGGCGGATGACCTTTCGTTGGCGCTGGGCTCTTCAGGGGTAACTTTGCTGGAACTTACCAGCGCTTATGGAGTGTTTGCCAACGGAGGGCTTAGAGCACCGCCCTTTTCTATTCGCTATGTGACCGATAACCAAGGTAACATCCTGGAAGAAAATATTCCCAAACCAAAGCGGGTGCTGGATAAAGTAATTGCTTATTTGATGACCAGCCTGTTACAGGGGGTGGTGGAACATGGTACTGGTTGGCGGGCCAAATATATTGGTCGGCCCCTGGCCGGCAAGACCGGAACTACCAACAAATATATTGATGCCTGGTTCATGGGTTTTGCCCCACATTTAGCGACCGGGGTATGGGTCGGCATGGATGAGAACAAATCCTTGGGCCCGGTGGAAACTGGTTCAAGAGCGGCCAGTCCCATTTGGGTCAGGTTTATGAAGGAAGCCCTGATAGATGCCCCGATACGATCATTTATTCCACCGCCAAAGATAGTAAGGGTAAGCGTGGATACGGACTCCGGCATGTTGGCCACCGGAGAATGCGAGAAGATAATGGTGGAGGATTTTGTGGCGGGTACCCAACCCCAAAAACTTTGTGACCGACATCAACCAACCAGCGATAAATTTTTGATGGTGGACCTTGATCTTGCCCGCCAGGCGGTTTCAGCGGCGGATGTTGCCGTCAGTGAGCCGAAACCAACTGGATTCAGCCTGGATTAATAAAGGGTCAAGTTAAATGCCTAAATCAGCTTTAGTGAAAATTGCTTCTAAATTATAACCTGCCTGAGTCAACCTTTCCCGACCGCCGGCTTCCCGATCCACAATACAGATAACCCTTATTACCTGACAACCAAACTCTTTCAGCCGCTCAATTGCCGCCGCCACGGATTTGGCGGTAGTTATTACATCTTCGACTACCACCACTCGCGAGCCGGGCGCTATATTACCTTCAATGCCTTTCCGGGCGCCATATTGTTTGGTCGTGCCCCTTACAAAGAAGGCTGGAATGGGCGCACCCTCCAGATAACTTACTAAAGATACGGCGGTAGCAATAGGGATAGCTCCCAAAGCCGGCCCGCCAATAGCGGCTATATCAGCAACCTTTATTATGTTGAATATAAGCTTACCAATTAAATACGATCCCTCCGGATGAGTGGTGAGCATGCGGGCATCTATATAATAATTGCTGGTGGCTCCCGAAGAGAGGGTAAAGCCACCCTTTTTTAAAGCCGTTTGTTTAAGTATTTCCAGTAATCGTTCTTTTTCAGCCATTTAGGTTACCTTAAAAATGTTAGAGAAAATATGGCGGAGGGAGTAGGATTCGAACCCACGGGGCTATTAACCCAACGGTTTTCAAGACCGTCGCCTTAAACCACTCGGCCATCCCTCCGCATCTCGGCGACCGCCGATTTTACCGCCTGGCTGCGTTGGCTTGAATTTTCCTCGGTCAACATACACACATGTATGCCTCCCTCGCAAAATTCTGCGCCGCCTTGCCAGTCGTCAAACTTGACGGTCGCCCCGCATTATTCGGGTACTAAGCTATTCTTGGCAGTCCATCCATATAGGGCTGTAAAGCTTTAGGAATTAGAATGCTACCATCCTCTTGTTGATAGTTTTCCAGAATGGCCACCACCGTGCGGCCTACCGCCAGCCCGGAACCGTTCAGGGTATGCACAAAGGCGGTACCCTGGCGGCCGTTTTGCGGGCGGTATCTGATTTTGGCCCGCCGCGCCTGGAAAGCCTCGAAATTACTGCATGAGGATATCTCCCGATAACGCTGCTGGCTGGGCACCCAGACTTCAATATCATAGGTCTTGGCCGCCGAAAAGCCCAGGTCTCCAGTACATAAATTAACCACCCGATACGGTAATTCCAGGCGTTTTAATACCTCTTCGGCATTGGCTAATAGTTTTTCCAATTCCTGATAAGATGTCTCCGGGGTAGTGAATTTAACCAGTTCCACTTTGTTGAACTGGTGTTGGCGAATAAGACCCCGGGTATCTTGCCCGTAAGAGCCGGCCTCCCGCCTGAAGCAAGGCGTGTAGGCTACATAATATAAGGGTAATTGTGCTTCTGTCAGGATTTCATCGCGATGTATGTTGGTTACCGAC
Organism: bacterium; assembly: GCA_024277675.1. Taxonomy (GTDB): domain Bacteria; phylum SZUA-182; class SZUA-182; order SZUA-191; family JAJRXT01; genus JAJRUS01. The sequence goes on along the minus strand of JAJRUS010000092.1, from coordinate 47,465 downwards.
ACCTCGGCGGTTGGAATAAGATAATAACCATCGGTCTCCAGCTTGAAAAGTTCCTGTTCAAATTTAGGTAATTGCCCCGTACCAAGCAGGCTGTTACTGTTCACCAGATAAGGCGTAAGCAGTTCAGTATAGCCGTGCTCTTTAATATGTAAGTCCAGCATGAAGTTAGCCAGCGCCCGCTCAAGCAGCGCACCGACTCCCCGGTATATACAAAAACGAGCGCCGGTTATCTTGGCTGCCCGGTCAAAATCCAGAATTTTCAAGCGTTCACCCAGCTCGTTATGCGATTTAGGGGTAAAGTCAAATCTGGGCAACTCCCCCCAGCGTCGCACCTCGGCGTTGTCTTTATCATCCTTTCCCAGTGGCACACTCGCATGAGGAATATTGGGAAAATTAAGTAGCAGTTGGCTGAGTTCTTGTTGACAATGCCTCAGTTGCTCATCTAACTGCCTGGTAGTTTGTGAAACTTGCTTCATTTGGGCAATTTCCGCTTCAGCCGACAGCCCCTGACGTTTCAAGTTGGCTACCTGCTGAGACACAGTATTTTTTTGGCGCTTTAATTGTTCACTCTGTTGCAGTAAATCTCTGCGCTTGGCGTCCAATTCCAAAAAACCGGCAATATCTACCTCAACCCCTCGCTGGGCATACCCCTGCTTAATTAACTGTGGTTGTTCTCTAATATAATGGGTGTCAAGCATAAGGCAAATAATTACTGTATAGGAAATTATATAATCCGTCTCACCAGCCTGTGGCTGGTTTCTTTTGTGGGAGAATTATAACAAAGAGAGTTTTGTATGGCAAGAACGTTTAAAGGCAATTTTGTGATAATTAGGGTCGCTGACCCCATTTCGATACGACAGGACGGTGATACATATATTACCGACAAGGCCGCTGAAAAAAACAAATGGCTACCAAAAGCGCTTATTACCCAATCAAATGACTTGTAAGTCTAATATAATCAAAGAAATGACAGTGAAAAAGCGGCTGTTTTAGCAGCTAAATTCAATTTTTATTTAGTCAATAAAGGAAAAAATTTTATATTTTACTTGACAAATAAAACTGCACTTGATATAAACTTTACATGTTAACGGTAAACTCTTATTATAAGAAAGGGGGCAGGTATGAACAAAGCGGATTTAATTGCTCAAATTTCACAGGATGCAGATATTACTAAGGTGGCTGCCGAAAAGGCGCTGAATTCTTTCCTTTTATCGATTAAAGAGTCAATCAGGCAGAGCGATACCGTGAGATTAGCCGGTTTTGGTACTTACAGCCTGGGGCGTCGGGCCGCCAGAAAGGGGAGAAATCCTAAGACTGGGGCGGAAATTAAAATTCCTGCAAAAAATGTAGTAAAATTTAAGCCTAGTGCGAACTTTACCAATTATGTAACATAGCCAAACAAAAAAAGGGGGGCCAAAGTATATGCGGCCCCCCTTTTTTTGTTTGGCAGTTTAAGTTTTTGCACTTTGGTACCACACAACTTTTCCCAACAACCGGGCTTCCTTATTAGCGGAAATAACCAGCGGGGCATAGTCTTTTATATTTTCAGGGATACCTAAAAGATAGTTTTTTTCCAAACTAAGCCTTCTAATTACACAGCCTCCATTATTATCCTTAAAAACCACCAGGCTTCGGTTAATTGTTTCCGGTTCCCGCTGATGGGAATCAATACATACGATAGCTCCGGGTTCTATTAAAGGATGCATCCCATAGTTATCGGGCTTAACATATAAGCAGCGATAACGGTGTTGATCTGTGGAGGGTTCTAAATAATCGGCATTTATTATGCTATAGCCAAGTATATCATTTTTGCTGATATATTTTGGATTACTGCCGGCAAAATCATCGCTTATTATAGGAACCACCCGAAAATCTCCTTTTTCGATGCGGGCCGCCACAGCTTTATTCTCTCCTGAGCCGGACAACACCCGAATTAGCGGTTCTTTGCGAGTAGGCAGTTCGTCTTTACCGGAAAGTAACTCAGTAACCGGAACCCCGATTCCTTCACAAATTTTGAGTAAAGTTGAAAAAGTAGGATTATTTAATTCGTCGTTTTCTATTTTAGATAAATATTCTCGTTTTATGCCGGTTCTTTTCTCTAAATCAAACTGTGTCAAGCCTTTATTTTTCCTTAGGTGTTTTATTCTTTGTCCTAAATAAAACGTCATCTGATTCCTCCTTATTTAAAAAATATTTGAATAATGGTTTTATTTATTCCAAATCCTCAACCTTTTTATCAGCCGATAGCTTATACTAAAAAACAGATAAAGCCCCCCTCCAATGAACATAATAGCAATTAGAATATTGGTGGAGTCGGTATTAGCGCTAATTCCCTCAACGCCGATAGCGATTAAAAATAAAGCCCCCAGCAGGCCTAATATAAATTTAGTTAAGTGCTTAAACTTCACCAATACCCCAGCATCAAATAAATGGCCGATGAGAATAACGTTTATTCATTTCTCTTAAGATATTGATTACGGTCAAGATAATCTTGCGTTGGATTTCTGTTCCCTGCTCTAAGTCGGATGAAATTATGGCATTATAACCCTCACGCGAGAGCACAAACAGGTCTAAATCTTCTAATGCAGTTACCCGCGCAGAATGTTCCCCACCATCAAAAAATGACAATTCGCCGAAGTATTCACCCTCCTTAATGGTAGCCAGTTTTTCGTCGCGGCTGTCAAAACGACAGACAGGTAAGGTGACCTCTACGCAACCATTTTTTATAAGATATAGCTTGCCTCCCTTTTCCCCTTGGTCAAAAACAACATCTCCCTTGGAAAAATGTTGCGTTTTAATTACGCTGGCTATTCGCCGTAACTCTTGCTCGTTTAATTCCCTGAATAAGGGGCTCTTTTTCAACAGCTCAAATGCTTCCATGGTTTTTGCTCCTTCCTGAATCCTTTGTAACACAAGAATTTTTAATAAAGTATAACATAAGTTACAACATTGTCAAATTAAAAAAGTATTTTTTGCAAAAAATTCTTTGTAAACAACAGCAATTTTATGTTGCTCTGTATTTAATCAAATTATGCTGTTCCAGAAAATTGGCTACTCCTATAAAATCATGCGGCCCAAAACAGGGTATCCCAAAATCAACATCCGCCTTAGCTATCAAAGCAATTAAATTTTGTTCAAGAAACAAAGGCTTTTGAGAATCCCTGGCTAATACCTCAATCTTGGGTGCGCTACCCTTAGAGAATCCTTCGGTTAATATAATATCTACCTCACCCATAAGTTGTTGAATTTGATTGAGCGACAATTCACCAACTACCTGACTTATTATGGCCCATTTACCGGCGGAGGAAATCATTACCTTATCTGCTCCCGCTTGAGCATAACGCCAGCTATCCTTCCCCGGCTGGTCGATGTCGAAACCGTGCACATTATGTTTAACCGTAGCCACGGTATATCCACGACGTTTCAACTCCGGAATAATACCCTCTAAAAAAAGTGTCTTCCCGCTGTCGGAGCGCCCTATTACAGAAACCACAGGGGTTAAGTCGGTAGTTTCAGGCATTTCCGGTACCCACCACACTTTTGTTTAACAACTGCACCGTTGCCGTCTCCCCGGCGGTAATACCGGCACTATCTTCATGAAGGATCATCAAGCCATCAGCCCCCAACATAGAGGAAAGCATGCCGGCGCCCTGTTGCCCGGCAGGGGTTGCATAATATCGGCCATCTTTCAGGGTTAGAGTCACCCGCACCAGATTTTTACGTCCTTGTTTTTTCTTTATAGTTTCGGCTGATGTCGCCTCTATATAATCCGGCATTACCTGTTTTCTGCCCAACATTTTATAAATGGCGGGCCGGATAAATTCTTCGAAAGTAACCATAGAAGCAACCGGATTACCGGGCAAGCCAAATACTATTTTTTCATCCCAGCGGCCGAACAAAGTAGGCATGCCGGGTTTTATGGCTATCTTCCAGAAGATAAGTTCCATTCCCAAAGCCTTGAGCGCCGCTTGCATCAGGTCATATTTACCCATCGAAACCCCGCCGGAGGTAATCAGTATTTGACAAGCCTGTGTTTTGGCAAGCACCTGTTTTAGCTTAGCGATATCATCCGGAGCTATTCCTAAGCTTAGCGGTTCCCCCCCGGCATCAAGTACCTGGGCAGTCAGGGTATAACTATTGCTGTTGTATATACGATTTTCTTGTGGCGGTTCACCTACCGCTTGTAGCTCATTTCCGGTGGCCAATATGGCTATGCGAGGACGTTTAGTCACCTTTATCCGGCCAAGGCCCAAAGCAGCCAGGATACCGAGCTGAGCGGCGGCTACGGTTTGCCCTTTGTGTAATACCAGGCCGCCTTGCCTTAAATCCTCTCCTGCCCGCCGGATATGATCCCCCGGGTTGGGGCTTAAGTAAAGCCTGACTCGATTTTCAGCCTGTTTGGTGTATTCCACCGGTACGATTGTATCTGCCCCTTCAGGAATCGGCGCTCCGGTCATAATACTTACCGCTTCACCTTCCCTGAGCATGGCAGTATATGCTGTTCCGGCAGCTACTTCTCCGACAACTTTGAGACTTAAAGGGGTCTCCGGGCCGGCGCCTTTAAGGTCGACAGCTCTAACCGCATAACCATCCATTGCCGAATTATCTACCGGCGGCACATTTTGACCGGCATATACGTCCTGGGCCAATACCCGCCCCCAGCCAGAAAGAATATCTACCTCTTCTGAAGCCAAAGGTTTTAGCCGGGCCAACACCTTTTCCCGGGCTGCCTCTAAAGAAATCACTTTTCCCTGGTCCCCCCTTTTTCCATTGCGCTAAGCCGTTGTTCAAGCTCACGAATTCTGGCCTGTAATTTAGGCAATCGCCGGGTAATTACCACCGCTTTTTTCCACTCAGCATGCGGTGTCCCGGCAAAACCGGCCATAACGGCCCCGGCGGGAACGTTTTTGCTGATACCGGTTCTGGCGGCTATTTTGGCTTGATCCCCGATTTGGATGTGGCCGACAACGGCTGCCTGACCCCCCAGCATAACCCCGCGGCCGATCTCGGTGCTGCCGGAAATACCCACCTGGGCCACCACCACAGAGTGATCGCCAATACTTACGTTATGGGCGATCTGTACTAAATTGTCTATCTTAACTCCACGGCCGATGCGGGTATCTCCCATGGTTCCCCGATCAATGGCGGCATTCGCCCCCACTTCGACATCATCTTCTATTACCACAGATCCAACATGCGGAATGGGGCGGTGCTTTTCCCCATCCCATACATAACCGAAACCGGGGCTGCCAATGACACTGCCGCTATGTAAAACAACCCTTTTTCCAATACTTACTCCGGGATAAATACTCACATTTTGATGAATTACCGAATCGGTTCCGATGCTTACCCTATCTCCAATGCAGGCGCCGGGGTAAATGGTTACACCTTTTCCCAGGCTTACCTGGTTACCCAATACGACTCCGGGATAAATGGATATATCTTTGCCGAGTTTGGGGTTTTTGCCGATTACGGCCAGGGGATGCACCCCGAAAGGGGCATGGGGTGAGCTATGGAAATATTCCAACAACTTAGCCAGCGCTATATGGGGATTGGCGACGATGATATGCGGCTTTTTAATTCCGGTGGTAACCGGAGGAACGATGAGTGCAGTTGCCTTGGTGGTTTTTAAAAAAGCGTTGTATTTGGGGTGTACCAGTAAGGCAATATCTCCAGCTTCAGCCTGCTCAATGGGCCTGACCCCGGTTATTGACAGCTCCCCATCACCGACCAGCTCGCCACCTACAATTTGTGAGAGTTGTTTTAAACTGGCGGTTTTACTCATTTGAAATGTCCCTTTAAGCAAGAGGCTATTTTTCAGCATACCGGAAATTATATAATCGAGTTTGTCCAGCTACGAGCCTCCGCTTCCGGCCGGGGGTATCGACCCCATGCCGGAAAGGCGGCTGAATCAGCACCATAGCTAACGCATAATAGATCCAGCCGGTGGCTGGCTAATTCGGGCTATGCCGGTTATTTTTTCTTTGCTGCATATTGCTGGTTGTAAATCGTAATTATTTTCTGAGTAAGATCCAACTCCGGGGAAGCATACAAAAGGCCGGAGGTCGGGATTTCTTTGTCGCCTTTTTCCCCTCCGGTAGAATCCAGGATCAGGGTGTATCCCTCATCTTTACCAAGCTTTTTAATTATTTTATTTACCGCACCTACAATTTCAGCCACTACCTTTTTCTCAAACTTGCGCACATCGCGAAAGGAGTCTTTTTCGAAACGATCCTTGTCGATCATTTTCTTTTCGATTTTATCCTTTATCTCCTTTTTAGCATCTGGAGAAAGCACCATTTCTTTTTCCTTGTATTCGTTGATCATTTTGCTTATTTCTTCCTCTAATTTACCAAGCTCGCTTCTCTTCTTTTTAATCATCTGGTTACCGATGGTTGACATTTCTTTACCGGCTGCCGACCCTTTTATAACCTGTTGCAGATTTACATAAGCAATTTTCAGCTCAGCCCCATGGGCAAAACTACAGATATTCAGCAATAAACCACACAACAAAGCAATCTTGAATTTGAAAATGTTTTTACTCATCTTGCCTCCTCCTTTAGTTCAGGTATAGAAAATCATAAAGCTATTCCTGTTGGACAAATGGACATCCAGTTCCGCAGAGTCGTTGACCAGCAGGCGGCGGAATTAGCCATAATGGTTTCATCATAATTAATCCAGGCCAAGCCCTGGTTTTGGAAATAAGGATAGGTTTTTTTTAACTCCGGCGCTAAAAATAAGTACCGATTGCAAAATGCCACTCGGAAGGCGACTCACCCCTTTCCCGATCCAATTTACGTCCCCAATCTAATCGAATAGGTCCCATCGGGGTGAAGAAGCGAACCCCAACCCCAGCCCCCATGCGCATTCCATCTAAATCATAAGGTTGCTCTTCGGCAAAAGCGCCGCCGGTATCAAAGAAAATCAGTCCCGCCAATGGGTCAAATAATGGAAAATGCAGCTCCACATTAAAAACTAATTCCTTATTACCTCCAATTACCTGATTGCCAATGCGGGGACCGATGGAATCCCGCTTAAATCCCCGCACGGTTTTGTCGCCGCCTATCGTAAATAGTTCCTCTACCGGCAATTCACGGCCATCAAAACTGTTTTGAAAACCGATTAAACCCCGCACGGACAGCACAAACTTCCACCAGATCGGAAAATGCCAACTACTTTCTCCTAAGTACCGGACATAATAATTGTCTCCTCCAATAAAGCCGCCGGCATACTCTACCGACACTTTATTGCGTGAACCCCGGCTGGGGCGCCAGCGATTATCTCTGGTGTCGCGCACCAACGACAGGGTAAGCTCACTGGTATAGGTGACTCCTTCCCGGTTTTTAATTATATCAGCGGCATCGGAAGTCACATCGTATACCTTTACGTCTTGATACATATAGCTTAAGTATCCCCTGATACGTTCTATCAGCGGATAACCGAGCCTCACCTGACTGCCGCGATTATCTATCCTGTAATCCCGAAAATCCACCTGGCTTCTAGCGCGATAATATAGGTTAAAACCCGCAGTTAAGGGAAGATCAAATAGCCATGGTTCAGTAAAGCTGATATCATAGCGCTGAATGGTTTCCCCAAATGAACCCGCCAGCCGCAACTGTTGTCCCCGGCCAAAAAGATTGCCCTGGGTTACACTGACATTCCCCACCAGACGATCTACCGAACTCCAGCCACCGCCTACCGATAGCGCACCGGTTAACCTCTCCTTAAGGCTTACGTCAAGGTCCAGCTCGTTTTCAACTTCAGTGGGTTTGGTCTGGATGTCGGCTGATTCAAAGAACCCCAGGTTCATAATGTCCTGGTAACTGCGGCGGATTGCCCAGTTGGTTAGTACATCCCCTTCTCTAAATTGTAATTGACGACGGATTACCTTGTCTCGTGTATTCTGATTACCGGAAATGGTAATTCGTCGGGCATAGGTTAATTTGCCCTCGTTAATCTTAATTATCAGATCTACCAGCTTGTCTTCCGGATGAGTGCGGGTTAGCGGAAATACCTCGGTAAGCAGATAACCCCGGTTGGCATAACGATCTGTAATAAGGTTTATGTCTTTTCGCAGCAGGCTGCTATTAAATACATTCCCCCCCTTGGTAGCCAGGCCGCGCAACACTTCATCGTTGGTAAGCAATTGATTGCCCTCAACCTCCAGCTTACCGACTTGATATTGAACCCCCTCGCTTAAAGGTATTTTTATAAACATCTCGGCTTTATCTTCAGATAAATCAATTTTAGGGCTGCCGATTTGAGCATTTATATAACCGTGGTCATAATAATAGGCTAATAGTCTTTCTAGGTCTATGTTTAATAATTCCTTATTTAAATAACCGCTGCCGGTGATCCAGGATAAAAACCAATAATCACGGGTTTCGATTACCTTCCTTAGTTCAGCATCAGTAAAGGCTTTGTTTCCCTCGAAGGAAACTTCTTCTATTCTGACTTCCGGTCCCTCCTTAATATTAAACAGCAGGTTAACCCAATCCTCAGAGATGTTTTCTTTTTTTACTTCTATCTCAGCCAGATAATAACCATTTTCTTCATAAAGCTTTTTTATCTGTTGAACGCTTTTGGCAATCGCTGCATCATCCAACACCGTGCTTTCCTTTATCTCCATTTTTTCCATTATCTTATCTAAACCCACCTCATCATAGCCGGTAACCTCTATTTTCTTAATAGAGGGTTTCTCCACCACGATAAAGGTGACCTGCAGTTGGCCCCCGGTTTCAGTTACGTCGATTTTTACATCGCGGAAAAAACCGGTTTTATAGATAGCGACTAAATCCTGGCGCAGCTCTTTAAGGTTAAGCTCATCCCCCGCCTGTGTTTTAATTTGATTTCGGATTGTAAGCGTTTCAATTGTTCGATTGCCTTCAATCTTGATAACGTCGATGTTTTGGTGCTGGTCATTGGCCGTGGCCGGTGATAATGGCAGGCAACAAACAATATAAACTAACATCCCCCAAAACAAGCCTGATTTTTTGGTCATACAATTCCCCCTGGAAGAACACCCGGACTAGTTGGGTAAAAGCTCTTTTGAGCGTCTCTTCCTGGAGGCAGTGGTTTTTTCGGCAAAAACCAACTTGTTATTCTTTACTCCCACCTTGATGATTCCTCTCTTCTTAAGACTACCGCGTAATATTTCATCGGCAATGCCATCTTCAATGTTGCGTTGAATAGCCCGCCGCAAAGGCCTGGCCCCATAACTGGGATTATAGCCCGCCTTGATTAACCAATCTTTGGCGCCGCGGTCTAATTCCACCTTTATCCCTTTATCTTTAATCTGCAAGTTCAACTGATCAATAAGCAGATTTATTATTTGACCGATGTGCTTTTGGTTTAACGGATGAAAAACGATAGACTCATCCACCCGGTTCAGGAATTCCGGGTTAAAAGTCTTTTTCAGCTCACCCATTATACCCTCTTTCATTTTATGGTAAGATGTATCCATATCGGTTCGCTGAAACCCCAAAGTAGTTCCCTTTTCAATTAAGCGCGCGCCGATATTGGAAGTCATAATCAATACACTGTTTTTAAAATCCACCAGCTGTCCCATGCCATCGGTGAGATGACCATCTTCTAATACCTGGAGCAATACATTAAACATATCCGGGTGAGCCTTTTCTATTTCATCCAGTAGAATAACACAATAAGGCCGTCGCCTCACCCGTTCAGTAAGCTGCCCGCCTTCGGCATAGCCCACATAACCCGGTGGGGCGCCGGTAAACCTGGAGATGGCAAACTTTTCAGTATATTCAGACATATCAATACTTATTAAGGCCGCCTCATCCCCAAACATAAATTCGGCCAGGGTGCGGGCCAGTTCAGTTTTCCCTACCCCGCTTGGACCTAAGAAGATAAAAGAGCCCACCGGCTTTTTGGGGTTTTTTAAGCCCAGGCGGGAGCGCTTGATGGCTCGCGATATAGCGGCAATCGCCTCATCCTGTCCAATTACCCGACGGTGAAGTTCTTCTTCCATGCGAGCCAGTTTTTCATATTCTCTCTCTTCCAACCTGAACAGAGGAATTCCAGTCCACCTGGAAACAATATGGGCTACATCTTCATCAGTTACTACCACTTCGGTTTTTTCCTGTTCGAGTTCCCAGTTTCGCAACAGTGAAGTTAACTCCCCCTTTAGTTTTCGTTCTTTATCCCGCAAGCGGGCCGCGGTTTCAAATTCCTGGGCACAAACAGCCGCCTCTTTTTGCTTGGCCAGGCCAGCTATCCTGTTTTCCAATTGTTTCATATCATTAGGCGGAACGCAAGCTGCCAGCCGGGCGCGTGAGCCGGCTTCGTCAATTACGTCAATCGCCTTGTCCGGTAAAAAGCGGTCATTAATATAACGATCGGAAAGTTTAGCCGCCGCAGCGATAGCCTCATCGGTGATTTGCACCCGGTGATGGGCCTCGTATCTACCCCTCAACCCCTTTATAATTTCAGTGGTTTCTTCAACCGATGGCGGTTCTACCACAATGCTTTGGAAGCGTCGCTCCAACGCCCGGTCTTTTTCCACATATTTGCGATATTCGTTTAAGGTAGTAGCGCCGATACATTGCAGCTCTCCCCGGGACAGGGCCGGTTTCAATAAGTTGGAGGCATCCATGGACCCTTCGGCCGCCCCGGCGCCAACCAGGGTATGCAGCTCGTCGATGAACAGGATAATATTGTCCGATTCGATAACCTCTTTCATAATGGTTTTTATTCGTTCTTCGAATTGCCCGCGATATTTGGTGCCGGCCACCAGAGAGCCCAGGTCCAGGGTTACCAGACGTTTTTGAGACAATACGTTGGGTGCATTATTATTTACAATCCACTGGGCTAAACCCTCGACGATGGCCGTTTTACCAACGCCCGCTTCACCGATAAGCACCGGATTGTTTTTGGTGCGTCTGGTAAGTATCTGAATTAATCGTCCAATCTCTTCGTCGCGACCAATTACCGGATCCAGTTTTTCTCTTAAAGCCAATTGAGTTAAATCAATCCCGAATTCATCCAGCGCCGGGGTTCTTGTTTCCTCGAAATCTGAAACTGAGCGTTGGGCAAAATTAGCAATTTCCTGGCGTACTTCCGACAAGTTTATGCGCAAGTCATCCAGGATACCGGCAGCCAGCCCTTCTTCTTCCCGGATCAATCCCAATAAAATATGCTCAGTGCCGATATAATTATGCTCCATGAGGTTGGCTTCTTCAATGGACATCTCTAATACTTTCTTGGCGCGCGGAGTAAATGGGATATTCCCCTTAACCATTCTTTTAGCTCCCCTGGCAACCCCTTTTTCCAATTCCAATTTTATTTCAGCCGGCTGGACTCCCAGGCGTTGCAAAACCGCCACCGCCACCCCTTCCCCTTCGCAGATAATTCCCAGCAGCAGGTGTTCGGTACCCAAGTGTGCGTGCATTAACCGGGCGGCTTCCTCGCGGGCTAAAATAATCACCTTCCTGGCGCGTTCAGTAAATCGTTCAAACATAACCCTTGCTCCTCATGCAAAATAGCGGGTATAAAGGGGTCAGAGACCCCAATCTTTTCCAGATTAAGGCGTTACAGCCGACATCGCCCCTGCCGTTCTATAGACGATAGCGGGGCTTGGTATTTAGGGCAAATGTGTTTATGTAATTTCCTATACAGGACAAAAATTAATCCTTAAGCTATTCTTCCATCAACCAAACGAATGATTCTATCAGCCCGGCGGGCCAGCGACTCATTGTGCGTAACATAGATTAAGGTCAACTGCTTGCGCCGGTTCAGTTCCCGTAACAGGCCAAACACCTCATCCCCGGTCTTACTGTCCAGGTTGCCGGTAGGTTCGTCAGCCAGTAACAACTGGGGGTTGTTCACCAGGGCGCGGGCAATAGCCACCCGCTGCTGTTCCCCGCCGGAAAGCTCTCCCGGACGATGGGAAGCCCGCGGCGCTAAACCGACTTCGGCCAACAATTCCCCGGCCCTGACCTGGGCTTGCGGCCGGGGAGTTTTTTGGATAAGCAGCGGCATCATTACATTCTCCAGGGCGCTGAATTCCGGCAGCAGGTGATGAAACTGAAAGACAAAGCCCAGTGTTTTATTCCTGAATTTTGCCAACTGCTCGCCATTTAAGGCGAACAGGTCCTCATCCTGATAATAAATATGCCCCGAAGTGGGATGATCCAGCGCTCCCAGAATGTGCAGGAAGGTGCTCTTACCTACCCCGGAGGCGCCGATAATCGCCAGCATCTCGTGTTGCCGGATGTCGAGATTGATATTATTTAATACCGACAGCTCGGATTTACCGCTAATAAAAGATTTATGTAAATCCTTTACCCGGATCAAACACTCACTCATAGCGCAGGGCCACCGCCGGATCCAACTTGGAGGCTTGCCAGGCCGGATAAAGGGTAAAGGTAAAGCTGATTAAGACAGCGGCCAGGCAAATAGTTACCACCTCCAGGGGTTGCATCTTAAACGGTAAATAATTCATATAATAAATATCCCCGGCCAGCTTGATCAATTTGTATTTATCAGCCAGAAAACAAGTGATACTTCCACCAGCACACCCCAGGATGGTGCCTGTCAGCCCGATGACAAGCCCCTCCAGCATGAAGATGGACATAATCCCCCTGGAAGTAGCCCCCATGGATTTTAGAATGGCGATGTCTTTGTTCTTCTCCATTACCATCATAATCAAGGTACTGATGATATTAAAGGCGGCTACTATTATTATCAAAGTCAGAATAATAAACATAGCCAGCTTTTCCAGTTTTAAGGCTGAGAAGAGATTGCGATTCATTTGCATCCAGTCTCTGGTCCAGAAGGGAAAATCAAGCCGCGCCTGTATCCGCTTAGCTACTTCCTGGGCCCGATAGATATTATCCACCTTAACCTCCACCCCGGTCACTCGATTCCCCAAACGCAAAAAATCCTGGGCGGTTTTTATCGATATATAGGCCAGGCTTGAGTCATACTCGTACATACCGGAATTAAAAATAGCCGCCACCCGCATCCTTACCGAGCGCGGGGCTACTCCCATAGGCGTCATGGTTCCGGTAGGAGAGACCACATTTAGCTCATCGCCGTAGAATACTCCCAGGTTGCGGGCCAGCTCCAAACCCAGCACAATTCCGGCCGGCCCATCATCGCCGGCAGGGGCGGATAACTGTTTTAAGTCACCCTCTATTATGTTCCGGCCCAAATTAGTTACCGTGGCTTCAAGCCGAGGATCAATTCCCCGCAACACCACCCCTAACACATTTTGCGCTGAAGTCAGCATCACCTGGCTGTAAATAAAGGGCGCCGCCGCCACTACGTGCTTTACCTGCCGCACCTGCGCGATAACCTTTTCCGGCTCTTCCATGGCTGCCCGGCCATGCTTTAGGATCACTATGTGAGAATTGGTGCCCACAATTTTATCACGCAGATCGCCCTCAAAGCCACTCATTACCGCCAGTACGATAATCAGCGCCATCACCCCCAGGGCTACCCCGCCAATGGAAATAAGGGAAGTAAGCGAGATAAAGGTTTGCTTGCGCTCGGCGGTTAGGTATCTTAAGCTGATGAATAACTGATAAGGCATGGAAAATTTCATGGTCTTAGCTACTTTTCTAACCCCGGTTGCATAAACATCGGGGCGCCCTGACCTTGAAAGGGGCCCATGGCTTTGGGGTTATTACCGTGTATATTATTTCCCTCTATCACCATTTCAGGCCCTGGCTTAATGGGAGCAATTGCCGCCCCGAGATTCTTGTAAATTTCATTTTCTTTAATGGTAATTTTGGTTTTGCGGGAGAGGATTATGCCCCCCATGCCGTTATGATAAATTTTGTTGTTTTCTATATGCGCCTGTGAGATAGAATCCATGCGCACCCCGCCCAAAGGATTATCATGAATCAGGTTCTCTTTCACTACGGCTTCGGCTCCACCCATGATAGCCAGCCCCACGGTACTATTTTCATAGAAATCGTTTCCGTAAATTCGGGTTTTAGCATTGGCCCGCATTCCCATTCCCGCCATATAGTTGCCATGACTTTTATTGTCCTTGACCAGAGGCACATAGGTATTCTGCATACTGATACCGGCTCCCATAAATAATATGCGGTTGGTGCCGTTGTTATAACACTCATTTCCCACAATAGTAGGAAATGCGCCGTCTTTGGTACCGATTCCCGGTAAACCGTTATTGTACACTCGATTGCCTTGGATAAGAGCATGAGAGCCATTTTTAGAACCAATACCCAATTCCTTATTAGAGTAGATCACATTGTCTATAATAGTGGCTGCCGAACCCTGATTATTGCCGATGCCCAGGCCATAGTTGCTGTATATGATGTTATTTTCTATATAAGGCGCCGCCGGTTTATCCCCCTTGGCGTGACTGCCGATGCCGGTACTGCCGATATTATATACAATATTATTAATAACAATGGGCGAAGTCCCGCGGGACTGTACTCCGTGTGGATGACCCGGCACGTGGTGATCCACCAGGCCGGTGCCGGTTAGCGTAAAACCGTCGATTACCGCTCCATCGGCCCCTTCTACTACCGGTTTTAACTCACCGTGCGCATCCACAATAGTACGGCGGGCGGCGCTATGGTTTTTATGTTCTTCATCGGTACCCTCGCTGCGTACGGCAACCCTTTCCTTAAGCACTAGATACTCTAAGTAAGTTCCCGGAGCCACCCTTACCGTATCCCCTGCTTGAGCTGCGTCAATAGCCGCTTGAATGCTTTTGTATTCGCCAGGCACCCGCAAAGTCCTGGTGGAGGCACAACCAGCCCCTAAAACTCCCAGCCATAAACAGATGATTAATATGGGCTTATAGTTTTTCATTTATCTCGCCCCCCCCCCTGGATTTTCCAAATAAAGCTTCAAACTGATCCCGGGCCTTATTCCCTTCATTATCTTGCCCTTGAACTCTTTGGCTATCTTTAAACACAAAATAATCGCAGAAATTAGCACGCTCCTTATCCGGCACTCGCTCAGCCTGGGTTTCCTGACAGTCATTATGCATGCCGGGCACATAAAACCGGCAATTTAAGCAGCAATGCAGCTCCGCCTCACAATAGGGGCAACAATCCTTGCGCCCCGGCTTATCCTTAAGCGCTAATTCCCGTTGACAAGCGTGGCAGAGATACATAACTTTTTACTCCAAAAGCTTTTTGATTTTTTTTCTTTGAATACCTTCTCTTTCCGCTTTAGTGTATACAAAAAGGAGAATGATAATATTTTCTTTTTCTTTTACTGCATAGATGAGCCTGAATCCTCCTCGTTTGCCGCTTTTCATGTCTGATGAAGCTACTCGGATTTTCCATACCAACCCTCCAAATCCGGGAATAGCAACACCTCGGAAGCAATCTTCTTCAATCTCTTGTAATATAAATTCTAAATCAGTACGAATATGTCGATATTTCTTCTCCAGTTTTGTTAGGCTTCGGACGAAACTTTCCTTAACCTCAAATTTCATTTAAAACTTCCTTGGCGCTTTTATCCTTCAATACAGTTGGGGAAGAGAGCGCCTGCTGGACAAGCTGGGCAAATTCCGAGTCCTTTGAAAGCTGAAGAGCCTCTTCGTACTCCCCTATTTGCTCTAATTTTTGTTGAATCTCATTATATTCTTCTATATCCAGAACAGCTTTTATTTTCTTGCCTTCATGGATAATATAATCCGGATGAAGCTTTAAGGTAGGCATGTTAGTTGCTCCTTATTATAATTTCCCTCACAATTGTGTAACCTTATTCTTTGTCTCGGGTTGTTGTTTGTTTCTCTCCCCGCAACTGTGGGAAAAGAATAACTTCTCTTATAGATTGCGAATTGGTAAACAGCATTACCAGCCGGTCAATGCCGATACCTTCTCCGGCGGTAGGCGGCATGCCGTGCTCTAAAGCCCGCAGGAAATCCTCATCCAGGTACTGCGCCTCATCATCCCCGGCGGCTCGCTCGGCTACCTGGGCCTCAAAACGTCGCCGCTGATCCTGGGGATCATTTAACTCGGAAAAGGCATTGGCTATCTCTTTGCCGCCGATAAACAGCTCAAAACGCTCTACAAGGGCAGGATTATCGGGCTTTGCTTTGGAAAGCGGCGACACTTCAGTCGGAAAGTCGATAATAAAAGTCGGCTGAATCAGCTTTGGTTCGGCTACCTGCTCAAAAATCTTTTGCACTATTTTACCCCAGGAATCATGCTTATCCACCGGGATATTAAGTTCACCGGCTATATCCTGTACCTGTTTTAAGTCGCCTAATTCGGTTTCCTTTATGGAGCTATGAGCGGCTATAGCTTCCAGCATGGTTAAGCGTTTCCAGGGTGGCGTAAGTTCAATGGTTTTATCGGCATACTCCAGTTGCTGTTTACCCAATACCTGTTGAGCCAGCGAAGCCAGCATGTCTTCAGTAAAATCCATCAATTTATTATAATCGGCATAGGCCATATAAAATTCCAGCATGGTAAATTCAGGGTTATGTTCAGTGGAAAGCCCTTCATTCCTGAAATTGCGGTTTATCTCATATACCCGCTCAAAGCCGCCCACCAGCAGGCGCTTAAGATATAACTCCGGCGCTATCCTCAGGTATAGGTCCATGTCCAGCGCATTATGATGAGTGATAAAGGGGCGGGCGGTGGCCCCGCCCGGCAGGGGCTGCATCATGGGGGTTTCCACTTCGATGAAGTCCTGCTGGTTCAAGTAATCCCGGATAGCCTGAATTAAGCGGCTGCGCAATAAAAATATGCGGCGCACATCCGGGTTTGCCAGTAAATCCAGATAGCGTTGCCGGTAACGAGTCTCCACATCCTTCAGGCCATGCCATTTTTCAGGCAAGGGCCGCAGCGACTTAGTCAGCAAATTGTATTTATCCACCACAATTGTCAGTTCGTTGGTTCTGGTGTAGAATAAACTACCCTCAACCCCCACAAAATCACCGATATCCAGCAGCTTAAATTGCTGATAATCGGCTTCCCCCAACTGATCCTGCCGCACATAAATCTGAATACGGGTACCATCGCTATCTAAGTGGGCGAAACAGGTTTTACCATGCCCCCGCCAGGTTACGATGCGACCCGCAGTTTTTATTTTGAGCTCATCAGCGACCAGCTTATCCTTTTGCCGGATTAATTCCGCAATAGAGTGGGTTCGCTCATAACGCTGAGGATAGGGATTTGTGCCCTTGTTTCTTAGTTCCGCCAGTTTATGTTGCCGTTGTTGCAACTCATCAGCCAGGTTTGCCATATTTTAAATTTTTAGCCTTTCCGGTGTAGTGTCAAGTGTAATATGTCGGATATTTGCATTGTTTTATGAGAGGTAAGGTGAGTCAAGTTATTATGTTTGGCATGACATTAATTTGCGCTTGCCGGCGGTTCTCCGGCCGTTTGCGCTTCCTCGGTCCGGGGCATATATTTGGCGATCTCCTCACTGCTTACCCGTTTTAACTCAGCCCTGGGTAGCATAGAAATCAACTTCCAGCCCAGATTCAGGGTTTCCTCTATGGAGCGGTCTTCATGGTAGCCCTGGTTCACAAATTCCTGTTCAAAGGCGGCGGCAAACTTTAAAAACACCTTGTCGGCTTCACTTAAAGCTGCCTCTCCCAGGATAACCGCCAACTCCTCGGCCTCTTTCCCGCGGGCATAGGCGGCAAACAATTGGTTGGATAACCCGGCGTGATCATCCCTGGTCTTACCCTCGCCGATACCCTTATCCCGCAGACGGGAAAGACAGGGGAGCACATCCAGCGGCGGATAAAGCCCCTTTTGATGTAGCGGCCGCCCCATAATCAATTGTCCCTCGGTGATATAACCGGTAAGGTCGGGAATGGGGTGGGTCTTATCATCTTCGGGCATAGTAAGGATGGGAATTTGAGTGATGGAACCCGGTTTGCCTTTGATGCGGCCGGCACGTTCGTAAATAGTGGACAGATCGGTATATAAATAGCCCGGATAACCGCGGCGACCGGGTATTTCCTTACGGGCAGCGGATACCTCCCGCAAGGCTTCACAGTAATTGGTCATATCTGTTAAGATTACCAATACGTGCATATCCAAATCGAAGGCCAGATATTCGGCCGCAGTCAACGCCATGCGTGGAGTGGCGATACGCTCTACCGCCGGATCATCAGCCAGGTTGATAAACAATACCGCCCGCTCTATGGCGCCCGTGCTTTGGAAGTCGCGGCGGAAAAAATCATATTCCTCAAAGGTAATTCCCATGGCGGCAAAGACTACCGCAAAGTTTTCCTGTTTACCCAAAACCTTGGCCTGCCGGGCAATTTGAGTGGCCATTCTTGGATGAGGTAAGCCCGCACCGGAAAAAATAGGCAGCTTCTGTCCCCGCACCAGGGTATTTAAGCCATCAATGGTCGAGATACCGGTTTGGATAAACTCCGAGGGATAGTTACGGGCATAAGGATTAATGGGGTTACCGCTTATATCGAGTCTTTTTTGGGGAATAATTTTAGGCCCGCCATCTATCGGGCGCCCCAGGCCGTCGAATACCCGGCCCAAAAGGTCAGGTGAAACCCCTAACTCCACCCCTTTGCCCAGAAAACGCACCCGACTATTAAAAATATTCACCCCGGCGGAACCTCCAAAGAGCTGGATAAGCGCCGTATCTCCGGAAACCTCCAATACCTTGCCCAGCCGGATATCATCTCCTGGTAACTCTACCTCAACCAACTCCTCATATTTTACATTTTCTACTTTTTCTACCAGAAGCAGCGGCCCGGCTACCTCTGTTACGGTTAAGTATTCCTTTAGCATATTTACCCCATCTTTATTTAAATACTGTTATTTGGTCTCCGTCAGTCAGCCTTAGTTGTTGAATGTATAAATTTCTCCCACTTCTTTTTCTTTTTACGGGAGACAAATTTGTTTATAAATTCATTAGCCTCCTCCAGCCATTCCAGCTTCAATCTGGGAGAAAGCCTGCTAAGTTCTTTTAAATACCCTGCACTAGGAATAAAAGTATAAGGTTCTTTCATTATGTTAGTTGCTTCAATGCTTCAATATCGGCTAAATCTTGTGGTCTCCCAGCCGCATTTTTTAGTTTTATCAAATCATCCCGGCAGATAAGCGGAACACTGACTCCCTTTGCCCGTATAGTTTCCTTTTTCTGCGCAGATATTTTATAGTCCAGGGGGACGTCAAGTAAAACATCTATTAATTGATATCCCCTTATATGAACGAAAGAGAATACTTGCAGGTTTTTTTCTTCTGTCCAGGTTGTTCTTTCTTTATCACTTAAAAACTGCTCCGGTTTAATTGGCAGCTTCGGTTTATAGTTTAGGGTTTTCATTACCGCCAGAAATCTGGTTAAATTAGCAGAACTCATTTCCAGCATCAGATCCAAGTCTGCGGTCAATCTAACCACTCCATGCAATACCAGCGCAATGCCGCCCACCACCAGATACTTTACCCGCTGGCGGTTTAACTCCCTAAAAACTTCTTCATAGTACATAGGCCGGTTTTTCTTTGGGGGTGTTTATCCTGTCTACTTTATACCCTCAATTTGTTCGGACAGCTTTTGTTCCAGCAGATCAAATGTACTGAGATCATCTTCAGCCACAAGTTTGGCTTGCGAGAATTCTTCTAAAACCGGTAAGACGATCAATTTATTCAGCGAAACCTTCTGTCCCAGCGCCTGGCGGAAACGTTCTTTGGCCAGCAGGATGAATTTCAGCATATGGTATTGTTTTTGTAATGAAGTATAGCTGTCCACTTTATGAAAAGCATTCTGATGTAAGAAATCCTCCCTGATCAGCTTAGCGATTTCCAAGGTTAACTGATCCTGGGGCGAGAGAGAGTCTTTCCCAATTAAGCGCACTATTTCTTCCAGTTCAGCCTCTTTCTGGAGCAAGGCCATGGCTTGTTGTCTTAATTTCATCCAGTCCCCGGCAATCTCAGTCCCAAAGTAATCCCGGAGATTCTCTACATACAAAGAATAACTGGTCAGCCAGTTAATGGCCGGAAAGTGGCGGCGGAAAGCCAGTTTATCATCCAGTCCCCAGAAGACCTTAACCACCTTAAGCGTAGCCTGTACCACCGGGTCGGACATGTCTCCCCCCGGGGGGGATACGGCGCCAATGGCGCTGATGGAGCCTTTTCGCTGGTGCTGCCCCAGGGTGATCACCAACCCGGCCCGTTCATAAAAATCGGCTATTTTAGTTGCCAGATAGGCCGGATAGCCTTCCTCGCCCGGCATTTCTTCCAGCCGGCCCGACATTTCTCTCAGCGCTTCGGCCCAGCGGGAAGTGGAGTCGGCCATCAGGGCTATATCATAACCCATATCCCGGAAGTATTCGGCAATCGTTATCCCGGTATAAATAGAGGCTTCGCGGGCAGCCACCGGCATGTTGGAGGTATTGGCGATCAGCACCGTGCGCTTCATTAATGATTGTCCGGTGCGCGGGTCTTCAATTTCCGGCAGCTCGATCAGCACGTCGGTCATTTCATTGCCGCGTTCCCCGCAACCGACATACACCACGATGTCGGCATCGGCCCACTTGGCCAACTGATGCTGAACTACCGTCTTACCCGAACCAAATGGCCCGGGTACGCAGGCGGTGCCCCCCTTGGCCAGGGGGAACAGGGTATCTATAATTCGTTGGCCGGTGCTCAAAGGTACGGAGGGAGCCAGCTTTTGCTTATAGGTCCGGCGTTGTCGTACCGGCCACTGTTGCATCATACAGATTTCTTTGTCCTCGCCGCTATCGGTTTTAATAACCGCAATGGTTTCGGCTACGGTATATTCTCCTGATTTAATCTCTTTAAGCCGGCCACAAATTCCATAGGGTACCATGATACGGTGTTCAATTACCAAATTTTCCTGTACCACCCCCAGGATGTCTCCCGCTTCAACCTGGTCGCCGGATTGGACTTTAGGCGTCAACTTCCATTTCTTTTCCCGATCAAGGCTGGGTACGGCTATTCCCCGGGTGATTAAATCACCGGTTTTATTATAAATAGCCTCCAGTGGGCGCTGTATACCATCATAAATGCCTTCCAGCATTCCGGGCCCCAATTCCACGCTTAGTGGCGCACCGGTGGTTGTTACCGGATCTCCAGGTCCCAGGCCGCCGGTTTCTTCATAAACCTGGATAGAAAGCCGGTTGCCCCGGATTTCCACGATTTCTCCGATTAGCGCTTCTTTACCTACCCTGACCACATCATACATCTTGGCCTCAGGCATGTCCCTGGCCACCACCAGCGGACCGGACACCTTAACTATTTGACTTTTGCTCATTCTTTTCCTCACTTGAGCTATTTATAAACTCAGGCTATATTGACCCCTGACGAAAAGGGGTTTTAACTAACGTCCCTAAGAAAGAGGCAAGCCTCCAAGTGGTTGCCTGCCCGACTTATTCGGGATCTCTTGACTTAAATATATCGAACCCCAGCGCCTTTTCCACTACCGATTTTACCTTTTGCATCCCCAGGCCCTCGCTTCCGTGATGACTGGGGATGATCACTATGCTGGGGTAAAGGGTAATAAACTCTTCCAGGGCGTTAATCTCTTCGCCAAGCTGCCGGGCGTAATTTTCGGTGACAAATATCGCCCCATATTCAGAATTACATAGTGTATGCAGGGCGGCTAACGCTTCCTCGTTATTATTTACCGCATGTATTTCCATGCCCAGCGCCTTAAAACCCCAGATTGAGTCCCGATCACCCACTACCGCCACATTAAGCATATACCGGCAACCTTTCCTTTATAACCGCCAGCGGTAGATCGTTTAACTTGCCCACTAAAACGGTTCGCAAAACCTTGGCCTCATTTTCTTTGGCCCAAAGATAGGCTATCAAGGGTTCAGGACCCATGCAAATCAAGCGCGCCGACTCCATATAGCCCAACATATAACTATCTATAAGCCGCTGTAATACAGAGAGCGAACCCTGTTGCTGGTAACGGGAGATACCCTCGCTGATTAACCTGGCGTAGGGAGTATGGGCTAGTTTTGCCGGTAAATCAGCCACCGCAAGTTCATATAAATCCAGCCAGCGGCCTTTCTCTATCAAGCCATGATCCAAAAGCGCCGCCAGCAGAATTTTTTTATTTCCTTCCCGTTTTTTGATACGTAGCCAGCTTTTTAAATTGATCAAATCAATCTGTTGCTGAAACAATATCTTTAAAAACAGGGATTCAGCCTTTTCTGCCTTATGATAAAGAAAATCATACATAACCCCGTCAAAGGCCATATCTACGCTTGAGCCTGTGGGGGATGAACCCAGTTTGGTCACGGCTTCAATCACCGGCCGGTTTAAACCTGACGGAAGCTGCTCATAATTATCATCTTCGGTTATTTGCAACAATAAATTTTTATCAATCAATCCCAAATCGGAAAGCGCCGCCTCAGCCGATTCTCCCAGCATCCTGGCCTTATATAAAGCCTTTATATTGTGAAAATCATATTTTAGGCGTAACAAAATTATTAGGTCCGGTTCAGGTGCAATAGCGGTTATAAGCTCGTAGGTTCGTTTTAGCCCCCGCTGTAATTCAGTCTCGAAATCCCGGCCGGAGGAAAGCAGGTCATGGTATTCGGTTTCCCCCAGCTCCCTTTTCAGCGTGGGTATATCCTTGGCATCCAACAGCCGGTTAACCGTTTGTTGATTAAACAGCTTGACCTCTAACGCCCGCACCAGTCCTACCGCAAAGCTATAGTGGGAATCTGAAACTAGTTGTGATGGACTTAGGTAATACATTTACTATTATTCTTTACTGGATTTGGGTTCATCAAACAACAATTGGGCCACTTGCTGTTCCAGCTCTTCCCGCTGGGATTTAAGCAGCGATTCAAAGGAGTAGTTGGCCTCTATCTTTCCCCGGCGCACGATAAAGCCGCCCTTTATGTTTCGCTGCTCCGCGGACCAAACACATTCGCCCCTTTTCCCCTGGCGCTTAAGCTGCCGGTTTATTTCCCCCAGAAAACCTTCTCCCAGACGCTTTCGGTCTGCCGGAGACACTATAATCTCTTCATCGCCCATTAGAGGATAGCCGTCCAGCAGGTTTTTTATAATGGAGGCATATTTTTTATTATCCAGGCGCTGCAATTCCAAAAGGGCCTGATCAAACACACTGATAATCAAGCCTTGCTTTTCGGCCAGAATTTGTTTGCGAATATCCAGGGTGGCGATTTGTAAACGTTGCTTTTTCTCCCGATTGGCTCGCTCTTCACCCGCAGCTAAAAGCTGTCGACACTCAGCCTCAATTTTGGTTTCAGCCTGTTTTAGATATTGCCGAGCTTCGGCTTGGGCTTGATCTATGAAGGCCTGGGCTTTTAGTTTAGCATCCTGACTTATCTTGGCTACAATTTTATCCAACGGCATGTTTTTATTCTCAATATAGAAAAGTATGTAATCTAAAGTCCGACAAACCCCTAGCTACAAAGTAATGGTTTAATGTAATTAATCCAGCCTGTAGCTGGTTTGTTCCCAATAAAGTTAAACCTGTATGCCAAGCAGCAATAAAATGGTAACCAGCAGCCCCAATACAGCGTAGGTTTCTACCAGAGCCGACAGCACTACTGCCTTCATGAATTCATTGGGCTGCTTAGACGCCACATTCACCCCGGCAGCGGATACCTTCCCCTGGTGAATCCCAGATACTAACCCGCCCAGGGCAATGGGCAGACAGGCCAGAAATATCTGCATTCCCTGAGCATCGCTCAGCGTAACCGGACTGCCGCCTAATAAGCCGACTTTAACCATCACAAAAAAAGCGGCCACAAAGCCATAAATCCCTTGAGTTCCCGGCAGAACGGATAGAACCAGCAAGCTGGCGAACTTTTCCGGCTCCTCACTCAAAACCCCATCTGATGCCTGTCCGGCATAACCGATACCGATACTGGAGCCTATACCCGATAATGCCACCGCAGTTGCCGCGCCTCCAATTGCTAATACTAGCCCCAAATCCATTTAGCTCCTCCTTGAAGTTAAGATTTCTAAAAAAGATCGAACCCCTAATCCCTGATAATAGAATATTTACTTTCCCACCTAAAGGGAATAAACGGCTGGCCGCCACCCTTAAAAAACTTGGGAAAAAATTCCACGAACTGCAAACGACTGGTATGTACAAAAGCCCCCAGCCCATTTATAGCCAGGTTGAACAAATGCCCGCCGATCAGTATCAAAAACGTAAAAACATAACCAACTACCGGAATACCGGTGGCCATAAAGGCAATCTTGTTTACCACCGTAGCGATAACCCCGGTAGCCAACCCCAGCGCCAGTAATCTCGAATATGAGAGGATATCGCTAAGATAACCGACAGAACCATAAAGCCCTAAAATCCCGCTTCCCAGCCGCTTAAAAATATTTTTATGCTCTCGCCCGCTAAACAGCAGAATCATCCCGGCCCCGGTATAAAACAAACCGGTACTTATTACCGACCAACCCTGACCAAGGTAGTTTAGCTGTTTTAATCCCAGGACGGCCAATCCCAAAAAGATCAACATCCAGGGAAATTGATCAAACAGGGCCGCGCTGATAGCGCCTTCTTTTAACTCAGCATACAGCTTTATGCCTATACCATACCATATCTGGATAAAACCGAGCACCAGCGAAAGCACCATAAAGATCATCGGCCCGTTAGGGTCATTAATCGGATCAAATATAACCAGGCTGTCTCTGGCCGCTTTTAAGGGCGAAAACGCTGCCGGCATAAAATTTATGATATCCCCGAACCAACTGCCGGTGATTGTACCCGCCAGTATAGTGGCTATGCCGCTATATAACAACAGCCGCAGCATGTTTTTCGGGCCTTCGGCTAATAACATATGCCGCAGTCCCCAATAGGTAAGCAGTGCCAGCACCAGGCCATAACCCGCATCGGTAAGACACAATCCAAAAAAGATAAAAAAGAAGGGGGCCAAAAGCGGCGAAGGGTCATGTTCATCAGGTTGCGGCAGGCCATAGAGTTTGGTCACTGTTTCAAAAGGAGTAATCAAGCCATTATTGGTAAGCT
Organism: bacterium; assembly: GCA_024277675.1. Taxonomy (GTDB): domain Bacteria; phylum SZUA-182; class SZUA-182; order SZUA-191; family JAJRXT01; genus JAJRUS01. The sequence continues at coordinate 22,541 of JAJRUS010000092.1, read as the reverse complement.
CCACCGGCGGAATTTCACCTTTTTCGGGTTCGCTGATTAATACCTCCAGTTCCGGGTACTTTCCCTCCAGGCGTTCTTTTAGTTTCCGGGCATGGCGGCGGGTTATCCAGCCCTCTATTAAAAAGGTCTGCGAGGTGGTTAAAAAAGAAGCCTGTACCGCTGACTTTAGCTTCTGATTGGTATAATAATCATGGGCAATGAGTAGTGTCCGGCGCTTTAAAGCCAGTTGCCCGGCTGTTTGCTTTAGCTTTTCCAGTTGCTTTGCTTTAGTTTTTAACTGTTGTTCCAGCTCGGCCTTAATCTGTATCGGTGTGCCGGAAGTGCCCGGCAACTTAATCGGTTCCACCCCGTAATTTGTCAATATGGGAGTGACTTTATCGGTGTCTTGTTTTAAGTAAGCAAGTAGCTCATAGGCAAGGCCGTGATCTGCGGAAACGGGATATAGCTCAAACATTCCACCTGTTTCTTGCGCTAGTTGCACTTTTAGCTGTTCTCTGTCTTCGTAGGGGATCGTTACCGGGTGTAATTGACAGAATCGGGTAGGCACCAACTCTTCAACAGGCACTGAAATTCCACCCCAGTAAGACAACCCCTGCAAGTCAACTTTCAGATCGCTGATTTGAACCGATAATTCATTAATCTCCGCATAAATGCTTCGACAGGCCTGGCAGGTTTCTTTTAATTCATGTTCCTTTATAATTTCTTCTAATTGAGACCTGTTGATTACCGGTTTGTCCTGGGTCAGTTTTTCCTTCCAGGTTTGGGGAGCCGCATAAGGGGCCAGGAAGTTCATGGCAAACTCTAACTCGCTCAATCTCTCAACAGCCGTTTCAGTAGAAACGCTAAGCCCTTCCAACTCCCAGGCCTTGGCTTGGGGGGCTTCTTTAAGATCGGTAATGTGCACCCATCCGATTCGCTGTAATTCATTTAAAACAGCATCACGAACATGAAGGTGTACCAGCAGGCGTATTTTTTTTACTTTAGCTATGGCCATCGGTTAATCGCTTAATAACCAGAGAAATTGCCCGGCCTGAATTTTTTTCGGCCCGGGTTCTTATTTGCTGCGCTTTTTCCGTTGCTTGTTGTTTTAGCGACTGAATCTCTTGCTTTGCCTCGTCCTGGGCTTTTGTAAGCATAGCCCGTACGTTAGCCTGCACCTGCTCGATTTTTTGCCGGCGCAACTCTTTGGCCTTGGCCTCAGCTTGCTTTAACAAGCGGTTTTTCTCGTCCTGGGCTTCTGTGATAGCTTGTTCGCCCTGGGCCTCTGTATCCTTTACCTGCTTAATTAATTCTTGAATCATAGTAAAATTATTGAAATGATGTGGGTTAAAAACTTATCGCAGTACTTCCCAACAGATATTTTAGGTCTTGATCTGAAAACATAAAACCAACTCCGGCAAAGAAACTATCATAATCCTTGTTTATAAAATCATCTGCTCCGGCGCTGACAAACATTCGTTCATAAAAATAGAAGGCGCTGGTAAACTTTAGATGCGGGGTGGTTTCCCCCAAATCCCAGGCATCCAGGCTAAGTTTTAACTTATCGTCGAAAAATTCATAATCCGCCCCTACCCCACCGGAAGACTCGATTAGCCCGCCGCGAAGAGTGAAATCCTGAAAACGCTTGGCAATTTCCAGGCTAAACTTTAATTTATCGTCAGTAATCTCTTCCTGGATTAGCGTTTCCTTTCCATCTACCGTGCGCTTGGTAGTTTCAGTGGTAACATTGCCGCGGGGGTCATCCACCACTTCCAGTAAATAATATTTATCTTTTGCCGGCTGAACTTTAAGGGAGACATAGGTCTTGGTATTCTCGGGTTTGGTTAAATACTCACCCCTTACCCCCAAATGGAACTGCCAGGCTTCGGCTTTTTGGAAGAATTTCTTTAATCCCGCCAAAGCCCCGGTCAGGTTGGTATAAGCGTCATCCTCATAAATCAGCTTGCCGAGGGTACCCTCTCCCTTAGCCACCTTTTGGCTCACCGTTTCCAGTGAACCCAAGGTATTGTCCATCTTTTGGGAGGCGCTTTTGATGTTTTTTATACTGGTGGCTAAATTCTCCCGGTTTTCTGCCAGCACCTGATTTAAATCGGCCAGCAGTTTATTCATTTTCCGGGTCAAATCAGGAGATTCTTCGGCCAAGGTTTTAGAAAATTTCTCCAGATGGGCGATAGTATTAGTCAATGATCCACGGTTTTCATTAACAATCTGATTCAAGCTTTCAGTCAATTGGGCAACATTGCCCATGGTACTGCTAAACAACTTTTTGTTTTCAGCCACCACTACATTCAGATTATAAGACAGGCGGTTGACGTTATCCATTACCTGTCTCAGGTTATCCCGGTTCTCAACCACTACCTGATTTAAATTACCACTCAAATTATCTATATTATCCACTATCCGTTGTAGGACTTCCCGCCCCTTTTCGCCCCCAAGCACCTTGTTTATTGAATCGGTAACCGATTTAATGTCTTCGGCAATCCCGGCCAGTTGACCGGTTAACTGGTCAATATCGACTCCCTCGATCCGCGTTTGTATGGTTTCTCCTGGTTTAAGTACGGGTTGATCAAACGAACCGGAAGTAACCTCTACATATTTATCTCCCAACAGCCCGACACTTTTAATGCTGGCCTGGGCATCGCGGTGTAGTTCAACATCGGGGCGAATTCTTAAGCTTAGCTCAGCCTTGCCTCCAATCAGATTAATTTTTTCTACCCGGCCGGCTTCAACTCCAGCCACCCGTACCAGCGCCTTTTCATCCAATCCGGCGACCGTATTGAATATTACCTTTACTATATAGCCGTTATCTTTAGTAACTGTCAAATGCTCCACCCTGATTGTCATATAAGCCAAAACGAGCAATCCACCTAATACCAGTAATCCAACCTTAGCCTGTGAGGATAAATTCTTCACTCCTTATGTACCCTGTTTAAAACCGCATTTGCCGGCCAAATAACTATTATATAAGAAATCAAATTCTATAGCTTATTAAATCGCTTGTCAACCTTTTTCAACCCTTTTCCGGCCAGCGTAACCTTAAGGGTTCGGGCAATTTGTTCAGCTATGTTCTCAAGCAATGCGGGAGTGTTTTTTAAGGCTTCCTCTAAGGACATAGGGCCATTTACCAGGGAAAAAAGGGCGGTAAACCCTGCCTTAAGCAATACCGAAGCGCCACCACTCACCTCGCCGGCAATGCCGATAACCGGTATACCCCTATCATGCGCCGGTCCGGCTACCCCCAGGGGGGCCTTACCCGCAGCCGTTTGGGAATCCAGGCGACCCTCGCCGGTAATAACCAGCTCAGCATCTTTCAGGGCTTCCTGAAAGTTAACCGCAGCTAATATAATTTCTATTCCCGGTTTTAATTCGGCGTCCATAAAGGCCATCAAAGCCGCACCCAAACCGCCGGCGGCCCCTGCGCCGGGGACATAACTCATGTCCTTATGCAAAAGCTCCTTTATCTTCACCGCATAATGTTGCATGTTTTGCTCCAGCAGCTCCACCATTTCCGGAGTAGCCCCTTTCTGCGGGCCGAATATTCCGGCGGCGCCGGCCTCGCCAATCAGCGGGCTTTTGACATCGCTGGCTACCAGGAATTTAACCCTGTTTATGCCGGGGTGAAGCTTCGCGCAGTCAATGAGCTGTATTTTTCCTAAGCAGTGACCGTTACCTTTAAGCAGCCTTCCTGCATCATCTGAGAAGCTTACCCCCAGGGCTGAAAGCATGCCCATACCGCCATCCACCGTAGCGCTGCCGCCAATGCCCACGATGATTTTATCAACCCCGCTATCCAGGGCGGCTTTAATAAGCTGCCCGGTACCATAAGTACTGGTAAGCAGGGGATTACGCTTATCAAGGGTAACCAGTTTAAGCCCGGAAGCCTGCGCCATTTCAATTACAGCAGTCTTTTGCCCGTCAATCAATCCCCATTGAGCAGATACCAGCTCACCCAGCGGGCCTTCCACGACCTGTTCTTTTATGGTGCCCTTGCAAGAGCTGATCAATGCCTCTAAGGTGCCGTCGCCGCCGTCGGCAATCGGCAGGCAGATGATCTTCGCTCCAGGCATTCCCTTTAAAAAACCAGCCTTAAGGTGTTCGGCCACCTCAGTCGCCGCCAGGGACTCTTTAAAGGAATTAGGGGCAATTATAATTTTCATGGCTTATCTCCACAGTCGACTACATGTTACCGCAAATCACAACAATTGTTAAGTAATTAATCAAGACTTGAAGGGGCTTTGGAATAGAGGGGTTACTATCTATCCGCCGGTTCCAGAACATACAAATGAAAAACCCTTGACTACATAAGCAATTAATGATATTTTATTGCATTACATTTAGTTATAAATTATTATAAATGTCGTTTTTAGACTCTGTACAGGTAAAGGCCGGGCGTGCCTTTATGCCGGCTTTGTTTTTTTATCAGGAGCTTAACCTTTAGGAGGGTATTATGCCTATTAAGCCCCACGGGGGAGTGTTGGTAAACCGAATGGTAACCGGCAGCGAGAGAGACAAGCTAATCCAGAAATGCGGTAATATGGAGCGTATCAAGCTTACCCCGCGCGAGGTTTCCGATTTAGATATGGTGGCGGTGGGGGCCTTCAGCCCGCTGTACGGCTTCATGTCACAGGCCGAGTATCTTTCGGTGGTAGAATATGGCCGCCTGCCGAGGGGTTTCCCCTGGACCATTCCCATAACCCTGGGAGTGGACAAAAAAAGGGCTGAGGCCTTCAAGGCCGGAGATGATATTGCCCTGTACGATCAGCAGGACAACTTGTTAGGCGTGCTGCATCTGCATGAGAAATATTTATTTGACAAAGAAAAAGAAGCGCGCCAGGTATTGCGTACCACCGATACCGCCCACCCCGGAGTAAAGTATTTAATGGATATGGGCGAGGTGTTGCTGGGAGGCCCGATAAGCCTGGTCAACCGGCCGCCGGCCGGGCCTTTTGATAAGTATAAGTTGGATCCGGCAGAAACACGGGTACTGTTCAAAGAGAAGGGGTGGTCAAGGATAGTGGCTTTTCAAACCCGCAATCCGATACACCGCGCCCATGAATATATCCAGAAATGCGCGCTGGAGACGGTGAACGGGCTATTACTGCACCCCTTGATGGGGGCTACCAAAAGCGACGACATCCCTGCTGAAATAAGGATGGAGTGCTACAAGGTGCTGCTGGAAAAATATTACCCTAAGGAGCGGGTGGTGCTTTCCATCTTTCCGGCCGCCATGCGCTATGCCGGTCCCCGGGAGGCGATTTTCCATGCTTTAGTGAGGAAAAATTACGGCTGTACTCACTTCATTGTGGGGCGTGATCATGCGGGGGTGGGCAATTACTACGGCACCTATGATGCTCAACTTATTTTCAACAGCTATAGCCGTGAAGAGATTGATATTGTCCCGCTTTGTTTTGAACATGCTTTCTTTTGCAAAAAATGTGATGAGATGGCTTCCAACAAAACCTGCCCTCATTCCGGTGATGACCGGATTAGCTTAAGCGGTACCGCCGTTAGAAAAATGCTCAGTGAGGGAACCAGGCCCCCCCGGGAATTCAGCCGGCCTGAGGTAGCGGATATTTTAATCACAGCCATGCATCGTTAAATAAGAAGATATATCTTGGTGAATAAAAACAAAGTACTGGTTATCGGGTTGGATTGCGCTACCCCACAATTCGTGTTTGACCGCTGGCGGGATGAGTTGCCCTCTTTGAGAGCCTTGATGGAGAGTGGGGTTTATGGGAATCTGCGCAGCACGATTCCCCCCATTACCGTACCGGCCTGGACCAGTATGATGTGCAGCCGCGACCCCGGCCAACTGGGAATATATGGATTTCGTAATCGCCGGGATTACAGCTATGATGCGCTGTATTTTGCCAATGCGGCGGTTATCAAAGAACAACTGCTGTGGCAGCGGTTAGGCCAGGCAGATTTGAGGTCGGTGGTAATCGGAGTGCCCCAGACCTATCCCCCGAAACCACTGAACGGTTTATTGGTGGCCTCCTTTCTCACCCCGGATAAAAGCTGCAATTATACCTATCCCACGCCGCTTAAAATTGAGTTGGATCGCATCTGCGGAGATTACTTAATCGACGTTGAAGACTTTAGAACCGATGATAAGGACCGGTTATTGAAGCAAATTTACGATATGACCGATAAACGCTTTAAGGTAGTGCGCCATTTCCTGAAGCAGGCTGACTGGGATTTCTTTATGTTTGTCGAGATGGGAGTTGACCGCATTCATCACGGCTTCTGGAGATACGGCGACCCCGGCCACCGGCTGTATGAACCGGGTAATCCATATGAGCTGGCCATTCATGATTACTATATACATCTAGATAAAGAAATCGGGCGCCTGCTGGAGATGTTGGATGCGCAGACTCAGGTGCTGGTGGTTTCCGACCATGGGGCTAAAACCATGCAGGGCGGAATTGCCATAAACGAATGGTTGCAGCAACAGGGATATTTGAAATTAAAGCAGCCGCCGGAAAAACAGACCCGGCTTAAGCCCGACATGATTGATTGGAAACATACCAGGGCCTGGGGTGAGGGCGGTTATTACTCCCGCATATTTATGAATGTAGCCGGGAGAGAGCCGGAGGGGATTATTGAGCCGGCAGATTATGAGAAAACACGCCGGGAGTTGATCCGGGCATTGGAGGGTATCTGCGATGAGCAGGGACAAAATATCGGCACCATGGCCTTCCGGCCTCAGGATATTTACCAGGAATGCCGCAATATTCCTCCCGATTTAGTGGTCTATCTGGGTGATCTAAACTGGCGCTCCATCGGCAGCGTGGGTCTGGACAGTATTCATATATATGAAAATGACACCGGCCCGGATGACGCCAATCATGCCCAGGAGGGTATATTCATTATGGCCAGGGTGGAGGATGTACGGGCAGGGGTAGTCAGGGGAGAGCGGCGGGAGAATTTAAGCATATACGATATAGCCCCCACTATACTTAATATATTTAACCAGCCGATCCCTGAAAAAATGCAGGGAAAAGTAATAAGCTTATACTAAAATTTAAAAAAGGAGAAAATATTATGGGATTTACTATTTGGTTTACGGGTTTATCCGGTTCAGGCAAAACCACGCTGGCCCACCTGCTGCATGAGCAGTTGAAAGAGCGGGGGATAACGAATGTGGAGATACTGGATGGGGATGTGGTACGCACCAATCTATCCAAGGGATTGGGTTTCAGCAAGGAAGACCGGGATACCAATATCCGCCGCATCGGCTTTGTCTGTCATTTGCTTACCCGCAACGGGGTGCCCAATATCGCCGCCGCTATCTCCCCTTATCGGGCGATCCGGGATGAGAATCGGGCTAAGATCGGCAACTTTGTAGAGGTATATGTAAAATGTCCGGTAGAAACTTGCGCCGAGCGGGATGTCAAGGGTTTGTACAAAAAAGCCTTTGCCGGAGAAATTAAGGAGTTTACCGGGGTATCGGACCCCTATGAGGAACCGCTTAAGCCCGAAGTTTTAGTGGAAACGCACAAAGAATCCCCGGCAGAAAGCGTGACTAAGATTATTAATACGCTGGAAGTGTTGGGTTATATAACGCCGCCGGATGACGGCTATTCGGAGGAAGACAAGGAAAAGATAAAGCAACGGCTGGAATCTCTAGGCTATTTATAATATACTAAAACCTGCAAATATTGTGACTTAGCCTGATGCACGGCTTTGTATATAATAAATTATCGGTTACTGTTCCTCTTAGCTATTGAGGTGGCTTATGAAACTTAAGGTTAGTAGAAATCAGTTGTTGAATGCCTTACAGCGTTGCCAGGGTATTATTCCCACCCGCGGCACTATGCCGATTTTGTCCTATGTTTTGCTACAAATAGATAAAACCGGCATACACCTGTCGGCCACCGATCTGGACGTTACCATCAGCAGCTTTACCAATGCGGAGGTAGAAGAAACAGGAGAAATCACGCTTTTGGCCCGTAAGTTATTTGAAATTGTGCGTGAAATGCCGGAAGATGAAATTCATATCACCAAGCAGGAAAGTGAGCAAATAACCCTGGTATGCAAAGGGGCCTCGTTCGCCTTAATGGGTTTGCCGGCTGAAGACTTTCCGGCGCTGCCGCATTACAAGGAACAGGATTTTTTCGCTTTGGACAAACAACTGCTGGCGGAGATGATCAGGAAAACCCTGTTTGCGGTGCCGTCGGTAGAGACCAGGTATAGCATGACCGGCGCCTTATTGGAATTTGACGGGCAGACAATTTCGATGGTGGGTACCGACGGGCATCGGCTGGCCTATTTTACCCAGACTCAAGCTCACGAAGTAAAGCAGAAGCTAAGCTTTATTCTGCCCAAGAAGGTGCTCAGCGAACTTAAAAAACTAACCGAAGACGCTTCAGAAACCATAAATATCAGCTTTCAAGAGAAACACGCTATTTTCAGCATCGAGAATGTAGTGCTCATGGGCCGGTTGCTTGAGGGCGGTTTTCCCAACTATAAACAAGTGATCCCTCAACCCGCCCCCAGCCATGTTTTAATAAACCGGGAGCTGTTGATTCATGCCCTGAGGCGAGTATCTATTCTTTCTGATGAAAAAAGCCACAGTGTCAGGTTTGAACTGAAAGAGGATGCCCTGGCGCTCAGCTCTCAAGATTCCGAATTTGGAGATGCGCATGAGGAATTGCCCGTTAAATATCATGGACCATCGGTGGTCATCGGTTTCAACGCCACTTATGTACTGGATACTTTAAGCGCCATAGATGAGGTGCAGGTTCGGTTTGATGTTTCAGAAACCTTGGGCCCTTGTTTATTCAGGCCGGAGGGACGAGAGGATTATCTTTGTGTAATCATGCCCATGAAGGTAGATTAAAACAGTAAGCAGGAGTTTAGTTTAAGTATTGTGGGTCAGTCTTTTATTGACACATGACGCAGAAGATCCAGCTCGTCGAGCATCTTTCCGGCGCCCATAGCTACCGAAGCCAGGGGCGCTTCGGCATATAAAACAGGTAGTTTAGTTTCTTCCCGTAACAAAGAATCCAGCCCGGATAATAGCGAACCCCCACCGGCCAGTATAATTCCCTGATCTACTATATCGGCAGCTAGCTCAGGCGGAGTTTCCTCTAAGGCGGTTTTTACCGTTTCTATTATGGTAGAAATACTATCTCCCATACATTCCCTGATCTCTTCGTCATTTATGGTAATAGTTTTGGGAATACCGGCCACCAGGTCACGCCCCTTTATATCCATGTTTTTGGGCTCGTTTGGTGGAAAAGCCGAGCCGATTTTAATCTTTATGGTCTCTGCGGTGCGTTCTCCGATAAGCAGGTTGTATTTGCGTTTGATGTGCTGGGTAATGGCCTCATCCATTTCGTCTCCACCGACTCGTACCGAGATACTATATACTATGCCCGCCAATGAGATAACCGCTACCTCGGTGGTTCCGCCACCGATATCTACAATCATATTGCCGGTAGGTTCCTGAATGGGAAGATTGGCTCCCACGGCAGCGGCCATAGGTTCTTCCACTAAATATACCTCCCGCGCTCCGGCTTGTTGGGCGGTATCCTTAACCGCTCTTTTCTCCACCTGAGTTATGCCTGAGGGAACACAAACGATAATACGCGGGCGAATCATCGATTTACGATTGTGAATCTTGCGGATAAAGTAGCGCAACATGGCTTCAGCAATTTCGAAATTGGCAATTACTCCGTCCTTCATCGGCCTTATGGCAACAATGTTTCCAGGGGTACGGCCCAGCATTTGCTTGGCCTCTTCTCCCACGGCTAAAGCATTAGTACTCCCCTTCTTTATAGCTACCACCGAGGGTTCGTTGAGTACAATTCCCTTGCCCCTGACATACACCAAGGTGTTAGCGGTGCCTAAATCTATTGCCAGGTCGTTGGAAAACAGACCCATGATAGAGTCAAATATCATGTTTCCCTCCTTACAGATGGACGGGCATAATTACTAATAATCCCGTTAAGCGAGAATATTAACAAAAAGAACCGGCTATAGCAAGTGATTTGTTAATTAATTGTTAAGTGTAGCTATACGAACCAAATACAGTTCAAATACGGTATAATTTTCTATATATTAACAAAAGCCGACGATTTATTGCAACTTGACCTCATCCCCCCAAAAAGCTATTATCTAATGAGGTTAAAACCATAAGGAGCCGGGCATGGAAGTAATCACCACCAATATTAATGCCGATTTTGACTCACTGGCGGGAATGGTGGCCGCCCAGAAATTATATCCAAAGGCCAAGTTGGTGTTTCCCGGTTCCCAAGAGGAAAACCTGCGCCAATTTCTGGCTTTATCCAGCTATAAAATTGCCTATTACCGGCTCAAGCAATTGGATATTGACCGCATAGAACGGTTGATTTTAGTGGACACCCGGCTGGCGGAACGTATCGGCAATTTGGCCCGCATTGTCAATAAGCCGGGGGTAGAAATCCATATTTATGACCACCATCCGCCACATCCAAAAGACTTATCAGGACAGGTAACATTCGTAAGGGAGACCGGAGCCACCACTACCTTGCTGGTAGAATTACTGCAACAAAAAAAAATCCGGGTAACTGCTGCTGAAGCTACTATTTTTGCGCTGGGAATTTATGAAGATACAGGACTGCTTACCTATAGCTCCACCACCGAAGCGGACATCAAAGCCGCCGCCCAGGTACGGGCCTGGGGCGCTGATCTTAAGGCGATAAGCACCTTTATTGATCGCAACTTATCGGCCCGGCAGATTTTCCTGCTCAATGAACTGATTCAACAAGCTGAAAGCTATGTAGTCAATGGGGTAGAAGTAGTTATCTCCAGTATTAGCATAGACAACTATGAGGGTGATGTCGCCGTATTAGCACATAAAATGCGGGATGTGGACAAGATAGACGTGTTGTTTGTGCTGGTGCGACTGGGAGGCCGGGTACACATTGTAGCCCGCAGCAATTCAGCCCGGGTAAATGTGGGAGATGTAGCCATGGATCTGGGCGGCGGCGGACACCCCACTGCCGCTTCGGCCACTATTAAGGAATTGACCCTGGCTCAAACCAGAGATGCCTTGTTGGAGGCGCTGAAACAGCACATTACCCCCTTCCGTACAGCCCGACACCTCATGACCGCCCCGGCTAAATACATAAATGCCCAACAGACAATCAAACAGGCCAAAGAGATGTTTATGCGCTATGGAATAAATCATCTGCCGGTGGTAGATGCCCGGCAGGAGGTAGCCGGTATCATCAGCCGCCAGACAGTAGATAAAGCTATTTCCCATAACATGGAAGATTCACTGGTGGCTGAATGTATGGTGAGCGATATTTCCTGGATCGCCCCGCAGGCTGAGCCGGCGGCGGTAAGGCAGATAATGTTGGAACGCCAGCAGCCCTTGCTGCCGGTTATAGCTGAGGGAAAGCTGGCGGGAGTAATTACCCGGAGCGATCTTTTGCGTATGCTGCATGAAGACTTAGAACGCAAACCCCAGTCACTTTATCACCAGCAGGGCCTGCGGGTTTATCGCAAAAACCTGATCAGCCTCCTGCAGGAAAGGCTGCCGCAAAACATACAACATATTCTCAGACTGGCAGGTAGAACGGCTGATGAGTTGGGTTGTGCGGCCTATGTGGTAGGCGGCCTGGTACGGGATTTACTGCTCAGAACGGATAACCTGGACATAGATATAGTGGTGGAACAGGATGGTATAAAGTTTGCCGCTGCTTTAGCCAGCCGTATAGGCGGCCGGTATAAGGCACATCGAAAATTCGCCACCGCCGTGGTTATCTTTCCGGATGGCTTCAAGCTTGATATAGTCACCGCCCGCACCGAATATTATCAATACCCGGCAGCCTTACCCATTGTTGAGCAAAGCTCTATCAAGCAGGACTTATACCGGCGCGATTTTTCCATCAACAGCCTGGCCATTCAGCTTAATCAAAAACATTTCGGTCGCTTAATCGACTTCTTCGGCGGACAACAGGACATTAAGAATGGCGTCATTCGTGTGCTTTCTTCCTTAAGTTTTGTGGAAGACCCCTCGCGGGTTTTCCGGGCCATCAGGTTTGAGCAACGCTTTGGCTTTAAAATCGGTAAGTATACCCTCAACCTGATCCAGCATGCGGTGCAACGCCGGCTGTGCGATAAACTGGCCGGAACTCGGCTATGGCAGGAATTATTGATGGTTTTTGCTGAGGCGGAACCGGTTAAACCTATTATTCGTATGGGAGAGTTGAACCTGTTGCAGTTTATTCATCCGGCCATAAAGTTGAATAAAAAAATGATCCGGCTGCTCCAGCATGTCCATACCATGATTGACTGGTACAACCTGCTTTTCCTGGAGCAAGAAATAGAAAGCCAACGGGTATATTTATTGGGGATAACCGATCAGCTTAGCGATGATGAAGCCCTCAATACCTGGCAACGGCTGAACTTAAGCGAGCGTCAGCTAAGCTTCTTCGCTAATGCCCGCCGGCAGGCGCCGGAAATTCTTTATAAACTACAGCAGCAAACACCCCTCGCCGGCAGCCGGGTATTCCGGCTATTACAAGGAACTGCTCCTGAAACCCTGCTATATGTAATGGCCAAAACCACCAACGAAGAAGTCAAGCGGACAACCTCTTTCTATTTGACCAAACTAAAACACCAACGGCCGGAGATAACCGGCCAGGAACTTAAACAATTAGGCTTCAAACCCGGCCCGCAATTCAAGCAAATCCTCGATGCAGTACTGGATGGCAAACTGGATGGCAGGCTGAAGGATCGGCAGGCTGAATTGGAGTTTGTAAAGACGGCCTTTGGAAGTGACCAGATTAAAACTAAATTAGTTCAATAATAATAAAAGTCGGCCCCACCCCAATTGGAGATGCCAATTTGGCATCTTGTTGGAACATAAAACAGTTTTATTTATATTAGAAAGCTGATAGAATATCCGTATGACAAGCAAAAAACTTATACCAACAATCCCAAACGAGCGGATAGTAGATAAAATATTTCTAATCCGTGGGAAAAAAGTAATGCTAGACAAAAACTTGGCTGAACTTTATGGAGTAAAAACAAAGAGGCTTAATGAGCAGGTTAAGAGGAATAAAAATCGTTTTCCAGAAGATTTTATGTTTCAATTAACAAAAGAGGAAAGAGATGAACTGGTCGCAAATTGCGACCGGTTCAAGACATTAAAGCATTCATCCAGCCTCCCTTACGCTTTTACGGAATATGGAGCCTTAATGTTGGCAAATGTAATTAAAAGTTCTACTGCAATAGAAATGAGCATTGCAGTGGTTAGGGCCTTTGCCAAACTAAGAGAAATGCTGGCCTCCCACGCTGACCTAAAGAAAAAGATTGAGGTCATGGAGGCTAAATATGACCAGCAATTTAAGCTGGTTTTTGACGCAATTAAACAGCTTATAATACAGGAAGAAAAACCAAAAGAAAAAATAGGATTCCGCACTAAATCCTGATGGAGCTTGGGAATTAAGGAAACAGGGGATTAGTATTAGGAGGGCTGCTAAGCAGTTAGGAATAAGCAGGCATACGGTAGAGAATAGGCTCTAGGAAACAAAACAAGGAAACCTTTAGAAATGGATGATAATTGGGTTCAACATATTCGCAAAGTAATGGAAGCAAAAAGCAACGGAGAATTGCTGAAGATATGGGAAGAAAATAGAGCCGGTTATTTAGAAGAAACGTTTGAAGCCATAAAACAATTGCTGATGGAGCGAGGCATAGCACTTCCAGCACAGAAAGGAAATGGAGACCCCGTGGTAGAACTTGCCCGGCATCTTAAAGGGAATGAGCATAAGAGTGATGACGAGCTTAGAAAAGATGTTATAGACAGATTGTTTGCCCAACCAAAGCATGAAGGTTTATTTAAAAAAATAAAATTTAAATTAGGGTGCTTTTTTGACATTCCGTTTGACATCAATAATGTTTTTACAAAAGACGTTAAGGCAGAAAGAACCACTATTTTTTTGGGTTTAGTTATTGGAATTTCAGTTGCGGATTTTTTTATGGGATATTCTCGTTTATTAAATGGGATTTTGGGTGCTATTGGTGGAATAATAGGAGTTGGAACCGGTTGTCTGCTTTGGATTGTTTTTGGAAAAAAATGAAGGCATGTCTCCCTGCCCCAAAAAAAGAGGTTTTTATTTTCAATTCTGGTGTCCTAAAAAACTAATGTTTTTGAGGACATTCCTCCTCCTTAGCTCCTGCCCGCTTGAATGGTTTAAATGTTCCGGTTCTAACTACTAGCGTTTGAGTCCAACGGTCGTGCCACCAAGTACCTTTGTTTCCCGATAATGGTTCAAACGGCACAAATCTTGACACTGTTCTTGCGGCAATCGTATTAAAATTTGGTTTTGTGCCATCTAGCATTAAAACTTTAGTGCCAGTAATAAATTTTGCTGGAGTTCTCTGGAAAACAGATTCAAAAAAACCATAGTAACAAAACAGATAAAACATAAATAATGACGGCTCTTCTGATAATATTAAATAATAAACAATGCCTGACAAAATTATATCAACAATAAAATTAGCAAATCGAAAGCCCACTGACGCCATACCTTGGTTTGACTGGTAGCAATATGAATTTTCCATTTGACGGGTTGAAAAATTGTAACCACAATCACATCTCAGTGCGGTATCAGGATTAATCAATTTACATTTAGGACAGTCCATAATTATTTTCCTGCTACTCCTAAGCCCCGGCTTGCTTGGGTATGTTTTTTCATAACTACCTCTTTGTTGTTATAATAAATATTACCTTACTATAAAATAATCATTCAAACAACAATGTCCTTTCAAGCACCGCAAAAAGGATTTTTTATCTCAATCCCTAATAACAGACCAAAATCAGTTAAAAAAGTCTGGTCTATCCAATCAACATTAAAGGATTAAGCTGTCGCTTTCTCTCCCACTTCAAAACATCCTTATTTTACAGCACCTTGCGCTGTCGCCTTTTGCATAGAAAGATGCCCTTCGGGTTTAATACGGTTCAATTTGTTTGGGTTACCAGCCTTCTTCTTGCGATGGCTGCATTCCGAGGTTTTTCTCACGAATTCCCCCGCCTCCCATAACCGGCGGTCTGAATCCCGAAGGCGGTCCCATCCGCTGTAACTTCCGATCAAGTAATTTAGGGAAGTTTGAGCCATGAACATTTTTATGGCAGACCACACAGCGGCCTGCTTTTAAATCTTTTTCGGCATTATTAAAAGAGCGGGAAATAAACAGGGTACGGTGGCCTACAGTATGGCATGATTCACACAGGGTTTTGATGTCGGCTTTAATTAGCCCAGGATATTCCGAACCATGAGCCACATGGCATTCAAGGCAATTTTCTTTTACTCCTTCATGTGGATATTTAAATTCGGCGGCATATTTTTTGTGACAGGTCAGGCAGGCATTTACTCTAATATCCTGCTTCCCGCTGGTGTCGCGTTGTTCATGGGGACCATGACATTTCGCACAACTAAACCCCTGGTCTTTGAACTGATGAGTTGAGGCCAGCTTGAATTTTTGTTGCACCTCGGCATGACATTTAAAGCAGATTGCCGGATCCGGAGCTTTTAAAAGTTGCTTATCGCTTGAACCGTGGGAAAGATGGCATTCATTGCAAGAAACATCGTGCTGATAATGAGCGGATTTATACCATTCTCTGGTAGCGCCGGTTGCATGGCAAGTAAGGCATACTTCCGAGGCCTGTCCAGGGGCCATATTTTTATAAATCAAAATTAAATCAGGATTGCCGGTAGCTGTCAGGTGCAGGCTGCCCTTGCCATGACACAACTCACAGGCCGGTTTGTCCGGCTGGTCATGCTCAAACAGTTGCTTATGTGCGCTATCCTTAATATCTGCCATACGCTTCGGATGACATTTTTCCTGGATACATGTTTGCGTACCTGCATACCGGGACCCCTCTATCTGCGGCAGCTTATCCCGGCGAACCATGAAGCCGGCACAGCTCCCGATAATTAGCAAACCAGCGGCTAAAAATATTATTCCTGTTCTTTTCCGAAGCATACAGCTAACCTTGGCTTTCCATAAAAAAGGATTCATTTTCATACAACAAAAAGTATCTTAACACAAAGATTATCTCGATTCAAAAAAATTTAAGGGCAATTACACCCCGCACCATATTTACCTGGCTCTACTTATCTCCCTGATATTTCCCTGACGATCCCTTTCTATTACCCGGTAATAACGCGCCTCGACAGGTTTCAGCCCCGACTTATCAATTCGCTTTAATACCTGTTCCACATCAATTACCGGTCCGGAAAATAATGGCGGATATAGCGAATCATAGATATTGCCGCTTATAATAAACCCCACCAGGCATACCGCCAGCAGCAAGACTGCCACAAAAATCAAATCATCCCGCTTGAGATCAGATTTAAATATGTTAAGTTTCATTGGTCATTATCTTTAATCAAACAAAAATTTGCCGCTTAAAAACCCCGACCGGTCGGGGTCAGCGTCCAATATTTCCCTGCGGGCAGTTATTCAGGCAGATATGGCACTGGATACATTCCACCGGATTGATATTCAATGCGCCCCCGGGTTGAACTTCTATTGCCCCATAGGGACAGGCTGATTTACAATTTTGACATTTACGGCAGTTTTCTTTAATTTCAAGTTGTTTTAAGCTATATTTGGAAATCAACCCCAGTCCCAGCCCTACCCCACACAGATAACGACAGAAAAAGCGCGGGATAAAAAGCGATCCCCCGATGGCTAACGCCAACAAACTCCAATCCAGCCAATTCCCGGCTTGAGTAAACAGGGCGCTGAAAGGCTCATAATCGCCGACATTGGCATTATTTAACACCAAAGCAGCCACCACTATCAGCCACAATATAATATATTTTATGTACTTCGCCCGCTGTTCCAGGCGTTGGCTGAGCTTGAGCCGATAGGCTTTCACTATTTCCAGCAACTCCAACACCGCCCCGAAGGGGCAGATAAAACCGCAATATACCCGCCCCCAAAGCAGGCAACTCAGGATGGCGAAGCCTGCCAGTATATACCAAAAAGGATTCCGGGCCAGACCGGGCAGCCGATAGGTCAGGATATTTATCAGGTTTACACTGGAGAGCGGGTCGGTGTGATAAAAGCCGACCAGGACAATCGCAGTCCCCAGGCTTACAATGCGCCAGGATTGTGTTTTAAGCAGCAAGCTTGCCAGCGCCATACCCAGTAATCCGCTCAAATATATCAAGGGAAGATAGTCAACCGACAGCCAGGGATTTTCTTCCGTCTCAGCTATCTCAAGCCCCAACCGTTCCCGTCCGATTCGTACCGCACTTTTTCTCACCCCCTCGGCGATAGCGCTTACGGTAACTGTCGCCCGGCTGATTCCGTCAATATCTTCACCCAACCGGAAGGCATCATAAACCGACTTTCCCTTAAACTGTTCCTTAAACCAGGGTTCCTCGATTCCCCACACATAGGATGGGGTTTCGTGATGCTTTATAATTTCTATGCCGGTGAGAATACCCTTAGTATCCATCCCCAGCATAAGCTTAATTGGCCCGGCATAACCCTTAACCTCCGGCGCCACATCGGTAGTCAAAAAACACAAACCTTTCAGCTCTTTCTGCGCCTGGTCATTTATAATATAGCCTTCATAACAGGGGGGCTGACCCGTTTTTTCGGTGAAGGATTGTACTTGGGGAAACAACCGCTTTAAGGCTGCTTGCTCCCGCTGCTTATCTTCATCGGGAGCCAGGCGCCGCACTATATGAATCCCGCCTGCCGACACCAGGCTGATAATTATGGCCAGCTTAAGATACTTTTTCATAATATTTTAATTCATACTGTTTTGGTTAACCGGACAACCTTAAAATCGATTATAATCAGCCCCACTTAAAGATGCAACAAAAAATCAAGCTTGATTGTTAAACAACCTGCTGATATTACATGATTTATTGCTTTAAAGAGTGCCCTCCGGCGGCTTGACACTTAGTGATTATGTCTGTTATCATCTGAAGTTAAGATAAAATCAGCTATGGCAATCGACTCTCGGCCTGGGATTTACTATAAATGAGCCAACCGCAAAAAGCTTACCTGCGCAGCCTGCTGGCCTGGGGATTAGGTTCGCTTGGAATGGTGGTCTGTAGCCTGGCGTGTTTGGTGGCTTTGCTGCTTAACGTACCAGCGGATGACGTTCATAGCTATACCCGGGTATGGGGCCGGTTTGTACTGTGGCTGAGCGGCGTCCGGGTCGAGGTCCAGGGGCTGGAAAATATCGATCACCGCAGGGCACAACTAATAGTTGCCAATCATCAGGGGAGCTTTGACATTTGGGCATTGATGGGGTGGCTGCCCATTCCGTTTCGCTGGGTGATGAAAAAGGAGCTGTTTCGTATTCCGCTTATGGGACAAGCCATGAAAAGGGGTGGCTATGTGGGAATAGATCGCCATCATCCACATAAAGCTTTGCAGGATATGAAAAAAGTGCTGGCGTTGCTTCGGGATGGTAAATCGATTATCATCTTTCCTGAAGGAACCCGCAGCCGGAATGGTAAGGTGGGCAGGTTTAAACGGGGGGGCTTTATGCTGGCTTACAGGTCAGGAGTCCCGATTATACCCATCTCGATTAATGGCAGCTTTGATATTATGCGAAGAGGGAGTTGGCTGATCTCTCCCCACCCGATAAGAATGGTCATCCATAAACCTATTGAGGTAACCGGCCTGGACCGTGAAGCCCGACAGCAACTGCCGGAGCAAGTCAGGCAAAAGATAATTGATCACCTGTAACCCTTCAGGAGGCTTGTCGGACTTTAGATGAGGTTTACCAAAAGTTGTATAAATAATTCATTGCCGGCCGCCAGCGCGGCGCTTATTATTATGCTGTCAGTCAGCGCGGCCTGGGCCGGAGGACCCAATTTAATTCAAGCCACCGACTATGGCGACATCAACTGGAGCCAGGAAACCCTGACCGGTCAAGGGCCAAACCTGGAGACGGCTCAGCAAAATTTATGGAAAATAATAGCCGGCCTGAGATTGAATAGCCGGCAACGGGTGGGGGAGTTAATCTCTCGCAGCGGCCACCTCAAAACGCAGCTACAGCAACTTATTTTAAAAGCAAAAACTATTGAGTCGCCTGATTTGGCTGGCGGGCAGTCTGCGGTCAAGCTGAGGTTTTCATTAACCGGGGCTTTTGTCGAGGCGCTGTTAGCCGTCCAACCGATTAATAATGTCAGCCGTCCACCAAAAATATTTGGCCGGCCGGCCGGTAATCCCGGCCCCAACGGACCGATGTTTATGAGGGAAATTACCGGCTTAGTGTTGGATGCAAGGGGGTTCAGGGTAATGCCGGCTATTAACCCACAAATCTTAAGCCGGGACGGACGCTTAATATATGGTCCCGGGAGTGTAAGCCGCAGCTATATGGTGAAGCGCGGCCTGGCAACCTACATGCCGGATATGGCATTAGCTGAAGCAGCTAAGCGGGCAGCTGATAATCCTATTGTAATTAAGGTATTAGACGTCGACGCTGACACCAATACCGATTTAATTATCAGCAATCAGGATGCCGACCGTATTAATCGAGCCGCTAAGCGACATGATTTTTTGTATAAATGCCGGGTGATCATAGTAATCGATCAACCGGGAATATCAGCTAAGGATTAATTTTTAAAACATATTCTACAAACATCATGAAAACAGAAACCTCAAAAGATATATTGTTGTACAAGCGGTTGTTTGTTTATATAAAACCGTACTTGGGCTTGATTTCTTTCTCTCTGTTACTGGCTTTACTGGTTTCGGCGGCGGATGGAACCCTGGCCTGGATGGTAAAGCCCATTATGGATGATATTTTCGTGAACAAGAATGCGGAGTTACTTAGATTAATCCCGTTAGGTTTGTTGCTGCTGTATCTGGTTAAAGGGGTTTCCCGCTTCGGCCAATCCTACCTGATGCGTTCAGTGGGACAACGAGTAATCATGCAATTGCGAAACAAGCTATATGAACATATCCAGTTGATGTCGCTGTCTTTTTTTCACCGCACTCCCTCCGCCGTGCTTATGTCCCGCATCACCAATGACGTGACTAAATTGGCGCGCATTTCCTCACAGGTTATCGCCGATTTCTTCCGCCAGATATTTACCGTAATTGTTCTGTTGGGAGTGGTTTTCTATCGCGAATGGCGTTTAGCCCTTATTTATTGTTTGGTATTACCGGTAGTAATTTGGCCCATTAAAGCGATAGGTAAACGACTGCGAAAGGTCAGCCGGCGCGATCAGGAAAAGTTGGCTGAATTAAACATTATTCTGCAGGAAAGCTTCACCGGCACCAAAATAGTTAAAGCCTTCGGCATGGAAGATTATGAAAGTCAGCGCTTCAATCACGAGAACCAGAAATTATATAAAATCAAAATGAAGGGCGTGGCGGCAGATGAGCTTTTATCGCCATTGATGGAATTTTTAGGCGCCATCGGCCTGGCGGTGGTTATCTGGTACGGGGGGATGCAGGTAATCCGGGACAATACTACCACCGGTACATTTTTCTCTTTTATTGCAGCAGTAGCCATGCTATACGCCCCCATCCGCAAGTTGAGTAAGATGCATAACGTATTTCAGGACTCTATGGCGGCTACTGAAAGGGTGTTTGATATATTGGACACCCCGCTGGAAATAACCGATAAAGAATCCGCTATTGAGCTTCCCCCTTTCAATCAACACATTGAATTTAAAGGAGTGTATTTTAGCTATAACGGTCATGATTCAGTGCTAAAGGATATTAACCTCACGATTAAAAAGGGCCAACTGGTGGCCCTGGTGGGTTTGAGCGGCGCCGGTAAATCAACGCTGGCAGATATGATCCCCCGTTTTTATGATGTAACTGCCGGGGCTTTGCTCATAGACGGCTACGATGTGCGGGATGTAAAATTGAAGTCATTGCGTTCCCAGATTGGCATGGTTACCCAGGAAACTATTCTGTTCAACGATACCGTAACCAATAATATCGCCTATGGCGGCCTGGATGCTTCCCCGGCAGAGATTATCCAGGCCGCCAAATCAGCTTATGCGCATGATTTTATTATAGAAATGCCCCAGGGCTATGACACTGTTATCGGCGAGCGGGGAGTGAAAATATCCGGCGGTCAGCGCAAGAGAATTACCATTGCCAGAGCCATATTAAAAGACCCCGGAATACTGATTCTGGATGAGGCCACCTCAGAGCTGGACTCTGAATCAGAAAAGCTGGTTCAACAGGCATTAGAAAAGCTGATGCACGGCCGGACCACCCTGGTAATTGCCCATCGGTTATCTACTATCATGCATGCTGACCTGATTGTAGCTATAGACAACGGCCGAATTGCCCAACAGGGCACCCACCGGGAGTTGATGAAGATGGGCGGGGTTTACCGGCGCTTATATGATCTGCAATTCAGGAAACAGGAGTAGCGCTTAGCCTAAAGGCCAAATGACTACCCGGTTGATTGGATATTTTAAAAAAGAAGACTTCAGCTAATGTTGCAAAATATCGTTCATCTTAAAGCCGGAGAAACTTATGCCTTAGCAAAAGGCATTGAAGTCATTAAAGAGTATATCAATGACGCTTATTCGGTTAAAATTTATGATCCTCCGCCCAGCCTGTTAAACGAAATAACCCCCTATCTGGCTAACAAGGAAATTACTATCTATTTACCCCCTAAGACAAAAATAGCCAAAGATCTCCGCCCCTATTTGGCCGGTATAAAAAACCGCATAAAGGCCACTTATCATGGACAGATTATGACGGTAGGCTGCATCAGGTTAGCCAACATAATATTTGATATTATCTGGCAAGATAACGAAATATATGACATTAGCGCCCTTACCGTGAGTAAGTGTCTGGCTTGTTCCCACCGCTTAAATCTGTATGATAAGGCTACCCGGAATAATCTGATATTCGGTTCGGTACTGGCAACATCCCAAGCCGTTAATGAGATAGAAGGGCATCTGCGGCAGGTTGACTGGGCTTTATTTACCAATGTTCCGCCGGAAATGGTAAGCTCGTTCTCGAACGTCCTGCAGAATAAAAAAATAAAATTGATTCTGCCGCATGGGGCTGAAATCCCCCCCCACTTGAAGACTATCAAGCATAAAAGGGTTTTTCCCGGTTTGCTGAAAACCAGTTCCCGGGTTTATGGCCGGGAAGTTCAGTGTGGTAGTATTTGTTTGCCACATATACACTTCGGCATCGGCTGGGAGAAAGATGAAATTATATCAGTGCGTACATTTGAACTGCCGGAGTGTGTACAGTGTGTGCTTAATGCTCACAAGTTAGGTTGGCATTTCTGTAAGCGGATACGCTAGGAGTCTGTCGGACTTTAGATGATTCTACTGCGTAAAGTGATAAACATATCTATTTTCCCGCGCATTTTCGTTAAATAAACACGCTATTCGCCTCAAATGACCGAAAAAATGGGCTATGTTTCTTACTTTCCTCGCTACGAACCCTAAAGTCCGACAGGCTCCTAGTACCGTGTAACAGTTATAATTTCGGATAAAGATGCTTCAGTTTAATTCGGGCGTCCGAGGAGGTAAATTGCCAAACAATTTTTCTTGCGCTGTTGTTTCGGTCTCTTT
>JAJRUS010000091.1 GCA_024277675.1 bacterium | reverse complement strand
TGACTCCTGACCCAGCATAGGCCTTATCTCCTTTATTTATGCTGACATAGCTTGATTTCTCACCCCCATATTGTATCATATCTATCGGCTAAATAAAACGATTTGGGCAACAGCCCGTCAACATTTGACATTCAATGGTTAAATAATACTTAATAATACAGTGAGTTATGTGTTTTTAGCAGTATTTAAACATAGCTTAAATATAAATGGGCTCTGACCCTAAAAAAGAGTCACTGACCCCCCCCTATTCTGAGAAGGCCAGGTAGCCGCTGAAGCCTATATTGATTACCGGGATGACTGCCAGGATTCCCGGCCAGCCGACCCCCAGGCGTTTATTGGTAATCTCCATCCATAAAATGATTAAAATAACTACCTTTACCAAAGGTATCATCATCAGAAATATCCACCACTCCGGCCGGCCGGTCATTTTACACATCAAATAGAAGCTGGCAATCGGTATCCAGGCCATCCAGGCTCGTTCAGCGTTTACTTTTAGGGCAATGATTTGCAGGGTATAGGCAAAGTAAACGTAAGCCCCCGCCCATAGAATGATTTGTTCTATAACCGTAACCCCTCCTCCTCCGGAAAATGGGTTTAGCAGTTTAAGTAGTTCGGGAGGTACCATGATTTACTCCTTAACTCCTGATTCGGTCTGTAATTGTTTATGGAAGAAAGATTAACTAAGGGGGAGAGGACGTTATATTGTATCAGTAAGCTGTGCATCTTAAGCAGCGCTAATGCGATACCCAAAACAATGAATATATACTTTAATGTAGCGGGAGGGCCTTTGTATTTGGTTGCTTTTTTAATCGGGGGCTTGGCTTTACCATAATGAAACGATATATTCGGTTTTTTTCCACCAACTCCTGATGCAGGTTTAGTCACTGAAGGATTTTGGTTGCCGGCCGCCACCGCTGCCGACATCAGTGGTACGCCGGGATCGGGTATTATCTCTTGGTTATGTCGGGGAATATGCTCCGGCTCCGGTTTATCCTTTTCCGGGAATTGGGTCTTAATGGTGGCGCCACAGCGCATGCAGGTATAAAAAGGGGTTCTATAGCCACATTCGGGGCAGGTATGTTCATTCAGCATAATCCATATCCATCATTAACCAGATTCATGATGTCGAACCCGTAAGTTTCGCTTCAGATAACTTGACGTAACATAAGTGCAAATTAAGTGCCATAATGTGTTGGCTAAGGTAACCTGCGTTCGATGTGGTTGTGTTAATGGTACTTTGGGGTTTAAGCCGGGTAGGGCAGGGGGGTCGGGGGGCAACTAGAACTGGGCCAAAAATCTGAGATCGTTCTCAAAGAAGAGCCGGATATCGTTTATGCCGTATTTCAGCATGGCAATCCGCTCAACCCCCATACCAAAGGCAAAGCCGGTGTATTTATCCGCATCATAACCCACTTTTTCAAATACCGCCGGGTCAACCATGCCGGCTCCCAGTATTTCCAGCCAGCCGGTTCTGGAGCAGACCCGGCAGCCTTCACCCTTGCACATTACGCAGGCGATGTCTATCTCGGCGCTGGGTTCGGTAAAGGGGAAGAAACTGGGGCGGAAGCGCAATTTGGTATCTGCCCCGAACATGCGCTGTGCGAAGAGGTTTAATACCCCTTTTAAATCTCCGAAGGTTACCAGATCATCCACCAGCAAGCCCTCTACTTGATGAAACATAGGGGTATGGGTATGGTCGGCGTCACAGCGGTATGCCTTGCCTGGGGCGATAATGCGTATTGGCGGTTTTATCTTCTCCATGACATGAATCTGGACCGGTGAAGTATGGGTGCGCAGTAACAATTTATCAGTGATATAGAAGGTGTCGTGCATGTCGCGGGCTGGATGATCGGCTGGGATGTTCAGGGCTTCAAAGTTATAATAATCCGATTCCACCTCCGGGCCTTGGGCTATTTGAAAGCCCAGGGAGAGAAAAATATTGCTTATTTCTTCAATGGTTTGGGTAATGGGGTGTTTCTTGCCCAGGGCGGGGCGCCGTCCCGGCAGGGTAACATCTAATTTGGGGGAGGTTTTTTTCCGGTTTTGGTTTAAGCGGATATGTGTTTGTTTTAGCTTTAGTTCAGCTTCCAGTTCGGTTTTTATGCTGTTGGCCAACTGCCCGGTTGCCCGGCGTTGTTCCTGGGGCAGAGTACCCATTTGACGCAATATGCCGGTAAGCAGTCCCTTGCGTCCCAAAAATTTGATCCTGATTTGGTTTATTTGGTCTTCGGATTTTGCCCCGGCAAGTTCATCCAGGGCCTGTGATTTTAGCTTGGTCAGTTTGTCCATATATGGGAAATTATCTAATCGTATTTGCTTTAAAATACAAGCCGCCGTCATTGGCTTTCAAACCGACAGACTCCTGGCAGCAGCGGTTTTGCCATAATTAATCCAGGTTCCCAGCCCGTGGCTATTTGGATTTGGTTTTTTTACGGAACCGCTGTATGCTTTCGTTGCTGCCGACCACTACCAGCACACTTCCAGGGGGAATCTTGTCATCGGCCAGGGGAGAGATATTTATCTGATCACCGGTGGTGAACTTTTTATCCTCTAAGTGGGAAACCTGGTTTTTTATGGCGATTACGTTCAGCCCAAATGTAGCCCTGATGTTCAGATCGCCCAAGGTTTTACCTATGAAGCTTTCCGGGGTAATAATTTCAAAAATCCCGTATTCACTAGACAGTTCAAGATTATCCAGAATCGAGGGAGAGGCCAGTGAGCGGGCCAGTCGTTCCCCCATATCCCCCTCAGGATATACTACCCGGCTGGCGCCGATGCGTTTTAATACCTTACCGTGTAAGGGTGAAATGGCTTTAGCTACTACTTGCTTAACTCCTATTTCCTTCAGGATAAGAGTGGTCATAATACTGGCTTCTTTATTTACCCCGATAGCCACCACCACCACATCCATATCAAGGATACCAACTGCGCGTAAGGTTTTCTCATCAGTGGCATCCAACTGGATTGCCTGAGTGACGTGATCTGCTATCTCATCAACACATGCTTCACGAGTATCGATGGCCAGCACTTGATAACCTTGCTCGGCCAGGGATTTGGCCACACTGAATCCAAACCTGCCAATTCCGATTACCGCAAACTGCTGCATTTTAATTCCTTAACCTGACTGGTTTATAAACCTTTAATCGCAATGACAAAAATTTAGACAGGATTTACAGGATAACCACCTGCGGTGGGGCAAGTTATAATAACCACCTGCAGTGGGGCAAGTTATAATAACCACTTGCAGTGGGGCAATTTTATAATAACCACCTGCAGTGGGGCAATTTTATCCTGTTAATCTCGTTAATCCTGTCAAAAGAATTTTTTTAAGCGGCGCTCTTTTCAGCCTCAACCTGTGTTTTGGCTATTTCGGCCAGTTGGGCAAAGGCCGTCGGATCGTTTACTGCTAAATCGGCCAGTATCTTCCGATTTAAGGCAATACCCGCCTTATTCAAGCCGTTGATTAACGAGCTATATGAGATGCCGTTTTGCCGGCTGGCAGCGTTAATTCTGACAATCCACAGCCGCCTGAAATCACGCTTACGGGTGCGTCGGTCTCGATAGGCATAATTTAAGGCCCTGGCTACCGCCTCGGTAGCCGTGCGAAACAGCCGGCTTCTGCCACCTCGATAGCCCTTGGCCAGTTTAAGTATCTTTCCTCTTCTTCTGGTTCTCTTGGAACCACCTTTGACTCTTGGCAATTTCCCCCCCTTTGTCTTAAATATAGAGTTATAGTGAACTTTTCACTATAATTTATTTGGCATACGGTATTAACTCCCGTACGTTTTTTTCATCCGCTTTGCTGATAAAACCTACCTGTCGCAGACCTCTCTTGCGGGAGGTGGATTTTTTAGTCAGGATATGGCTGGTATAATTTTTCTTATGTTTTATTTTACCACTGGAAGTAAGCGAAAAACGCTTGGCTGCTCCCCTGTTGGTCTTTATCTTAGGCACTTTTTCCTTCCTTTCATAATTGTATTTTAGCTACAGCCCCTGAGCCTTAGGAGCCAAAATCATCACCAACACTCTTCCCTCTCGTTTGGGATGTTGTTCCACTACCCCCAGTTCTGCAATTTCTTCGACCACCCGATCCAGCAACCTTATTCCCAGATGGACATGTGATGCTTCCCGTCCCCTGAAAATCAAGGTTACCTTCACTTTGTCTTTAGCTTCCAGGAACTTTTTTATGTGGTCGAGTTTAAATTGAAAGTCATGCTCATCGGTCTTGGGCCTGAATTTTACCTCTTTAACATGGATAATGTGTTGACTTTTTTTAGCCTCATGATCCCGTTTGTTTTTCTGATATTTGTACTTGCCGTAATCCATTACCTTGCATACCGGAGGACTGGCATCCGGGGCGACTTCCACTAGATCCAACCCCTGTTGGCTGGCTATCTCGAGTGCAGCTTCTAATTTAACAACGCCCAGGTTGTTGCCTTCAGTGATCAGCCTCACCTCTCTGGCCTTAATATTGTCATTGATTTTAGTTTGATCCTGGAATCTTACGGGATATTTACCGATGCTACTCACCTCCAATTAGCTAGAGTTAATGGATTTTTTGGTTAATTTCGTGATCTATCTGCTGTATGAATTCATCAAACTCCATACCGCCTAAGTCTCCTGCTCCCCGCTTTCTGACAGCTACCGAGCCGGCAGCCTTTTCCTTAGCTCCCACAATCAGCATATAAGGAATTTTCTGCAAGCGGGCTTCTTTTATTTTAAAACCGATTTTTTCCGGGCTGGTATCTGTTTCCACCCTGATATCATGCTCAATCAATTTTTCAGCCAGGCTCAGGACGTAGTCATCCTGCTCATTGGTAATACTCATTACCCTGACCTGAACCGGCGCCAGCCATACCGGAAAAGCCCCGGCGTAATGCTCGATCAGCACTCCCAGGAAACGCTCCATGGCTCCCAATATCACCCGATGTAGCATTACCGGAGTATGGCGCTGTCCGTCTTTCCCAATATAACACAAATCAAACCGTTCCGGCAGGGTAAAATCACATTGAATAGTGGCGCACTGCCACCACCTGCCGATGGCGTCCTTTAGTTTAACATCAATTTTGGGGCCGTAAAAGGCGCCATCGCCCTGATTTATGGTATAGGGCAGCCCCCTATGTTCCAGGGCATGTGGCAGGGCTTCGGTAGCCCGCTCCCAGTCCTCATCGCTGCCGATGGATTTTTCCGGCCGGGTGCTTATTTCCAGGGTATAGGAAAAGCCGAAGGTATCCATTACCTGCTGCACAAAGTCGATAATCCCAATAATTTCATCATTTAACTGCTCCGGGGTACAAAGGATATGGGCATCATCCTGGGTAAACCCCCGTACTCGCAAAAGACCGTGCAATACGCCTGATTTTTCATGCCGATATACCGTGCCCAGCTCAAAATAACGCAACGGCAAATCACGATAACTGCGCAGCCTGGATTTATAAACCAGCATATGTGCCAGGCAGTTCATGGGTTTTATGCCGTACTGCTGGCCTTCAATTTCAGTAAAATACATATTCTCGCGGTAATTATCATAATGGCCGGACTTTTTCCATAAGTCCAATTTTAATAAAAGTGGCCCGATTACCGGCTGATAACCGCGTTTTAAGTGTTCCCGCTTCTCAAAATCTTCTATAATACCCCTTAAAATAGCCCCCTTGGGGTGGTAAATCACCAGCCCGGCGCCGGCTTCAGGGCTGAAGCTGAACAAATCCAGTTCCTGACCCAGCTTACGGTGATCCCGCTTTTTGGCTTCCGCCAATTGATTGAGATATTGTTTCAACCGGGCAGCGCTGGAGTGGGCTGTCCCATATATGCGCTGTAGCATTTTATTGTTTTCATTGCCGCGCCAGTAAGCTCCGGCTACACTCAGCAGTTTGAAGGCGGGTACTTTGCCAGTACTCGGTATATGGGGACCGCGGCAGAGGTCGATAAAATCTCCCTGCTGATAAAGGTTAAGCCGGTTATCATCCAGTTCGTTAATCAACTCCAGCTTATAGGCCTCGCTTTTTTCACTGAAGGTCTGTATTGCCTCAGCCTTGCTGATTACCGACTTACGAAACGGCAAATCTTGTTTTATGATTTGGGCCATCCGCTGTTCGATCTTTTCCATTTCCGTGTCGCTGAATGATTGCGGGCGATCAAAATCGTAATAAAAGCCATTCTCTATAGCCGGGCCGATACCCAACCTGGTTTCCGGATAAAGCTCCTGTACCGCCTGGGCCATAATATGGGCGGTACTGTGGCGCAACATTTTCTGACCTGCGGCTGAATCAGCGGTAATGGGATCCAACTCGGCAGTCCGGGTTAAGGTATGGCTCAGGTCGACCGCTTCCCCATTTACCTTAACGGCGATTATGTTTTTAAGTTTGCCGTTTAACAGGCTTTTTAGCGCTTCACCGGTAGTAACGGGGGAGTTAAATTCTGCCTGCCGGCCGTCAGCCAGACTAACCACTATTTTAGCCATATACATCCATATAGATCGGGTTAAAGAAAACAAAAGCACCACAAAAGCACATCTTTAGCTTTTATGATGCCTGGTACAAATTATTCAACCAATTTTGCAGTAAACCCAAAAAAATACGCCTTTAAAATTATAAACGGTAACTTAATAAATGGTAGGCGCGAGGGGTTTTGAACCCCTGACTTCTACCGTGTCAAGGTAGCGCTCTCCCCCTGAGCTACGCGCCTGTTAAATCGTTACCCGCTAAAATCGCCACCATCAATTTCCACCGGAATTATATTTTAGCCGGTAATTAATGTCAAGTATTAAAATCCAGTATATAATGCCCCATTGAAAATACTCTCCAGACAGGAAGCTTATCGGCTTCCGCTAAAGTAGTTTTTTAAGCAAACTAATGCTTCTTCTTTACATGCCCATGCTTTTCCCTGGTACGTTCTGAAAGCAGGAGGATATCCCTAAGTTGCTGAGCGCCGGGAGCGGCTAGCCAGCGTTCCTTAAAATCGGCCTGCTGCACTATATGGGCGATGTTCATCAACGCCCGCAGGTGATAATTTCGCTCATCGGAGGAACCCACCAGCACAAATGCGGTTTTAATCGGCTCATGCAACTCGTCAAACACCACCCCCGCTTTGCAGCGTACCAGTACCAGATCGAATATCTGCTGGCCCGGCACTATCACATGTGGAATAGCCAGGCCCGGTTCAATCACCGTGCTTGATTCCCGCTCGCGCGCTAAAAACAGTTTATAAAGTGCCTCGCCGGTAAGCCCTATGCGATTCGACAGCGCCTCAGCCACTCGCTTAAAAAGTTCTCTGGCGCTTAATGATTCCTCTATATCCAGCACCGGGCAGTCCTTTACCAGATGATCGAAACGGTCAAAGGTTACCCCGTCGCGCTCAAGCAGTATCTCCACCAGTTCTTCATCGAGCCGGGTGCGTTCAATATGCTGGGAAAGAATGCGCTTGACCAGATACAAAAAGGCGGATTGGCGCTCGATGCGCAGATGCACATACCCCAGATACCATAATATGGCCGCCAGCATAAATCCGGCGGTGATAAGCAGCGGCAGCGCCCCCATTTCGAAAATCAGAAAGCCGTATATCAGGATGGCCGCTGTCTGGAGCCAGGGATAGAGGGGCGCCTTAAAGCTGGGCCGATAATTCTGCACCCGGCTTTCACGCATGATAATAACCGAAAAATTAACCAGGCCGAACAGAAGCAGCATCATGGTGGAGGCGGTTTTCACCAGGTCTTCCACGCTTAAGAATACGATCAGGGACATCATAACGGCTGCGGTTATGCAAATGGAGGGCAGCGGAGTTCCGAAACGTTTGCTGGTAAGCGAAAAGAATTTCGGCAGCAAACCGTCACGACTCATAGCCAGCGGTGAGCGGGAGGCGGACATAATTCCCGCATTAGCGGTAGTGGCAAAAGCCAGGAAAGCGCCTATATTTACTATGATTACTCCCAGCCGCCCCATAGAAACTTCTGCGCCAAGCGATATGGGGGTCAGCGAGCCGGAAAGGGCGTTTCCATCCACCAGCCCCACGGTTAGAAAGATAACCACTACATATAGTATATTTACTACTATGAAAGCGATGAACATGCCTAACGGCAGGTTTCTGGTGGGATTTTTTACCTCTCCCGATACCGATACTACTTTGGTAAGTCCCCCGTAAGCTACCGCTACCATTCCGGCTACTGCAAACACCGATTGCCAGCCCGCAGGCAGGAAAGGTATGTAATTGTTTTCATTTACCGCCGGCACACCCTTCAAAATGTATGCGGCAATGAAGGTAAGCAGCCCGAACACCAGGATGCTTTGAAGTCGTCCGGTTTTTTTAGCACTGATGACATTTACTATTACAAAAAAGATACAGGCGATCAGTGCGGTAAGCTTGAGGGCCAAATCCCCGGATTCAGGAAAGAGCAGGCTGCCCAGGGTGCCGATACCGACCAGCGCGAAGGTGCCCTTAAGCGCTATCGACAACCAATTGGCAAAACCGGCAATGGTACCCAGCAGCGGCCCCATACTGCGCTCAATGAAAAAATAGCTGCCGCCGGCCTTTGGCATGGCAGTAGCCAGTTCCGCTGTTGACAGCATAACCGGAATCATAAAAAAAGCCGCCAATGCATAAGCCAGCACTACTGCCGGGCCGGCTTTTGCGTATGCTATTCCAGGCAGCACAAAGAGTCCGGAGCTAATCATTGAGCCGGCGGCAATACTGAATACATCCAGCAAGCCCAATTTTCTTTTCGAAGCAGGCTGGTTTTCATTTTGGAGTGATTGGTCTGCTGTCATAGGCCCTGTTAAAAGCTGGCGGTGTTATATTAATACCCAATTTGAAGAGAAATCATGGCTGGGAAATTTTTAGCTTGATCTCCTTTTCTGCTTGTAGTATAAGGTATTATTTACGCCATCGTCAAGCTAATTCGGGGTTTGGTTTTTTATGGCGATATAAACAATTTACCTGCTTAAAACTTGACAGCACAGATTAAAGATGTTATATATCAGATGTAAAGGGTTAGTTGACTATGAGGCTATTTAGGCGCCTGTAGCTCAGCAGGATAGAGCAACGGACTTCTAATCCGTAGGTCGTAGGTTCGAATCCTACCAGGCGTACCAATAATGGTTGATCGATAGCAGCGGGTTGCGTTTTAGGGTAAGGTGTATCGAAATATCATTTCGGGCAACAGCCCGGAATGATTTAGTTTATTTACATGGTGAGCGTAGCTCAGCTGGTAGAGCTCTGGATTGTGGATCCAGCGGCCGAGGGTTCAAGTCCCTTCGCTCACCCCAGCAATACGGGGCGACCGTTAAGTTCAGTGGCCAGGCGGTGGCAGGATTTTTCGGGTGAGGCATGCAAATGCGTATGTTGACCGGGGAAAATCAAACCAACTTAAGCCTTAGCGGCAACGTCAGCGGTCGCTGTTGTATGAGCGCCCGTAGCTCAGTTGGATAGAGTGGCGGACTTCGAATCCGTAGGTCGTAGGTTCGAATCCTACCGGGCGCACCAAATAAGCGGATATATGTGTTTTCCAGGGGCCGTTAGCTCAATTGGCAGAGCAACTGACTCTTAATCAGTAGGTTGAAGGTTCGATTCCTTCACGGCTCACCATATTTGCGAGAGTGGCGGAATTGGCAGACGCGCAGGATTTAGGATCCTGTGG
>JAJRUS010000002.1 GCA_024277675.1 bacterium | reverse complement strand
ACGTATGGCTGCACCTGGGTACCCTGGTGGCGGTAATCATATATTTTCGCCAGGACATAAAAGACATCCTGTTCAGTCTATATCCCCAAAAAGATGAGGTTGCTGCCTTGACAGCCGAGCAGCGCCAACTGGCTGGTTTAATAATATTGGCATGTATACCGACCGCCGTAATCGGTCTTACTTTTAAAGACCAGTTTGAGGCTATGTTCGGGCGGGCCTTGCCGGTAAGCATTATGTTGGGAATAACCGGGCTGCTGCTTTTTATAGCCGACCGGATAACCAATACCTCACGAAAACTGGAACGAATGGGGATGTTGGATGCTATAATTATAGGAGCAGTACAAGGCATGGCTATCATTCCGGGTATCTCTCGTTCCGGCTCTACCATTGCGGTCGGCATATATCGCCGGCTGGATCGTAAACTAGCCGCTCGTTACTCCTTTTTACTCTCAATCCCGGCGGTTATGGGAGCGGCGTTACTCGAAGCAAAAGAATGGGGAAACCTTATAGGAAGCCTGAATGTACTTCCACTGATTATGGGATTTGCCTGCGCCGCAATCAGCGGTTATCTGGCCATTGGTTTATTAATGCGGCTGGTAATAAAGCAGAAATTAAGTTATTTTGCCTATTATTGCTGGGCGTTGGCGCTGCTCAATCTGATAGCATTAACCCTGTAATTTTCTAGGTCGGGCTTTGGGGTTCGTAACGAAAAAAGTAAGAAATATTACCCATTTTTTCGATCATTTGGGGCGAATAGTGTATCTATTTAACGAAAATGAGCGGGAAAATGGGGATGTTTATCACTTTTCGCAGTAGAATCATCTAAGGTACGACAAGCCTCCTATACCGGAACAAAAAGATGAAAGTCGCCACCGCCAGGCAAATGCAAGAGATAGATCGGCTGACCATTGACGAGTTCGGTATTCAGGGAAGAGTGTTAATGGAAAATG
Organism: bacterium; assembly: GCA_024277675.1. Lineage (GTDB taxonomy): Bacteria > SZUA-182 > SZUA-182 > SZUA-191 > JAJRXT01 > JAJRUS01. Next base: position 14,727 of record JAJRUS010000002.1, on the reverse strand, counting down.
CCGGTTTGCAGACGGTGCTGGCCATAGAGCGCTTCTTCGGCGCCCTGCAAGGCACAAAGGTCTGTATCGTCTGTGGTAAGGGTAACAACGGCGGGGATGGAATGGTAATTGCCCGCCACCTGCACAATCGGGGCGCTTGCGTAAGCATTGTGTTATTGGGAGAGAAGTCTGCGCTGAAAGGAGCTGCTAAGCTCAACTTAGAAGCAGCGCTGATGATGGAACTGGAATTAACTGAGGCAACCTCAACCGATGAGCTTCAGGCGGTAGCAGAAAAAACCATCTCCAGCCGGATTATAGTAGATGCGATATTCGGTACCGGCTTAAATTCGGCTCCCCGCCAATTCTATCAAACCGTAATTGATTTAATAAATGCCGCCGGCAAACCGGTGGTCTCAGTGGATATCCCTACCGGTCTGGATGCCAGCACCGGCAATGTGTTGGGTAGCTGTATTAAAGCAGCTTTAACGGTTACCTTCGGCTTACCCAAAATAGGGCTGATATATGGAACAAACCGCCGATATGCGGGGCAATTGGAGATAGTCGATATCGGCATCCCCAGAACAGTGATTGATACCATTCCCATAAAAACAAATTTACTGGAAAAAAAGTACATTGCCTCCTTATTTAAGAAGCGGAAACTAAATACCCACAAGGGAGACTATGGGCATGTATTGGTAATTGCCGGTTCAACCGGCAAAACCGGGGCGGCCGTATTGGGGGCCACCGCCACCCTGAGAGTCGGAGCCGGATTGGCAACCCTGGCTGTACCCAGGGGGATACATCATATCATCGAAATGAAAACGACTGAGGTGATGAGCGTGCCGCTCCCGGAAACCAAAGAGCATACCCTGTCCATGGAAGCTGAAAAACACATCCTGCGCTTAGCTGAAAGCATGGATGTGGTAGCTATCGGCCCTGGGTTGAGCACTCATCCGGAAACATGTGAGTTGATTAACGATATAGTTACTCATTTACAGATTCCGATAGTGGCCGATGCCGATGCCATCAACGCCATGCCCTTGTCTTCGCTGAAATATACCCGCGCCCCACTGATCATCACCCCACATCCAGGAGAGATGGCCCGGCTGTTAGGTGTATCTTCATCAGAGATACAGGACAACCGGTTGGAGGCGGCTCAGAAAACCGCCCAGGCCTGTGAAACCTATGTGGTACTCAAGGGAGACCGCACCTTGATTGCCGATCCCCAGGAAAATGTCTATATTAACCCAACCGGAAACCCGGGTATGGCTACCGCCGGCGTTGGTGATATCCTTACCGGTATGATCGCCGGCTTTATAGCGCAGGGGTTATCACCTCAGCAGGCTTGCAATGCCGGGGTGTATATACATGGTCTGGCCGGCGATTTAGCCAGGTTGGATAAGGGAGAAATGGCAATGCTGGCTGGAGATTTACTGGAACTGATACCGACCGCTTTGAAGCAGGTTACTGAACACGTTTAGGAGGCTTGTCGAGCGACTCCCTGACCCAGATGACGGCGGGTATGGCATTCCGATTCATGGGCCAGTACTGCTTCAATCTTATCATAGTCGTAGTTTCGCAGCACATTGTCAGCTACAATTATCCGCCGGGTATTTCTCCACCCGGTCAAGTGGGCATTTGCCTGCTTGCTTTTTTTAAGATATAGAAAATCATATAATCCACCTTATCCTAAAATAAGCTTCAGTTACCGTCCATAGGGGTCATGGACCCGAGGGTCATAGACCCGTAGACGACAGGCAGCGGGGCTGGCAATAACGTAATGGTTTCAATGTAACTAATCCAGTCCCCGGCTGGTTTGTTCCACATAATCAACTAAATAGCTATTGCTTATTAATACATAATAACTTATACTATTTTATTATTGTTTATGACGCTTACAGGGCCTATTGATGAAAAAGGTTAATTATCAGTACATACTCTATGGCGTGGTCTTTTGTATTATGGCCATAATTGTGGTCATGGCTTTATCGGTTTATAACAGCACCAAGCAGGAAATAGGCCGGCAATTTAATGATCAACAATTAATTTTGGCAAACGCCGCCGCCGTCGGCATAGAAAATTTTATGGCTGAAATCGAAGCTGACCTGCTGGGATTATCTCAAAGAGTTTCGGACAATAGCGGCAAAACCCTGCCTCAGGATATGAAATATAGCTATGATATACTCAAATCCAAAATATCCTACATGTTTTATGTAACTCCGGATGGAATACCGGTTAACTCCCGCGGCTTAGTCCCCAACAACGATAAATTAAAAACTCCAACCATGAAACATGTGCTTAACTGGGCCATACAGGAGTTTAAAAAGGGGGTAAAGGCGCCGTTGACAAGTAATATTTTATATCAACCCGATGGGCATAAACAGCTTGTTATTTGTGTGCCGGTATTTTTTAAATCGGAAGAAGGTCAGAACCTGCCGGCAACTGCTAAATTCAGTGGGGTCCTGGGTGCGGTGGTCGATCTCGCTACTATTGTCAAATTATTTGTGGCTCCCATTCGCCCTGGATTAACCGGTTATGCCTGGTTGCTGGATAATAACGGCACATTAATACATCATCCGGCACATTCTGAAATGCTGGAACAAAATATTTTTAATACTAATAAAGAATGCCTGAAGTGCCATGTTGACTTTGATTTGGAAAGGGAAATGATTATACAGGATATTGCCGGTCAAACCACCTATCAATCTCCTCAGGCCAAAGGATATAAATTGCTGGCATATTCGCCAATTCATATCAGCAATCGGTTCTGGGTAGTAGTGGTAGCCACCCCTAGTCAGGAAATCAGCTTACTGGTACACCGCAGCTTCAGAAAAACCTTAATCTTAAGCAGCACCGCGGTATTAATAATATTTTTAGCCGCACTGTACGTAGTAAGGGTTAATAAAATGTGGATAATTACCCAGGAAAAGGCAAAATATTTAGAAGAAGAAAATCGTTTACAACATAAAATTAAAGCAACTAAAGATTATTTGGAGCAAATCCTTTTTTCCGCCGGCGAGGCCATCATATCAACCGACAGCCAGGGACGAATTACCACCTGGAACAGGGCCAGCCAGGAAATGTTCGGTTACTCTAAAGAAGAGATGATCGGGCAGACTATACAAATAATTATACCCGATGAAAAATCAAAAGCCAAATTAAGCCGACAATTGGATCGGGTGGCGCGGGGAGACCCGCTTAAGGAAGAACAATTATACTTACGTAAAGATGGCAGCCGTTTTGTGGGCTGGTGTACTATTATGGCAATCAGAGACGACATCGTGCCTGAACAATTAATCGGTTATATCAGTGTCATACGCGATATAACCGATCGAAAAGAGTCAGAGCAAAAAATAAAAGATTATTCCGAAGCGCTGGAAAAGAAGATAGCAGAGAGAACCAAAGAATTACAGGAATCTCAACAATTATTGGAAGCCATCTCCGCCAACGCCCCTTTAGAAATAGCCGTATTAGATAACAAGGGGAAGTTTGAATATGTAAATAAATTCTGGGAATGGATAACCTGGATTCCCTGGAACAAAGCCCTGGAGGGGAATATAGCTGAACTATACCCACAGTTAGCCGGCAATGCCGAGTTTAGTCAGATGATGCGTAACACCTTTGAACATGGGCAATCCCAGAACCAGATTGAAATAAGCTATAAAGAGCAAACCGGTCATTATGCCGGGGAAAAGGTAAATAAAATATTTTGGAGTATTCCTTTCTTTAATAAAGATGGCCAGGTAACCCGGGCCGCCTTTATGGGATATAATGTCACTGAAATAAAGCGGTTAGAGCGCCAGTTGATTCAATCGGAAAAATTGGCGGCTACCGGTAAGTTGGCGGCGGGGATTGCTCATGAAATAAACAATCCCATCTATGGTATTCAGGGTTGCCTGGAGAATATACTGGACAAGAAAAAACTAGCGCCCCAGGATTTGAAATTTGTAAAGCTTGCTTACAAAGAAACTTATAGGATTACTGATTTAATCAGAAGATTACAGGACTTTCATCGCCCCTCAGAAGAAATCATGGCCCCCACAAATATAAATGAGATTATTCAGGATGTGCTATTATTGGAATCCAGCTATCTCAAACAGCCTCGAATTAAAGTACATACTGAATTTAAACAGGATCTGCCGCTGGTTATGGCCACCGGCGATCAGTTGAAACAGGTAATTATCAATTTAGTCAGTAATGCTAAAGACGCTATGCCCGCTGGCGGGGATTTGACTATTACCACCGAAGCCGATAATGACCAGGTGTTGATAAATGTAATTGATACGGGCTGCGGCATTCCCAAAGAAAATCAAAACAAGGTGTTCGACGCTTTCTTTACTACCAAGAAAAAAGTTAAGGGGGTGGGGTTGGGGCTTTCAGTAAGTTATGGTATAATCAAGCGACATCATGGTAAAATAGAAATTGAAAGTGAGCCGGACGCAGGGACTAAATTCACCCTGAAGCTGCCGATTTATAAGACAAAAGTTGATGAGGTGTCCTAAATCCGCTTAGTCCAATCAGTAAATTTGAATAATTAACAAAATGTTTAATATGTCTATAAACATTTTTAGTTAAAACAACCACCGGAAAATCAGAGGAAAGCAACATGACGTTTAAGCGAAAAGTCACTCGCAAGCAGTTTTTAAAACAGCCGGATCAGTTTATTACCACCTCTCAGCAGATACTGGAGTATATCCAACAAAACACCCGGCTGCTAACCTCCATACTCATTGGCGCTGTTTGCCTGCTGGTTTTTGGCGGTTTGGGGTATTTAAATTCAAACAGGTTGGAAGGTGAAGCACAGAAATTAGAAACCGAGGCTTTCGAGATATATCACCAACCAATATTAAGTCAAGAAGACATCCAGGCCGGTAAGCGGGGATTCAGAAATGAAGCTGATAGATACCGGGCGGCGCTGCCCAGATTCCAGCGGATATTGGATGAACATGGCCGGACCCAAAGCGCTCAACGGGCGCTGCTTTATGTAGGTGACTGCTATTACGGCCTGGGAGAATTTGAAAAAGCAGGCGTTATTTATAAAAAGTATTTGGCTGAATATCCCGATGATGAGTTAATGGGTTTTATGGTACGGCAAAGCCTGGGTTATGTCAGCGAGGCCCAAGGCAAGCTGGATGAGGCTATCGGCTATTATCGGCAGGCGCTGGAACAAATCTCCTCCCCGGCTGCGTTTCAGCTATACTTAAATATTGCCCGCTGTTATGAGTTAAAACAAGATTGGCAACAGGCGCTGAATACATATAAAGAGGGAATAGCTGCTTTCCCCAAAAGCCCCAATATCTCAGAAACAAAGCGGCACATTCAGGAGCTGGAGGCTATTGTTTCTTTAGCGAGTCCGCCTCAATCATCATCTTGATAAAGCGTTTATCTTCGGCTTGCCGTTTGAAGAATCCGGTAAAAAACCCCAGCCCCCAACCAAGCAGCAGCACAACAATTATAATACCGGCCGACTTCACCCGCTCTAAGTTTTTAAGTTTCTTGTTCTGCCGGCTTAGCTTATCGACCTCCTGTAGCGTCGTTTGTAATTGCTCGTTAAGCTTGGAATTCATATCCGTATATTGCTTCAACTGCCTTTTGTGCTGCGTAAGTTCAGTAGCCTGAGTTTCGAGCTTAGATTCCAATTGGACGATTTTGGTTACATCCGGCATGTCATTAGTTACCGTGTTCTTATGCACCCAACCAATTGACTTGTCCTTGAGTTCCACCTTATACCAACTACCCTGTTTCTCCCGCACTAAAAGCGGATAGCCTACCTTAACCACCCTGTGTACGCCATACTGGGTGCCGGCATTAACCCGGATATTCACCGTAGGCACATTTACATAAACCATATTCTCCGCCGCCTGAGCCAGCGCAGCTATAAGCAGGATGGCCAAAACCGTCCGCCAGATCACACTCCGCATATTCTTCTCCTTATCATCACATAACCACCTGACTTTAATGTAACATTAGCAGTTTGTCATTCAATATATCTTAAGTATTTTATACTTAACATCTTTTAACCGGAAACTCAAGGGAATAAATTAAACTATAGTATACTATACTAGCGCCGGTAATTATAGTAAACTATCAAAGCTATATAAAATTACAATCGGAGATTCATGGTGGCAGCTCAAAATAAAACCGCTCCCTCTATCGAGGAGATATTCAACCCCCAGGGTTTACTGGATCGTTATTTACCCGGTTATGAGTTTCGGCCGGAGCAGATACAAATGAGCCAGCAGGTAGCGCAGACATTAGCCCAGAGAGGAATCCTGTTGCTGGAAGCCGGTACCGGCACCGGCAAGACCCTGGCTTATCTTATTCCGGCTATATTAAGCGGTCGTAAACTGGTCATCTCCACCGGCACCAAGAACCTACAGGAGCAGCTTTATTTTAAGGACATCCCCTTTTTGAAGCAAAAGCTGAATATAAATTTCAGCGTCTGCTATATGAAGGGCCGCAATAACTACTTATGTCAACGCCGGTTTCGTGAATTCATCAGACAGCCGCAACTGGCTATCAGCAGAGAAGCCCGATATCTGACGATGATTAAGCACTGGGCAACTAACACCAAAAACGGGGATCGGGCCGAGCTTGACGATCTGCCGGATAAGTGTATCCTGTGGCAGGATGTATGCTCAAAAAGCGAGCTGTGCCTGGGGCAGAAGTGCGAGTTTTATGATGAGTGCTTCATCACCCATATGAAAAAGCAGGCGGTAAAAGCCGACCTGGTAATTGTAAACCATCACTTGTTTTTTGCCGACCTGGCGCTTAAAGCTCAGGGAGGCAGCGGCGGGGTGATTCCCCGCTATAGTAGAGTGATTTTTGATGAAGCCCACCAGTTAGAAGAGGTGGCCACCTCCTATTTTGGTCTTAGTGTAAGCAATTACCGGCTGGAAGAGCTGGTGCGCGATACGCAGCGGGAGCTTTTGGCGATAAACAAGCTGGATGAACAAATGGCGAAGTCCCTGGAGCGTATAAGCATACGGACGCCCAAGTTATTCAACCGGTTTAAGCAAAAGGAAGAAAAATACCGGCTGCCGGCAGCTATCGACCCTAAAGTCGAACAGGCTTACGCCACTCTGGATAATGCGCTGGAACTATTGAGAGCCAAACTGGACAGCCTCCCCGCTACCAGCGATGGAGTGGAAGCCTGTATGCGCAGAATCGATGAGCTAAGGGGTGCGCTGGACTTTATCTTAAAGCAACCCGACAGCCAATTCGTCTATTGGTGCGAGCAGCGGGGGGCCGGGATATACTTAAGAGTCTCCCCCATAGATGTCTCAACTGAATTTCAGCAGTTATACGATAGGCTCGAAAGCATCGTATTTACCTCAGCCACGATGTCTACCCAGGGCAATTTTTCCTTTATAAAACAGCGGCTGGGGATAGAAAAAACCGCAGAGCTTATGCTGCCCAGTCATTTTGATTATGACAAACAGGCGCTGATATATATACCCACTAAAATGCCGCCGCCGGCCAGCGCTAACTTCATTGACGCCGCCGCCCGAGAAATATACGAGGTACTGCTTAAGACTAAAGGTAGGGGCCTGGTGCTTTTTACCAGTTTTTATAACTTAGAGCAGGTTTATACCAACCTGAAGGAACGCTTACCCTATACCCTGCTGAAACAGGGCGAACGATCAAAAGCGGCGCTGTTGCGGGAGTTTAAACAGAATATCCATTCGGTGCTGCTGGCTACCAGCAGCTTCTGGGAGGGAGTGGATGTGCCGGGGGAAGCCCTGAGCTGTGTAATTGTGGACAAGCTGCCCTTCGATGTACCCAGCGAACCGCTGGTGCAGGCCCGGATTGAGCATCTCAAAAACCTGGGCGGCAACCCCTTTATGGATTATCAGGTGCCAACGGCCATAATATCGCTGAAACAGGGCTTTGGCCGATTGATAAGAAACGGTCAGGATCGGGGTGCGCTGGTGCTCTTAGATAACCGGGTACTGCGCCGTAATTACGGAAAAATGTTCCTGGCCAGCCTGCCGCCCTGCCGCATAAGTCATAAGCTTGCGGATGTAGAGAAAATGTTTAAACCGGTGCCGGAGGATGAGTAGGGGCGGGGCTCGTCCCCGCCCGAATATCGGGAGGCCACCAGGGCCTCCCCTACATTTAACATGAGGGCCGTATTAAGTAAAATTTGTCGGCTGTCATTCTGAGCAAAGCGAAGAATCTCCCTACCTCCATTCCTTAATAATTAAGTATGGTGTCCCCGGATTCTCTTCAATCCATTAAACGCCACATAGTCATCCAATAATTAATTGGGCGTATTTATTTTATAACCTTGCCGGAATTTGTTTTTAGCCTTGTGTTTGCTAACTCTACATATTCTGGTTCGATGTCATATCCAATGTAGTGCCTACCGTCTTTCCGTGCAGCAAGACAAGCGGTACCACTGCCACAAAATGGGTCTAAAACCACATCTCCCTTAAATGTGTACAACTGAATTAATCTATGTGGCAATTCTTCCGGAAATGGCGCTGGATGTCCGACGCTGCGCGCCGAAACAGCTTGAAAATTCCAAACACTTTTGGTTAATTCTAAAAATTCATCTTTGGTAATTGTATTTTCTTTACTCTTTCTTTTTCTCGAAAAAGACTCTTTCGAAAAAACCAAAATATATTCGTGAACATCCCTTAAGACTGGGTTAGCAGCAGACTGCCAACTTCCCCACGCGGTTGAAGGACTGGCGCTTGATGCTTTGTTCCATATAATCTCGCCTCTCATTAGAAAACCAATATCATGCATATCCTCAATAATAAAGCTATGTAATGGTATATAAGGCTTTCTTCCAAGATTAGCAATATTAATACAAGCACGCCCTCCCGTGACTAATTTTTTATATGTCTCTTTAAAAACATCCTTAAGTAGTTTTCTGTACTCAACTAAAGATAGGTCTTTATCATATTCTTTTTTTACATTATATGGTGGTGATGTAACCATTAAATGAATGCTGTGGTCAGGAAGTTCATCCATAACCTCACTAGATTTACAATAGATTCTATCAATATTTTCAGGGGAAATTGGATTTTCAATAAACTCGACTTTTCTTGTAACTTTTTTGTCCACGTACAATTTACTGTTATAAAATTCTGAAGAATCGTGATTAATCCTTCCCGGTGCTCCAAAGGAACTTGTTTTTGTTCCATTTCGTTTATATTTTACTTTATTCATGTTTTTCCCATTAATTGATTAACTTTAAAAACATCTCTGCTTTTTTTTCATAAGCGTTTTCTTTATTTGCCGATTCAATGATCTGTCCCAACTCTTTTTTGCTCTTCCTGCTTGAAAAGAAATTATTTTCTTCAGATAACAAATCCATAAATGAAATTTTCAGTTCCGTAAAATCATCAAACCGATAAAAACCCTGCCGGCCCGTTTTTTTAATTTCACTATCATTTCCTTCTAATGGGCTAGAATTAACTGACCAAAAGCCTTGTATAATTCCAGCAAGTTTTAAATTATCTACTTTAGAATAATAACTTTTTGTAATAGGGGTATTGCCCATTACAATAATTGGAATTCTTGAAGCCTTATGATTTGAAACTCTTATGTTTATACTTTTGCCTATTGCTTTTAGCATTGAATCAGACCGTAATAACCCCGGATTTCCCCGGTGTGTTTTATAATCGCCTATACACACTAAATTATTTTCAGCTGTGTCAATTTTCAATTCCCAATTCCAAACTATGGACATTTTCACTTCAACAATTGCAAAAATATCCTCTGGCTTTTGAAAGATATTCTTATTTCTTGAAATAACAACATCCGCGGGAGAATTCTTTGGTAAAGCAATTTCTTCGCATATAGCCCCCGGAACAGCAAACAGGCCCTTATCTTCTACAGTTTTTTGGATTAAATTGCTTGTCCATTTTTCAGTAAATTGTCCGATTAATGAATTCCTGCTCTGAAGTGTACTTTTCTTGCCTTTATATCCTTTAGGCCAATATGCTAAATATTCATTTTTGTCATTAACATAAAACAGTTGTTCTGCTGAGGCAAAAGAAATTGCGTCATTAAAAAAATTCTTTTCAGTTTCTTTATTCCATAGTGTTTCCATATTATTTAAAGTACCATATCTTGGGGTGGAATAAAAGAGGAAATCTAGGAGGCTTGTCGGACTCAACCACGAAACGTTTATATATATCCCCGCTATTCTTTAGCTGATTTGCCTTTCTCCTCTTGTGGGGCAGGGCTTGCTCCTTGCGCTGTCCCCTCCCCTTTCTCCTTTAAATCGGCCAATTTCTTTTTCAGGCCATCCACCTGATGAGTTGGCAGGGTAAATATATAGGCCTCAGCTTCCCGCTTGGCATAGTAGGCAGACCCATCCGTATTTTTATTACCCACCAGCAGAGCGTAACTATTCCCATCAGCCAGGCCAAGCCTAAGCTTAAACCAGGGTTTATCCAATCCATATTGAGCGGGTTCCGGCGCTGACAGATAGTCTAAACGCCACAGTCGGCCTATATTGTCTAATAAGGCAGCCACTACTTTTTGCTGAGCCGTCGCCTCCGGTTGAGTAAGTCGCCAGCCGGTTTCATCTTTTATTAACGAGAATTGTTGTTTGTCATATTCTAAGTTCAGTTTAAGCGCCGCTTGAGCATCAAAATCAAAAACCCGCTTCTCCCGCCAATCTTCCCGGTCGAAGGTAGTCCTTAAGCTCCGATTTATAAGGAATACATCGTTACTGCCCTCTTTCCTAAAATAGCGGCTGTTAAAATCCGGGCCTTGCTTGCCCAGATAAAAATGGGCTATAAGCTTTTCCCCCTCATCAGTTATCTTAACCGTTAAGCCTGATTTATCCACTTCAAATATGCCAAATTTTTCCGGCTGCCGGGATACCAGATCACCCTTTTTTATTTGCCCTGTTTGATCAAGCAACTGGGCTATATATTCGGTAGCCGCCGGTATATTTGAGGCAGTAGCAACCAGCCAGCGGTCATCCTGTTTAACCAGTACAGTTTCTCGGTCGGGGCTAGTTAATTGTATTCGACTGGCCTGCCGGGGCTTAAAATCGGGAAACAATAATGCTGATTGTTCGGTTTGCGGCCGGCTTTTAAATATAATTTCTCTTTTCTGCCAGATAGCCAGCAGGATCAATAGCCCTAAAATGGATAATAAAACAACTAGTTGCTTAGCTTTCATAATATTACCAAATCCTCCCCGAAGCAACGCTTACTTATATTTATGGGGACATGTCCCCTTTTTCAAAGTAGCCTTATGCCTTGGTTTACTTTGAGTTATTAACTAATTAACGAATAAATCTGTTGACTTATTAGATTAAAAAGTTTATTACAATCAAACGGCCTTGTCAATACAGGTCAAATAAAACCCGGCCGGGCGGGATTAATCATGTGAATCGCTATTATGCCAAACACCGGCTCCGGTCGGCCTCTGGTCTATGATCTTGCTATGTGAGCCAACAGCGGCGACCTATGTTTTTTAGCAAATGCATTTTATATAATTTCTTATGCGGTAAAATCACTTAATGGATTTGACAAATACAGCATTATGGGTTTAAAATAATTTATTATCTAATCAAAAATATTCAGCCAAAAACAGATCACAAATCATTTGCATTGGCAAATAAGGAGAAGTAAACTTTGGGCACACAAGCTGAAGAGCAGCCGGCAGATTTCAAGCAGCATATAATTGATTTTATATCTCAGGTGGAATACTCGGAGTTGATTACTGTAGAGGATGATACTCCTCATATAAGACCAATGGTCTATGTCAATCAAGGGCTGGTTATTTATATGGCCTCCCGGCGTAACACCTCCAAGGTGCATCAGATAAAGGCCAATCCCAATGTATCGGTGATGATAATCAAATCTTTCCAGGATGCGGGACACACCAAAGAAGTAGTTATTGAGGGAACGGCCAGTTTTGTAACCAGGGAACAGGAACGCAAATGGGTGTTTGAGGCATTTAAGAGAAAACCCCCTATTTTCCAGGAATGGACTGAATCGAACTCTATTAAGGAATATGAAGTAATAAAAATTACCCCTGATTTACTGAAATACTTCGATTATGCACAAGGGGAATCAACGCCCAAAATACTTGAGCTGAATCAGTAAGGAGATGAACCAACATGTCGAAAGCCAAAATTGCCTATTTAGTTGCACTGGTAATCTTTATAGGGGTAGTTGTTACCTGGAATTATACCATTAGAAAGCCACAGATAAACACCGCCACAACTTTTCTGGAAGCCTTAAAATGTAGAGATGCAACCGCCTTAAAGCAGGTGGTGGTGCCGTCAGAATACTACACCTACAAGGATCTCTATCTCAAAAATGGTTTTAATAAACACCTGCTTAATTATGGGAAAGTTACTGAAAAAGATGCCAATAATCACTTCTTCCCCACCCAAAGCCGTTTTGAAGTCAAGGTAAATGAAGATGACATTTTTTTCGGCAATCGTACTCATAATTACCTTATTTCCCTGCAAAAGGAGCAGGGGCGATGGAAGGTGCTGCAATTTGTCACTCTGGATGATTACAGCGATCTTGCCAAGTTAAGAGAATTAAAACAATCTACCGCCGTAAATTAAACAGAGGGGAAAATATGGGTGAGTGGGATCTGCCGGAGCAAATTTTAAACCGCTGTCATACGGCCGGACTGGAAGCTGAAGTGTTTATTCAACACTCCCAGGCTACCACTATCGAAGTTAAAGACAGCAAGCTGCAAACCTTTAAACTGGCTGACGATAAGGGAGTTGGGCTGCGGGTTATAAAGCACAACCGGCAGGGTTTTGCTTATAGCACAGACTATAGCCCTCAATCTATTGCGGAATTGGTAGACACCGCCCGGGCCGGAGCCGGAAACAGCCAGCCGGATGAGTATAACCGCCTGCCGGACTGCTCCAATTCCTACCCAGAAATAAACTGTTATGACCAAGCATTAGCCGCCGTCCCGGTGGAGGATAAAATCGAGCAGGCAAGAGCGGTGGAACAAGCCGCCTATGATTGCGATTCCCGCATTAAGCGCATCAGGCAGGTGCTGTATAAGGACATCAAGTACCAACTGTGGGTAGCTAACACGCATGGAATAAGGGCTAACCACCAGGGCAGCCAATGCGCTGTTCAAACCATGGTAATAGCTGGATCAAACGGCGAATCCCAGGTGGGCTGGGAGATGGATAATTCCCATACTTATAAGGGTCTAATGCCCGCCGAAGAAATAGGCCGGGAGGCCGCCCGACAGGCGCTCTCCATGCTCGGGGCCAGGCAAATTTCCACCTGCCAAAGCCATATCGTACTTGATCCAATAGTGTGCACCGATTTTCTGGCAATGATATCATCCGCCTTCTCCGCCGATGCAGTACAGAAGGGGAAATCTTTAATGGCCGATAAATTAGGCCGGGCTGTAGCCTCTAACATATTGAACTTAGTGGATGACGGGCTATGTGAGCAGGGAATGGGAGCTGCCCCGGCAGATGGGGAAGGCTTGCCTATGCAGCGCACACTGTTAATCGAAAACGGGCGGTTGGTAAATTTCCTGCATAATACCTATACCGCCCACAAAGCGGGTACCGATTACACCGGAAATGGGATGCGTGATGATTTTAAGCAGCTCCCCGGCGTGGACATCACTAATTTTTATATTGAGCCGGGCGAAATCAGCCGCCGGGAATTAATAACTCAAACCAAGACCGGCTTGTATATCACCCAGGCTATGGGTACGCACACTATAGACCCCGTCTCCGGCGACTTTTCCGTGGGTGCCGGCGGCCATTGGATTGAAAACGGGGAATTTGCGTATCCGGTACGCGGGGTGGTTATTTCGGGCAACATGCTGGATTTATTTAAAAATATAGACTTGATCGCCAATGATTTACGGTTTGTGGGGGCTATCGGTTCGCCGACCTTGCGAATTTGTGATATAATAATAAGCGGTACTTAATATGGGAGCCGAAAAGCTTATCTGTTCAAACCGCAAGGCTACCCACGATTATCAAATTGAAGAGAGTTGCGAAGCGGGCCTGGTTTTACAAGGCAGCGAGGTTAAATCCCTGAGAGCCGGGCGGGCCAATTTGAGAGACAGCTACGCCGCTATCAAAGATGGTGAGGTCTACCTGTATAATTGCCATATCAGCCCATATGCTGAGGCCAATCAACTTAATCATGAGCCGTTGCGTACCAGAAAACTGCTGCTGCACAAAAAGGAAATCAAAAAGCTGGTCGGCAAAACCACCGAGCGCGGCTATACCCTGGTACCGCTCAGGCTGTACTTCAAAAGCGGCAAAGTCAAACTGCAACTGGCGCTGGGTAAGGGTAAAAGACTTTACGATAAACGTGCAGCATTAAAAGAACGGGAAGATAAACGGGAGATGGAGCGAGCCATAAAAGAAAGATCATTCGCCAAAAGTTAAAAAAGATGAGAACAAAAACTTAATAGGACGCAGATAAAGGCGGATTTACAGGATTTTTAAAAGCTTAATCTGCGTTATATCTGCGAAAATCTGCGTCCCATTTTATAATTTACTATACCCGAAAAAAATGGGGGTTGAAGTAGTTAAGCCATCATTCCCGATTGATCTTGCTCAGAGGCTAGTATCATGTAACATTTTAAGTTTCGTATTTAAGTAATATATGATATATTGGCGGCAACTCAAACATAGGAGGCCGCCATGTTGCCGAGATATCGAGTAACGCTTACCGAGCAGGAGCGCAAAGAGCTTGAAACGTTAACGAGACGGGGTAAAACCCCCGCCAGGAGATTTATCCGTGCCCGTGCGTTGTT
>JAJRUS010000090.1 GCA_024277675.1 bacterium | reverse complement strand
TAGCATGTAACTCCTCCTGGGTTGTGTGTGTTAGTTACATGCATATTATATCAGGCATATCGTGTTATTACAACTATATATTAACGACTTTTTGCATAATGTCCCCTTATTGGCGACACCCCCCTTATTGGCGACACCCCCATTATAGCGTCTCTGACGCCTCCAGCAGGCGGCGATATCGTTAATGGTGTTTATGACACTCTGGAAATCATGGTAGCCAAGCGGGTCGTCATTAACCAGAAACTCCGCTCCCTTCCATTTGAAGATAAGTCGGTATAGGTTCTCTATCCGGCGGATGTTTTCCACCAGTTTGTTTTGCTCAAATGCCAGCGTATAGTATCCAGGCTGTCCCTTGGGTCCGTGACCCTTGTCGTTATTCTCTATTGTAAAGTTTCCGGCATGAGACATGGCTCTGATTCTGCGGACGGCCACATGGAAATTGACCGAGGGGGTGCGGGCAAAGGATATTTCCAGATTCAGCCGGAAGTTGTTACCATTGCTGCAAGAGGCGGGTAACGACAGGGGTGATATTCGTTGCTCTGTATCTGAGATGCCCCGGCGATTCCAGCCACGGGTGATTTTCTCAGCCAGCCAGGTTTCGGCCAGGGAATTAATCTTTTCCATAGTGGAGGCCACTCTGACTTGCGTTTTGAGCGGTTCTAATCTTCCCGGGGTAAAATCGGTGAAGAAAACCACATAGGGGGGATAGAGCGGGTCAACATTTTCTTTATTGGTTTTCCAGGCCACAAGCTTGCGCACGCAAAGCCCGGCGGCCATATCTTTGGAGAAGACCTCCCGTTTTATAACAGTGGAGCGTGGAAGTTGGGCACACTGTGCCTCCCCATCTATTTCTACTGGAACTAAATCCGTAACTTGGCGCATGCCGGTACTATCGGGGCCTACAGTTTTATCCTCACGTATGCGCCGGAAGACGGCATTAATCATACTCACCGCCGACATAGGTCGTATCGGTTGCCAGCCACAGTGTGCCCCGGCGTCCTCTGGATTATAACCCAAAGCCATGCGGCGCACCGGCTCACCGCTGGAGCGGACAGCTAACAGGTCATTGCACTTGACCTCAATTACCACTTCCGGCCTTAAGAATTGAAACAAGACCCCCGATCGAGCCGCCGCCAGATAGGAGGATTGCACCGCCAGGGGTTGCAGCCTGCTGGCCAGTTCAAACCGCTCCGCCTCGCTGAAGCCAACACCCACTCGTCCTAACAGTTGGAAAATACCATCATGCCGCTGAAGAGCTAATAATAATTCAGCTATGCCGCCGGAAGTAGCGCAGGTTATGCCCACCACCACCGCATCGATAGTCACTTCCGGCTTGATTTTTTAAAAATTTCGTTTGTTGACGAACGGACGACTATTCCCTCATGGCCTTCCCTGATGACCAGCCGTTGATAAGCTTCCAGTATACTTTGAGCATCAGCTACCTTTTCAAAGGGGACGCTGTGACAAAGGTTGCCCGCAACCAGAAGTTTTATCATATATTGCGCACGTTCTGTAAAAGAATGCTGTTGATAGCAGTGCCCATTTTCCAGGATATCGAATGCTGCAAAGTGCAGCCGTTCGGTTTCCGCATTCGTCCCGCCGCCGAGCGCCGCATGTAAATCATGGACACGGGGTCTGGTGGGACACCCATTGGCGTATAATTCTCCGGCCAGAAGCACATGTTTTTTCCCGATAACTTTGGCGGCTTCATCAGTAACCGGGATATTGGTGATAATCTTGCCGGAAGGTGATATCAGGCATACCTCTTCATTTTCGGCCAACAAAAACCAGGTCTCACCGTCTATCTTGGGAGATACTATATATTCCCCTGCCGGTATGTTTTTGAGAATATCCTGGGGAGCAATACTGCGGTATCTGCCCGCCACTTGGTTTTTGTAATTAGTGATGCGCTCGGCCAGTTTTTTATCAGGGATTGACCCAGGCGGGGAGATGCGGCCGGTCCCCAATTGTTTCCAATTTATCTGGTCATGGGTAATCATATAATTTGAATGAGTTCAAGCTGTGACAAGTGCAATATCAATAGATACTTATCCCCACTGACCCGGCCTTCCAGAAAACCCCGGTAAGGCAGGCCGTTGCGCTCCAAAAGCAGCGGCTCTTTCCCATGTGTCCCGGCGCCCAGTAATACCAGGGAATCAGACGTATCAAGCTCGGCTGCCATGGCAAACAGAAAATCAAAGCTCAATCCGTCAATATGGCGAATCTGATAATTACGGGTGAATACAAAACGCCGGACAGCCTGCGAGCGCTTAAACATTTTTCCCGTCCAGAGCAGCGGTTTTTCCGTATCGATATTGGCGGGAGTGGTAACCGGCGGCCGGCGTTCTATTTCCTGGCCGTTTGCGTCCAGTACCACTTCTATTTCAGAGGCGGCATAAAGTACCTTATTATTTGAATCCAGCAATACCCGGTCAGTGGGGCCGGTGTATCTGCCGGCTGCTTCCATATCAATCTCCGGGTCGGCCTCCAGCAAGACTTGGGCCAGTTCCTGATCGCTGTTACCCCACTGGTGGGTACAGTGGGAGCGCAGATACGAGTAAGTTTTTGATAGGGGCGATTTTATAATTTTAGCCGCCGTTACCACCCTCCCGTCATCGCTCTTAAACTGAATGGGGGGTGTCATCTGCCTGGCCTCCATGCGCACCCGGGCGGAACGTCCATGGCTGTTACTCAATTTAATCCAGCGTGACATTTTTAAACCTCAAAACATGGCAAAATCCAAATCATCTTCTGTGTCTTCACTATCAAGATCGGGCGGGGAAACATCAGCCTCCGCCAGCCCGATATACTCAAATCCCGACCATTCGCCAACTAACATAAAGTACCCTTCCCCGTTTCCTATCAGAAACCTTCGTTGGCCATTACAATCCGGCAGGCTGTATATTGTCCCCGCAGACAACGACGCCTCTAATTCGGCGCAGATAAAAACCGGCTCCAGGGTGTAAGCGTGAGTAATGCTGCATTCCAATACCTCGGCAGCCGATACTACCTGGCCAAGTTTCAGCGCCGAATCGGGAGACGATTCTCCCTGCGCTATTACATCTCCCTCCGTATCAATCATATGAAGCTGGCTCCGTTCCACTACATCGCCATCCTCATCCAGATAGAGTAGAGCTGTTCCACCATTCGGCAGTATAAACCTTCCATCCTGAGTCAATGCCGCCCTTGAACACTCTTGTCCTTGCACATCTATAGGAATGCGCCTTTTTGAGCCGTAGAGCTTCGAGCGGGTAATTTTGCCGATGGTAAAACTCAATGCTTTCCCGTCATAAATAATTTCCAATATACGCTGCATTTATACCTCATTCCTTCGGACTTGGGTCTTCTTTGGCTGTCGGCATGAAAATTAATCCCTCTCCCACCTCTTGGGTAGCACACGCTTGACAGAGATGTTCCCGCAATACCAATATCTGGCGGCCTAATCTGGCGATATCCTGACTTGACAAGGCGAGACAATCATTCTCGTCGGTGTTTTTATCAAACCAGCTATCGGCCAGAGCATGCAGGCATTCCCCTTCTTTTAGCAGTTTTTTCGCTATATCTCCCAGAAACGTGAATACATCCGTACGATCATATACTTGATTTTCCATCGAATTATCCTCCTTCTACCAACACATGAAGGCATCAAATCAACGGGAAGTCAAGCCAAGCAGGGGAATTTATCTTCTTTTGCAGATAGTAGACGATGATTACATACAGCGGCTGTTTGATACCGGCGGGAACATGGAAAGACCGGCGTTACAACTTTTACTGGATGATGTTGAAACCGGGTTGATTGACTGTGTATTGGTATATAAAGTTGACCGTCTTTCCCGCTCCTTGATTGATTTTGCCAAGATTGTCGATGTATTGAACAAAAACAATGTCAGCTTCGTCTCTGTTACCCAACAGTTCAATACTTCCAACTCCATGGGCCGGCTGACACTAAACATTCTGCTGTCATTTGCTCAGTTTGAACGAGAAATTATCGCTGAGCGCACCAGGGATAAAATGTGCGCTGCCAGAAAAAAGGGCAAGTGGATAGGTGGCTACCCCATGCTGGGCTATGATATCGATTACGGGGCAAAGAAGCTGGTGGTAAATCAAGAAGAAGCTCATATCATCAGGGAAATATTTCAGCTATATAGACAGCACCAATCCCTTACCAGATTGGCCCAGGAGCTAAATTCTCGTGGTTGGACTACCAAATACCTGGGTAACCCGCAATGGCCGTAAGCGTTATGGCAAACCATTTACCAAAACCAACCTGCATAGCCTGCTGACCAATGTTATTTATCTTGGCAAAGTGGAACACCAAGGCGAGCTATACGAGGGAGAGCATGAGGCTATTCTTGATGAAGCCCTATGGACCAAGGTTCAACAGATATTGGCAAGCAATTCTCAGACTAACGGCAACAAACAAAGAAACCGGCATGGGGCGCTATTGCGAGGGGCTGTGGTTTGCGGCAGTTGCCAAAAGCCAATGTATCATACTTATACCAAGAAAAACGGCAACAAGCTTTACCGCTACTATGTCTGTGAGACCGCCCAAAAACTGGGCTATAACCAGTGCGCCACTAAATCGGTTTCCGCTCCGGCAATTGAAAACTTTGTAATTGAGAAAATTAAAAATATCGGCAAGAGTCCCACCGTCCTGGAGGAAACCACTAAAAATCTGATGGCGCAATTAACGGCCAGCCAAAAGTCCCTGGATGATGAGGCAAAGTATCTGCGCAAAGAATTAGCTGTGCTAAAACAACAAGCCAAGCTTGTTAGCTCAAACGGCGCTGATAGTCAGGCATCCCCATTGGATGAGCGGCTCAAATTATGCGAAAAACGGCTGTTGGAAATCAACCGCCGCAAAATACTGCTGGCCAACGCCACAATCAAAAAGGCCGATATCAAAAAGGTGCTGAGCTTATTTGAGCCTATCTGGGATGTGCTGTACCCCAATGAACAAGCCCGCATCCTCAATCTACTTATCGAAAAAGTGGTTTATGACGGCGAGCAAGGCACTATGGGGGTGTCGCCAATAAGGGGACATTATGCAAAAAGTCGTTAATATATAGTTGTAATAACACGATATGCCTGATATAATATGCATGTAACTAACACACACAACCCAG
>JAJRUS010000089.1 GCA_024277675.1 bacterium | reverse complement strand
CTGGCGGGGTTGGCGCAGCAGACGGGGAACTTAAGCCGGCAGTTAGCGGATAAAATTCCTGATGGCAGTAGAGCGGCTTTGGGCGGGCTGCCTGGTAGTCAGGATTTAGCGTTACAGCAACAGCAGTTGGTAGAGAACGGCCGGCAGTTACAGCAGTTGGCGGGGCAGCTGAGGAATGAGGGCGACCCGCAGAATATGGAGCGCATCGGCGAGCGGCTGGCGGGGTTGGCGCAGCAGACGGGGAACTTAAGCCGGCAGTTAGCGGATAATATTCCTGAGAGTCGACGAGCGGCGCAAACGCTTTCTGAACAGTTAAAACAAAATTCCGAGCAGTTGTTACAATTAAGCAAGCGTATACAAGCAGGGTTAAATCCCAGGTTGGCTGAAAGTATTTCCTCTGATATGTTATCAGCTTTCAACCAATTGGAGAGATTAACCGGTTATAAAGCCACCGCTGCCGTCAATCAGCGGGATGAATCGGGGCAAGTTCCTTCAGCGGTAACTAAGCAGGGTCAGCATCTCCAAAAACTGGCACAAGATTTACGAAACAACCCCGGTAAAGATAACCTCAACCGGTATTCAGATGCTATCTTCCAAATGGCGGATAAGTTGAAAAACCTGCAAGCCAACCGGGATAATTACCAAACATCCAATCAAAACCTGGAGCAACCAGCCGCCCGGATGGAACAGCTTGCTTTACAGCTCCGGCAACAGCAGGCTGAAATGATTCAAGCTGCTGCAGATGAAGACTTAATGTTGCAGCAGGCAGCAGCAGGCAAGCGCAATCCTGATTCAGCTTCTCAGCCAACCGCTGAACCGGATTCTGCCTCCGCTTACCGTGGAGATCACAGTTTCGGTCGAACCCCGGTTAAGCAAACAGCTTCAAGGATTAAAGAAGATTTAAAAGATATACAAAACAGATTGGCACATTTAAGCGGGAATAAGGGAAGAGATGATAATATTCAGCAAATAGAGAGTCTGGGGAGGCAGCTTATTAAGCTTTCCCGGAATTTAAATGCGGGCCTCCAGCCGGGTGATTCTGCGACGGGTGGAGCAGAATTACAACGGCAGGATACAAATCAAAAGGAAAAGCCCGGGATTACACAACCAGCGCTGGAGTTGGAAGCGCTCAGTCAGAGGATTCAGCGCAGTAATGGGCCGGAGGATTTGAGGCAGCTTCAAACTGAGTTACGGGGAGTATATGGGCAGTTGAATTTGTTCAGGAACCGGGCTGCTCCAGGGGAGGAATCTCAATTAACGGCGGCGATGGATCGTCTCGATAGTGTAAATAGAGAATTAGACAGGATAAATGAGAGCCGACAGCCAGCCTCTGCTGATCGAAAATTGGAGCGGATGCAACAGCTGGGCAGAGAATTGGGAAATCTGAGCCGGCGGATGTTTTCTGCGGCACAACAAGAGGATAGTGTAGATGAGACTACTGAAAACATTGATGCGGCCTGGAAATTGATGGATATTTCTCGACAATTACAGCAACAAAGCCAGCCGGTGGACGATCAATACAAACTGACTGAACTAAACAGTGAAACTCAAGCCGGCGAATATTTAAAGCCGGCCATTCTTGAAAATGGAGATCAATTGCGACAATTGATTGAGCGTATGCGGAGTAACCCCGGTAGTCAAAATCCAACTGAAATGGGATTAGAGCTTATGCAAATGGCAAATAAAATGTCGGCGTTAGATGTAGCAAAGCTGAAGCTGTCCAAACAGGCTAAAAGCTCTTTTAAGTCAATCGCCGGGGAAATGAGTCGCTTAGCTGATAATATGGCTGGAAAAAATGATGCCGGCAGGGGTAGCATGAAAAATGATGTTTCGGGAAATGATATAAAAAATCAAATCGATCAAGAAGTTATGTTAAATAACATAGCCGCCTTGCAGCAAATGAACCGGCGCTTAATTGAGGATGAAAAACCGAGTGAAGCAAGCGAACTGGCCGATAAGACGGCTAAGTTAGCGGATAGATTGGAAGATTTAGCTGTTAATCCCAGCCGCCCTTCAAATTCGCAAACCAGGGCGGATTCCTTTACCAGGGAAGCGGCTAAACTGACTGAACTCGGCGACAATTTAAAACAGATCAGTCAATCACCAGCGGCTGCCGGGCGCATGAACGATTTCAAGAAAACCGGCAATGAGTTAGCGGAAGTGCTTAAGAAATTAGAAGACAGGTTTTCTGCTTATAACAAACAGCTTGCCCAGGGACAACCGGAAAAAACAGAGGCTAATCTTGAATTAACAGCAAAGTTGACTAAGCTCTATGGGCAACTGAGGAAACTGGACTTAAATAATAGCGAATTGGCTGATTATAAGGGTATGGTTGATGCTAAAGGTAAGCTATCAACCGCTGAATCCAACAAAATGCCGGGGGTGGCCTTTCGTTTAAATGAGTTGGGGATAGAGCTGCTGGAAAAAATCCCGAAGCTGGATTATAAACGTGAACTAAACGCCGGTAAAAAAACTTATAAAACAGAAAACACCGCCCCCCAAACCCGTGATGCCGGGTTGAGAAAAAATGATATGAACCTATCTCGAAATAACCTGACTCGCAAACAGAGTACAACTGAAACTAAACGCCGACAGGCGCTTAATCGATTAGACCGGACTATTCGTCAACTTAAAGGGCAGCAACGAGAATTAGAGCAGCAGTTTAATCGGCAATTGACCTTAAAAAGACGCGGAGTTGCCGACAAAGGAAGAGGCTCTCTTAAAGAAGGGGCCAGTGGAGCAACGATTAGGTCGCGTTTTGACCGGAGCAACCTCACCGATAGGGAGGTAACCAGAGAAGCAAGTATGACTCCCGAGTCGGAAACCATAAAAAATGCTTATATTATGGAAGAGGATCTATATAAACAGGAAACCCTGGCGCGAATTATTAAGAGAATAGAAAACCAGAAGCAACTGATAGATCAATTCGCTTCTGCCGGCAGCCGGACGACCCGGTTAGCTTCTTATAAAGCCAGCCGCCGGGAGGGCGTCTTATCCCAGCCGCAGGATTTAGGGGTGGATCGTTCGGCTCTGACTCCCGATGAGCTGTCTCGGCTTCCGAAACGTAAGCCGGTTCCCAGCCATGAAACAGCGGTTACTGAAAAACCTGTTTCATATGAAGCCCGGGATCCACTGACAACGGGAAGTTTTACTGAATTGTCGATTAACCTTGAAGAACAGGATGAATTAAATGAGTTGACAATGAAGATTCCCTTAGACAAAAAAAAGCCCCGGCAAAAGAAAGCCATAAAGCTAAAACTAAGTCCCAGGCAGGTGGCTGATGAATCTGTGCGTTATCAACAAATACCTAAAAACTATAAGCAGATAATAGGAAAGATGTTTTTGAGCATTTGAGTAAATCAGTTGCTTAGCCCCTTATACCAAGTTGCGCATATTATATGTATAAATGCCACTTGGTATAAATTGGTTTATTGCCGAGAGGAACGTTGTTTTCTTGACAAATTGATAAAAAAGTTCTATATTTTTTTAATAGATAAACCGTTACTGTTAAGAATTTAAAATATCGGGAGGGAGTGGTGTATGATTATGAAGAGGTCGATTTATATGGTGGGCATGTTAGTTGTCGGTTTATTAATATGCGGGAGTATTACACCGGATATAGCTGTGGCTCAAGATGAAAACCCGGTGAGATCTATATTTTTAGATACCTTCTACGGCTTAGCTGCCGGCGCATTAGTGGGGGTTGCTATTTCAGCTCCCCAGGATAACCCTGATTGGCGGGAAAATGTAGGTTCAGGGGCTGCCATCGGAGCGGTTGCCGGTTTGGTGTTTGGGGTTATTTATGAAGGGAAACCGTTAGTTACTGAATCTAAGGCTATGCTGGATATGGAAGATGCGCAAGTGAAACTGCAAATGCCTACTTTGCAAACGAAGGTAGAACAGGATGAGGAGCAAAAACCCCAGACGGAATACTCCGTTGATTTATTATGTTATCGTTTTTGATCCATGAGCCGGCTTGAGCGGAAATTACTCTATGGAATCGCTTAAAAAAGATGTTTTAACCAATTTAGCTGACTTCTTACGACAACACGAACAAGAAATTTTGGCATGTTGGTTGGATAAGATGCGCCAAGCTGATGTTGAAGCAGGATCAGCCGAACCACAAACCTATTGGAAAGAGCTGAGTGAATTTTATTATCCCGGGATAATAAAAAGTATTTTTGACCCACAGGATAAGCGGGTGTTGCAGGGAATTAAGCAAGCGGTCAAAAATGAACAAGTAGCCGGCGTTTCTTATCAGCATATTATAAAAGGATATTTCGTTTTTCGGGACATAATAATTGATAAGCTTATCTCCCGGAAAGAAAGCTTTTTTAAAAAACAGGCTCAAGTAGACCGGCTTATCAGTGTTATCTGCCAAACAATCGACCAGCAAGTAGCCAGGATCGGCGAATTCTATATTCAAGTATTCCTCGCAGAAATAACCGACTTTCAACTAAAACAGCAAAGCCTTTCCTATCGTATACCGGAAATAATTTATAGTTACTCACCTGAACATGGATTTACCTTTGTAAGCCATGCCATTGAAAAGCTGTTGGGAGCTAAGCCGACAGAGTTTTATCATCAGGATTTCCAAGTCTGGTTAGAGTACATACACCCTCAAGACCGGGAAAAGGTATTAAGTAATTTCAAGCAGCAGAGAGAGAATAAAAAAGAGGCGGAATATGAATACCGTATGCTACGCCGGGACAAAAAGAGTGTAATCAATGTAGTCAACCGTTCAGCGGCCATTTATGACAATAATGGTGATTTGATCACTATTGACGGTATTATTATATATATTACCCAGATGAAGAAAATGGAGCACCAACTGCGCATGAGAAATAAGCAATTGGAGCTTATGGGCAGCGAGTTACGCAAGGCCAACCAAAGGCTGATGGAGATTGATCAGCGGAAATCCGAGCTGGTGAATATCGTAGCCCATGATCTTAGAAACCCTTTAAATTCCATTCGGATGTTTATCGAGTTACTGCTGAAATACGAGAACAGTCCGCTTGAAAATGAGGAATTTTTGCATAAAATTGAACAGGAAAGTCTAAGATTAATTAATCTGATTGACAATTTTCTGGATATCGAAAAGATAGAAACCGGCCGGATGCGTTATAAGCATCAATCGGTGGAACTGTCCGGGCTTATTGAGCATTTTGTTTCCATATATCATTGGGAAGCGGAAAAGAAGGGGATTGTGTTAAACTCAGAGGATTTTGCGGATATACCGAAAGTAATCGGTGATAAGCACCGCATCAGTCAAGTTCTGTCAAATTTATTAGTTAATGCTATTCGATATACTCCCAGTGGGGGAAGTATCAGTATTCAGGCAAAAACTGTAGCCGGCACCAGAATGTCCGAACGGCTTCAGCCCCCATCTCCGGAAAAACCTCATAAACACGTTAAGATATCAATTAAAGATACCGGGCCGGGGATTAATCCTGAATTTCACAAACATATTTTTGATAAATTTTATCAACTGTATTCACCGGCAGTCAAGAGTAATACCGGGACAGGTCTGGGGTTGGCTATTGTAAAGGAAATTGTTGAACACCACCGAGGCCGGGTATGGGTTGAATCAGAGGAAGGAAAAGGAGCCACCTTCTTCTTTACGTTGCCTATAAAAAATGCTTGATATGCGTTTACAATATATCCTGAGGCCGTTGTGCCTGGTCCTGTTAATTGAAACATGGGGCTGTAGCCATAGGGCTACCCGCCGCAATTATGAAAGCTTCACCCTGGTAACCAGTAAGGAAAAAAAACAAGCGGCATCTACTTTTGAAAAATTGGTGAAAGAAACCATCAAAAACAGATTAGTCAAAAAAGGTTATATATACCGGCCACCCGATGAATATTCAGACCTAAAAGTAGTAGTCCAATGTGAAACTACACTTGAAAAAAACTATTATATCAGCCTGGCTGTAAATTTAGATATTTATGAAATGGATACTCACAAAGCTGTGTGGGACGTCTCCGTTTCAAAAATGGTGCGTTCCCAAAACATTGCAACTGAGATCATAGATCCAATTGTCAGGCAACTGACCGTAAAGATTCCCTATGCTGAACACATGGGAGGGATTGGGGTGGTAATGGGCCGCGATTTGAAGATAAAGGACTTCTCGCCTAAATCACCTGCCAAGGAAGCCGGCTTAAGGATAAATGATTTAATTGTCAAGGTGGATAAAAAAGAGGTTAAGGAGTTTGATAGATGCCGGACTATGCTTAAAGGGGAAGTTAATACCCGGGTGGAGCTTTCTGTTAAAAGGGGTGCACGGGAGCTGAACTTTATTGTTCGGCGGATTTCTCTGAACCGGATGTATGCAAAAAAGAATCCGGTTAAAAAGTCGGGCAGTAGAAATCTGAAAAAGGATTTTGAAAAAAGAATATTACAACAGCCATAATATTTTCCCGCAAATTATATGTATGAACGCAACCTGGTATAATATCCTCATAAACTACTCTATACCAAAATTCCCTCAAGTCAATTGAGGTTTCTCCTGAGTCGTGGGTACTTTTGTGATGTTTCGGCTTGTCCTCAAGCCGAAACATCAGGCTTATATTTACAATAAGTTAGGTAAAACTGTCCACGACTCAGAGGTTTCCCTCAATTGACTTGAGCTATCATAAAGTTATGCAGAAACACAATAAACCAGATGTGACGGAATTTGCCTCGATGTTTATAGGGGAGGGTATTGAAGAATTTTTATCGCCATTGATGGAGAAGTTTGCGCTGGGAGAGGAAAGGATCAGCTTGAGCGGTTTATGGGGGTCAGCCAGGGCCTTTGTGCTGGCGGCCCTGCAGTCTCAGTTGGCTGGGTCTTTATTGGTGATTTGTTCCAGCACGCCTGAGGCCGAGGCCTTGGCTTACGATTTAGAATTTTTCTGTTGTAGGTTGCCGGGGAAAAAGTCATCGGAGCCTTCAGCGGTTTCTCTTTTTCCGGCCTGGGAAATTCTGCCATATGAAGCCATATCACCCGCGGCTGAGATTGTGGCTCAACGGATTAACACCCTGCATCGGCTGTTATATGGTGAGAAGCTAATCGTGGTAACTACTATAGCTGCGGTGATGCAGCGGTTGATACCTAAGGCCGCTTTAGATCAGATTACTGATTTAGTCGGCGTTGGGGAGACTATCAGCCGGGATCAGTTAATGCGCAGCTTGATTGAAGGCGGTTATGTGTTAGTGGATATGGTGGAGGGCCGCGGGGAGTATAGTTTCAGGGGGGGTATCCTGGATTTTTTTGGTCCGGCAAATAAATATCCGGTGCGGGTTGAGTTCTTCGGAGACGAGATAGAATCTATACGTTATTTTGATTATGAGACCCAGCGCTCATTGGAATTTATAGCAGAGGCGTTTATCCTGCCCAGCCGGGAGGCCTTACTTACTGCGGATACCATTTCCCGGCTGAAAAAACAGCTTGAAACCTCAAAGGCGGCCCCCTCCAGGGAATATCAAGCCTTGTTACAGCAGTTGTCATTGTCCAAACCATTTTCCGGCCTGGAGAATTATTTGGGTTATCTCTATCCCGAACCGGACAGCCTGTTTGATTATCTTGCCCGGGATACACTGCTGGTGTTGGATGAATATACTTATCTCAAACAACGGGCCGGCGAATGGGAAACCCAGATAGCCGCCAAATATGAACAATCCGCTACTGAATTGTATCCGCCCCCGGAAAGCAATTACCTGTCTTTTAAGCAGTTACAACAAAAATTCCGGCAGCATAAAATCATTCAACTGGATTCCCTGAAGCTGAAATCCAGGGCTTCCCACATCACTAAGTTGGAAATGCAGGCCGAATCCACCGCCGCCCTGAGAATTACATTACAGGGTAAACGGGGTGAACAAGGTTACCTGGCGCTATTGGCCGATGAGATTAGAAACTGGCAGCAGCAGGCCGGGCATATTTGGCTGGTGTGCCATAATTTGGGTCAGGCCGAGCGGTTACAGGAAATACTGGGCGAATACGAAGTTGCTGCCCGGATAGTCGATCCCGATTCAACCAAGCAGCAAGTTTCTCAACCTTCAGCCACCCCTTTAATCTGGGTGGGTAAATTAAGCGCCGGCTTTTATCTGCCGGGCTTAAAGCTCAGGCTGATTACAGAAGCTGAGATATTTGGCGAGCCCAAAAAGGCAAAACCCCGGCAGCATTATAAAAGCAGTCGCTTCCTATCCAGCTTGAGTGATCTTGGGGTAGACGATTATGTGATACATGTAGATCATGGTGTCGGCTTATATCGGGGATTGAGCAAATTAGAGGTGGATCATCGCACCAGAGACTTTATGCTCTTAGAGTATGCTGATGGGGATAAGGTATATGTGCCCCTGGAGCGGCTGCATTTGGTGCAGAAGTATATGGGTGGCGGGGGTGACCAGCTTCAGCTTAATAAATTAGGCAGCCGGAATTGGGGTAAGTTGAAGCAGCGGGTCAAAGCCTCTATCATGGAAATGGCGCAGGAGTTACTCAAGCTTTACGCCTCACGACAGGTAGTCGAAGGGTATGCATTCGCGGCTGATAATAACTGGCAGCGGGAGTTCGAGGCGGGTTTTGAATATGAGGAGACCCCTGATCAACTGCGGGCTATTGAGGAGGTAAAACGAGATATGGAGGCCCAACGCCCCATGGATCGCCTGATCTGCGGAGATGTGGGTTATGGTAAGACCGAGGTGGCGCTGAGGGCGGCATTTAAGGCGGTTATCGATGGCAAACAGGTGGCGGTGCTGGTGCCTACCACGGTGTTGGCCCAGCAACATTATCAGACCTTTTCGCATCGACTGGCAGCCTTCCCGATAAGGGTAGCGATGCTCAGTCGCTTCAGGAGTCCAAAGGAACGGGCGGCGGTGGTGGCCGGGTTACGGCAGGGTTCGGTGGATATTGTGATCGGTACCCACCGCTTGCTGCAGCAAGATATAGCTTTTAATGAGTTAGGACTGGTGGTTATTGACGAGGAACAGCGTTTTGGCGTTTCGCATAAAGAGAAACTCAAAAGCTTGAGAAAAAAGGTGGATGTAATAACCTTAACCGCTACGCCTATCCCGCGTACGCTGCACATGGCGCTTTTGAGCACGCGCGATATGAGTATCATCGATACCCCGCCCGAAGACAGGCTGGATATACATACCGAGGTACTTGCCTTTGATGAACAGGTAATTCGGGAGGCGATTTTAAGAGAGACGGCCCGCGGGGGACAGGTCTTTTTTGTGCATAACTGGGTGGAGAGCATTGAGCGTAAGGCAGAATTTTTGCGCCGCCTGGTGCCTGAAGCCCGCTTTGCGGTGGCCCATGGACAGATGCGGGAGAAGGTTCTGGAGGAGGTGATGTTGCGTTTCATGCAGCATGAGTATGATGTGTTGGTATGTACTACCATCATTGAATCGGGGTTGGATATTTCCACCGCCAATACCATTATTATTGACCGTGCCGATCATTTTGGCCTGGCCCAGTTGTATCAATTACGGGGCCGGGTGGGGCGCTCGGCTCACCGGGCTTACGCCTATCTATTGATCCCTCCGGGCAAACCCCTAAGTGATATGGCACATAAGCGCTTGCAAGCCATAAAGGAGCTGTCCCAACTGGGCGCCGGATTCAGACTGGCGGCGCATGATCTGGAGATCAGGGGCGCCGGAAATATCCTGGGTTCCCAGCAGCATGGTCATATAGCCAGTGTTGGTTTTGATCTTTATTGTCAGTTGATGGAGGAAGCGGTGAATGAGCTTAAAGGACAACCCCGGCCGTAGAAGATAGAAACTCAGATAGAGTTGGGGTTAAATACCCGTATTCCTGAAGCCTACCTGCCGGATATAAATCAGCGACTGAACATGTATCAAAAACTGGCAGCCGCTACCGAGCAGCCACAGTTGGAATCATATCGCCGGGAGATGCTGGATCGCTATGGGCGCTTGCCCCAATCAGTGGAACTATTGCTGCAGGTTATGGGCTTGAGGTTGTATGCTCAAAGCTTGTATATCACCAAAATCCGGCGGCAGGGAAGCCAGGTCAGGTTAAGTTTCAGGTCAGCGACCCCGCTTTCGGTGGATAAGGTAATAAGTCTGGCACAGGGTCGGCATTCCAGGGTCAGGCTTATTCCGGAAAATGAGCTGTTGTTTACGCTTAAGTCAGTGGCAGAAACCGAAATATGCCCCCAGCTTGAGCAATTGCTCAAACCACTGGTTGCCGACGCAGTTGGTTGACGTATAGGTGGGCCAGGCGGGTTGGCTCCGGCAGGCGGTAGCCGCGGCAGCAGTTTTTTATAAGTTTTATGGAATCGGCTAAGCCGATGCGGTGGCCGGGGGAGATGAATACCGGTTTCACCTTATTCCGGGTACGCAGCACGGCGCCGATTAGTTCTCCAGTATGAGTCAGCTTACTATATTCCCCAGCCTCATCCGGGGGTGGGGTATATTCCCCGCATAATTTCTTTTTGGCGCAGCCGATACTGGGAGTGTCAAGTAAAATGCCCAGGTGTGAGGCTAATCCCAGGCGTCGCGGATGGGCAATCCCCTGCCCGTCAAAGATGTATACATCCGGTTTATGTTGTAACTTAGCGATTGCTTCTAAAAGAGTAGGCCCTTCCCGAAAGCTTAACAGGCCCGGTATATAAGGAAAACTGACCGTAAGTACCGCCGCCTGGCGCTCGATTATCTCAAGTTTGGGGTAGCCAAATACAATCACCCCGGCATAATGCTTATCGGATGACTTGGAATAGGATATATCAGCGCCGGCTATCAGCCGGGGTTCAGCTAATGGAGTATCCAGTATTATCGACCGGCTGAGCTCATGTTGTAGTTCTACGGCTTGTTTATAATTTTTAGGCCAAAGCTTAGGGGCGCCTGGTGGTATCATCCGGCTTATTCAGGGTTTAAGGGCAGCTGTTAGTAAAAAAGGTATAAGTTTCATCATATATGCCGGCGCAGGTAAGCGTACCGCTGCTATTGAGTGAATTGCCGCCATCCAGCCTGGTGTGGGCTACCTTGGTGTTGGCCCCGTCATTCCATACTGTATTGGTGGTGCCGCTTATCACACTGCGATCAATAGTTACCGTACCGGATATCTGATTTTTGACGCCATAACTGGCGGTACTTCCCCCTGATGCGCTGGTGGTGACATTGGTCATGCTGGTGTATGAGCCTTGATTATAAACACCATAAGCAAAGTCTCCCCCGGAGGCGCTGGCGATAACATCAGTCATCACCGGGGATGAACTATTGTTAAAAACTCCATAATTGACGCTGCTTCCACCGGAAGCAGTGGCGGTGACATTGGTAATGGTGGGAGAAGCGTTATCATTGTAAATAGCAAAGGTAGAATTTCCTCCGGAAGCGGTGGCGGTTACATTATTTATAATGGTAGGAGATGCATCTAAACCGGTATTATAAACACCATAGTTGCCGCCGCTGCCGGAGGCGCTGGCATTCACATTGTTCATTATCGCAGCACCACTACTATTGCAAATGCTGCGGGTAATAACTGCTCCAGAAGCCCTGGCAGTTACATTGGTCAATACCACTAATGAATTGCCTATGTTATAAATGCCTATAGCAGTATTAGCTCCCCCGGAGGCAATGGCGGTAACCTGAGTTATCTTGGGCGAAGCGCTACTATTGCTTATGGCTGTTGCATTGACTCCCCCACCGGTATTTTCTACTGTCAGTAACCGTAACTCAGCATTGTCAGCGCCGTTTACTGTACCTGAGATAGGACTATCCATATTTCCGGTTATTTTGGTGGTATATTCCCCGCAACCCTCTATATCCACATAGGGCTTCATTTGCAGCGAATTTGCGCCGATGTTATATACGCCAGGCATGATCTTCAGCAGATAAGTGGTGTTGACGGAGTTATCGGTAATGGAGGCCAGGGCGGCTATCGGATCGGTGAAATTGCCGTTGCCGTCGGTGGATACGTTTATTACCTGATCGTAGAGGCTGCTGAAGGTGCCGGGGGCGAATTTACTGGGACTGATATTGGCGTTGCTGCTTATATGGGCATCCATTATGGCTCCATCGGCTACCTTGGCCCCGGTTACCGCCCCACCGGCTATCTTGGGAGTGGTTACCGCACCATCGGCTATATCGCCGCTATTTATCGTGCTATTGGCTATATTCTGATTATTTACCGCATTGGGAGCAATTTTATCGGTAGTTACTGAATTTGCGCCCAGGTCGGCGTTATCTACCGCACCGGGAGCAAACTTATCGGTGGTTACCGCATTATGGCCTATATCAGCATTCTGTACCCCCCCGTCGGCAATCTTATCGGTGGTTACTGCATTATTGCCTATATCCTGGTTTCTTACCTCACCGTCACGGATATGCTCCGTTCGAACCTCATCACGGCGTATCCTGGCATCTGCATTGCCATATACACCTAAAGTAACCGCGGCGATAAATAAACTTAAAACCCCCAGTCTGGTTTTATTTCCCATGAAATAGCTCCTTATATTAAATGACCAATTTAAATTGAATCAAATAGGTTTTATGGGCAACTGCCTGGATAAAAGGTATAATCCTCATCGGTTATCGAAGCACAAATAAGCGTACCGCTGTTGGATACCGTTCCGCCGTCAAGCTTGCTGCCGGTTACGTAGGTGGTAACCCCTGTACTATTGACTATTGTATGTTCTGAGCCGCTTATTGTACAATGGTCAATCTTTACCGTACCGGATAAGCCGCTGTTGGCAACACCACGATTAGTACTCCCTCCGGAGGCAGTGGCGGTCACATTAGTCATTATCGGGGAGGAGGCGGAGTTGTGAACACCTTCATTTTGAACAGCGCCAGCGGCGCTGACGGTTACGTTAGTCATTGTAGGCGAGGAAGAATCGTTGTAAACACCATAACTATTAGTTCCCCCGGCGGCGCTGATGGTTACATTGGTCATTGTGGGCGAGGAAGAATTGTTGTAAACACCATAACTATCAGTTCCCCCGGCGGCGCTGACGGTTATATTGGTCATTGTGGGTGAGGAAGAATCGTTGTAAACACCATAACTATCAGTTCCCCCGGCGGCGCTGACGGTTACCTGGTTCATAGTTGCATTGGATCCATTGTAATTATAAATAGCATAGTTGCCGTTAGTTCCCCCGGCGGCGTTGGCGCTGACATTAGTCATGCTGGGGTATCCGCCATAATTATTGATGGCGCGATTGTTAATTCCTCCGGAAGCCATGGCGGTTACATTGAGTATAGAGGGGGAGACATTGCCGTTATGTATGGCGATTGAAAATGGCTGGCCGCCTGTATTTTCTACTGTAAGCTGTCTTAATTCAGCATTATCAGCACCTTGCACCACACCCTGATTGGCAGCGCCTGAGCCTATATTCCCGGTTATCATGGTGACATCCTCGCCGCAGCCCTCAATATCCACATATTGCTTCATCTGTAAAGTATTTGTCCCGATATCATAGGTGCCGGGCATGATCTTCACCAAGTATGGAGAGTTAATGCTGTTATCGGTAATGGAGGCCATAGCCGCCAGCGGACTGCTAAAGTCACCATTACCATCTAATGATACGTTGACTATATTAACGTACGATCCGGCGAAGGTACCGGGAGCGATTTTGTCTCCATTGATGTTGGCGTTGGGGCTGATATCGGCATCGGTTATAGTGCCATTAGCTATTTTGGCTCCGGTTACCGCCGCATCAGCTATTTTGGCTCCGGTTACCGCCGCCTTGTCAATTGCATTGGTAGTTACCGCACTTCCGGCTATATCCGATGAGGTCACGGTGCCATTGGCGATTTTACTGCTGGTTACCGCATTATTGCCTATGTCTGAGGTTTTTACTGTGCCGTCGGCTATCTTGTCGGTGGTTACCGCGCCTGCACCCAGATCGGCATTGCTCACGGCACCGTTTTGAATCTTATCGGTAGTTACTGCGCCTGAGCCTATATCCTGGTTTTTTACCTCGCCATCCTGAATATGCTCTGACCGAACCTCATTGCGGCGTATCCTGGCCTGGGCGTTGCTATATATTCCCAAGCTAGCCCCCAGGACAAACAAGCTTAAACCCACTGTTTTTATCTTATTTCCCATGAAGTATCTCCTTGTACTAAATGGTTTAATTTATAATTAATCCATGATTTACGGGCAATTACTTTGATAAAAGGTGCCGGCCTCATCAAATACCCCGGCGCAGATAAGCGTGCCGCTATTGTCTACCGCTCCCCCATCCAGCAGGGTATCACCCACATAAGCGGTAACCCCCGAAGGGTTATATATTGTATTTGTGGAACCGCTTAACACGCAGTGGTCTATTTTTACCGTGCCGGAGTCGTTGTTGTAAACACCATAATTAGCGCTACTTCCCCCGGAGGCGCCGGCGGTCACATTGAGCATGGTGGCTGAAGATTCATCGTTGTATACGCCATAATTTATGTCTCCCCCGGAGGCGCCGGCGGTACAATTAGTCATTGTTGGCGAGGAAAAGTCTTGGTTGTATACGCCATAATTTCCAATTCCTCCGGAAGCATTAGCGGTGATATTGCTCATGGTTGTTAAGGAGCCTTCGTCGTTGTAAACCCCAAAGTTAAACGCAATCCCTCCAGAGGCTGAGGTAGTCACCTGATTCATGTTTGTTGAGACGGAAACATTAAGAACACCCACATTAAAAAACCCCCCGGAGGCGTTGGCGGTTACATTTTTCATTGTCAGAGCGGAGCTGTCTGCGTTCATCACACCAATACTTTCACCCCATTCAAAAGCAACGGCGTTGGCGGTTATATTGGTCAGCGTTGGCGAAGCGGAAATATTGGTAATACAAACAGCAAGATCTCCCCCGGTGGCGATAACAACTATGTTGGTAAGCTTGGGTGAGACAGTGTCGTTGTAAATAGCAAGGGATAAATCTTTCCCACTGGTGTTTTCTACCGTAAGCAGTCTCAGCTCGGCATTGTCTGTCCCATTTACTACACCGGATATTTCGCTGTTTATATTTCCGGTTATCCTGGTAACCTTTTCACCGCTACCCTCTATGTCCACATAGGGTTTCATTTGCACTGTAGCTTCACCAATGTCATATGTTCCCGGCATGATTTTTACTAAATAAGGAGTATTTATAGAATTATCGGTAATGGAAGCCAGGGCGGCTATCGGATCGGTGAAATCGCCGTTACCGTCCAGCGATATGTTGATTACATTTCTATATAGTCCGGCGAAGGCCCCGGGGGCAATCTTAGAGGGGTTGATATTGGCCGCTGCATTAAAATCGGCATCAATTAAGGTAGTATTGGCCAGCTTGGCCCCGGTTACCGCATTACCCGCTATATCCGAATTCTGCACTTGCCCGGCGGCAATTTTAGCGGAAGTAACCGCCGCATCGGCGATATTGTTAGTATTTACCGCCCCGGCGGCAATTTTAGCGGAAGTAACCGCCGCATCGGCGATATTGTTAGTATTTACCGCCCCGGCGACAATTTTAGCGGAAGTAACCGCCCCCGCCCCCAGGTTGGCATTCTGCACCTCGCCATCGGCAATCTTGCCGCTGGTTACTGCATCCTCATCTATATCCTGAGTACGTACTTCGCCATCTCTGATATGTTCAGATCTGATTGCATTATCGGGTATTCTGGCGAGAGCCTTGCCTCCCATAGCCAAAATGGTTACCAGAGTAAATAAGCTTAAAACACATAATTTATTGCGTGTCTTTTTGCGCATAACAGTTCCTCTTAAAGGTTAAGCAGTTGACCTTTAAAATCTAAGATCGAAAATCTATTATATAACCCGATAATATAAGTATATAACCTGATGACATAAGCGTCAACTTCTTTTTGTGATTTTTAGATAAGTAATACTTTTCAGGTAATTATAGTTCTGGTAAGCTGCGGTACATTGCTGTCTCATAAAAGGGGTAGCTGCTTGAAGGGAGTTATGCGAAGAATTGACAGCCCTTATGTGTTTGTGGATAAGGACGGTAGGGAGTATAGGGAGGTTAAGAGGTCTTTTAATTCAGCGCTAAAAATGGCTGGGATTAAAGATTTCAGATTTCACGACTTGCGGCATACATTTGTCAGCCAGTTGTAAGTCCTTGTAAAAAAATGGTAGGCGATGCTGGTTTCGAACCAGCGACTTCTGCCGTGTGAAGGCAGCGCTCTCCCCCTGAGCTAATCGCCCACCTAGAGTAAGGCCCCTTTTATGGGGCTTATTTTATAAGCGTTATGGAGTTAATTACTACCGGTTCCACCGGTATATTCTGATAAGCGCCCTTGGTGGTAGTAGGCACATTCTTTATTTTATCTACTACCTCCAACCCTTCAACCACCTTGCCAAACACTGCATACCCATAATTACCGGGGTTTTTGTAATCCAGAAATTTATTGTCGACTACGTTGATGAAAAACTGATTAGTGGCGCTGTCTACTATATTGGTACGAGCCATAGCCAAAGTACCCCACAGATTGCTTAAACCATTATTGGCTTCATTTTTTATAGGGGCTTTAGTAGGCTTCCTTTTCATATCCGGGGTGAAGCCGCCACCTTGGATCATAAAGTTGCTCATCACTCGATGAAAAATTGTGCCGTTATAGGAACCATCAGCCACATAAGCCAAAAAATTCTTAACTGAAATGGGGGCCTTATCAGGCAGTAACTCCGCTACAATCTTGCCATAACTGGTGTCGATAGCCACCCTGGGATTGCCCTCAGCCGCTGCAGTGTAGGGCAGCATAAGGCCTGCCAGAAGCCACATTCCCATTAAAACTGATAGTATATACCTGCTCTTCATAATAGTACCCTCCTTTTTGTAAGTATTATAGATATACTAAATAATAACAGCTTTTGCAACAATTTTTTTGGCTAATTACTTATGCTGCCAGCCTTGTGTTTTGAAAAATGTTTTGCTAAAGTTATTTCCTGAGTACCGTAAAAAAGCTCAAACCATTGATGCCGGTTTTAATCCTATGCTATTAAATGAAGCCTGTCGGGGGATAAATGCGTATTATCGGCGGTCAAGCTAAGGGACGGCGCTTGCTCAGCCCTAAAAGGGGAGCTATGCGGCCTACTTCGGATAAGGTACGCGAGGCGCTGTTTGATATTTTAGGGGATAAAACAGCGGACTCAGGTTTTCTGGATTTATATGCCGGCACAGGCGGGGTGGGAATTGAGGCCATAAGTCGTGGCGCAACTTCCGCCACTCTGGTTGAGCAGCAGCCCCAGGCTGTAAGGCTTATTAATGCCAATTTATCCCGCTGTGGATTTGCCGAACGGATAAAACTTATAGCCTCATCGGTAAGTAAGGCTTTGCCCAGGCTGGCGGCCGGCGGCGACCACTTTGACATTATCTTTGCAGATCCCCCATATGCCGGTGAGTTAATTCAAACCACCTTGAGGGAGTTAACGGAATATGCTATACTGAAACCGCAGGCCTTAGTCATTGTGGAACATGGTTGCCGTTATTGTCCCTCATCCCAGGTCGGGAAACTAAAGCTATATCGAAAATATAAGTACGGTCATACAGCACTTTCCTTCTATGAGCAAATTCAGGAGTAAATTATGAAAAAAGCCCTTTATCCGGGTACTTTCGATCCACTCACCAACGGGCATTTGGATTTGATAAAGCGGAGCCTGTCCATCTTCGATGAGCTTATTGTAGTGGTGGCCCATAATCCGCAAAAAAAACCGCTTTTCTCAATGGATGAGCGGGTGCAAATGATAGAGTCGGTCAGCAAGAACCTGGCAGGAGTGAAGGCGTTAGCCTTTAACGGGTTGTTGATCGAGCTGGCTAAATCCCGGCAGGTAAATGCTATCATCCGGGGCTTGCGGGCGGTAACTGATTTTGAATATGAACTGCAAATTGCGCTCATTAACCGCAAACTGTGTCCTGAAATAGAGACGGTGTTTATGGCGCCCAGCGCCAAACATGCTTACCTCAGCTCTCAGGTGGTAAAAGAGGTGGCCAGCTTCGGCGGGTGTATCAAGGGCTTCGTCCCGGAAATAGTTGAGGAGCGATTATTGCGTAAGTTACGAAAAGATTAGCAATATAAGTATCCCGGTTTCCATAAAACTTTGCCTTTTATAAATAAGTTAAGCCGATTTTACATCAAACCCTGGCTATGAACCCTAAAGTCCGGCAAGTCTCCTAGATTATGTCCGCTCCCGAATTTTTAATCCAGCCTTTCTTGCCATCCGCCAACTGTATCTTCAACCAATCCCCTTTTGTATCTTTAATCATGAATTCGGTTCCCTCGTGGAGTTTAAACAGGATGACATTGTTTATTCCATAGCCGGATCTGGCGGTTACTTCCGCCGAGGTGACTACTCCCTCCGGGCAATTTTTTTCCTGATAGATTCGGGTTAACACGGTTGCGCCTGAGCTGAAATAAAGGATGCCCAGCATAATTAGGAGCCATTTTAAAAAATCGGTTTTTAAATAGATATAGGTGCCGGCAAGCAGGAAGAACATTAAATTAACCACCAGCAAAATAAGCAGCAGCTCTTTTTCGTTAAACAAGTAATACCAGAAGAAAATTCTCTTTATTATCTGAGAATAACCCTTATTCTCAATTTTGTCCTTGGTTTCCTGGCGGGCGTATTTTATGTTGCTTAACAGATCTTCAAAACGAGGGATTAACTTCTGTGCCCGACGATAGTTAAGTAGCGCCAACCCCGGTTTATTCAGTTTAAAATAAGCATTGCCCAGATTATAATATAAATAACCGTTCTGCTTTTTACTAAGCACGGCCTCATATAATTCAGCCGCTTTTTGGTATTTTCCCGCATTATAATTTTCATTAGCCTTATAGAACATTGAACTGGTATCCAATCCAGGAGCATCCGCAGCCAATACCGGTGACAATTGCCGGCATATGATAAAGGCGAATAGCGCACCGGCAATAATAAATTTTTTAACGATATTCATCGATTATGCCTCAAAAGCTTTTCCAGTTGCTTAAGCGTTTGCTGGGTGTTTTTGTATATAGTTTGACATGCTGTCTGTTCGGTGGACTTAGAACCGAATTGACAGGATTCACATTGCTCCAGTAATTTTTTAAACTGTTCGATCAAATCCCCATCTAATCCGGCGGCTTTTAATCCGGCGGCGGCTTCTTGAGGGGTAAGGGCGGCGCCGGGCAGGTTAAGTTTATCCCCCAGGTACTCCTTTAGGGTTCTCGATACTTCGGCATAAAATTCAGCATGATCCCCCTTTTTTAAGACCGTAGAGATTAATCCCAGATTTGACATGGCTTTTTTGTAGGCATTTTTCTTTCTTAAAAGGCTAATATCTTTTTCATGTCTTTCCTGGCGTATTCTGAGGGAAAGGAGCGTAAGGTAAATCAATCCCGGAAATAAAAACAAACCGATATATATAAAATAATCCCGGCGATGGGGCCGGTTGTCTTTTAATGCCGCCGCATCAGTATAGATCGGCAGGATGTCGCGCCCCAGGATTTTAATGGCTTCTTTGCGGGACACATCGCCGGGCAGTATTGTTTCGTGGAGGGTTTCTTCTTCGGTTGCCGGGGATACTTGTAAATTAACAGCCTGGCTGTGGGCTACTTTATAGCTGGCGGTTTGGGGATCAAAATATGGAATCTCAAAGCTGGGTACGGTAAGACTGCCGGCTTTTTGGGGTACCAGCGCTTTTTTGAAAATCTTTTGTCCGATAACCTTATCCACTCGCTTAAGGATGTTGATAGTTGGCTTATCATCATAAACCTTAAAATCCTGTAAGTTCTGGGGAGCTACTAATTGAGCATCCCGGATATTTACATTGCCGCTTATATCTATGGTTAAGGTGGTAGAATCTCCCACCTGGAGGATATGCTTGGAACTGCCGGTTTTTACTTTAAGTTGCCCTACCAGCGGATGAAAATTCGGGGGCCGGCCTTGTTCGGGCAAGGGTTTCACCCCTAACTCTATTGGTTGAGAGTGCAGAATTCGGGTTTCTGTGCGATGGGTAAAAAATGAGTTGCTGAAGAAATCATCAAACAGGCGATCACCGAATGGACTCCGGCGGCGTTTGGATTTCATGATAATCTCACAACTAATGGTAGCCGGCTCAATGACCAATTTTCCCGTTTTGGCAGGGAATAAGGCCTTCTTTATCTCGGTTATAAGGTAGGTGTGCCCTCCGATAACCCGCTGGTATTGCTTTTGTTCGCCTAGCTCTTCAGTCCAGAAATCCTTAAATGAAGCGGCATCCAGGTTGGCGCCGGCCACATTCACCATACGGCCGAATTGGAGGGTATATAATATTTGCTCATTATAATAAGGAGTAGTGTTGGAAACTTCGGCTTTTAAAAATAAGGCCTTGTTTTGCTGCGGCTGGCTTTGGGCAGATAAAATTTTAAATTTAATGGGTTGGCTTTTTATTTTTTGCCCTTCATAGTCGATATAGGCCGGAGCAAGGGTAAAGCTTCCTGCCCGTAATGGGAATATAATGTAATTATATTTAATGCTGGAGCTGCTGACCCCATTTACAACGCT
Source organism: bacterium (assembly GCA_024277675.1). Classification (GTDB taxonomy): domain Bacteria; phylum SZUA-182; class SZUA-182; order SZUA-191; family JAJRXT01; genus JAJRUS01. Next base: position 30,494 of record JAJRUS010000089.1, on the reverse strand, counting down.
GAATTCAGACGAACTACCGGAATATCGGATATTCAGCCCAGCTACTGCCGGCACCACCGGCTGGGGAGTGGATTGAGTGCCTTCCACCGTTATAGTCAACATAATTGTATCTTCAGTGGTAGCCTCAGTCTTATCCAGCGAAGCCGTAAGGCGGACTTGCGCCGCCTGCACTATTACCGGGATCGCCAGTATGCTGAGTAATACCAGTAAGTTGTTCGATAGCTTAATCATTTTTTTGCTGTATAGGAAATCATATAATCGCATTTGCCATAACGGTTGTTACATAATTAATCCGGCCCCCGGCCGGTTACCAGTCTTTACCGGAAGAGTAGCTCTTGCCGGGTTGGGTTTTCAGCTGTTGTTTTAGAAACTCGCGCTTGTCCTCGGTAAGTGAATCCAACCAGCGCTGGGCCTCTTCATCGCTCATTTGTTGGACGGCCTGGGCGTTTTTTTGCTGAGGCTGTTCTTTTTCCTTTTTCTGGGCAGCTTCGCCTTTATCCCCGGCTGCCTGGGGCTGTTGCGCCTCTCCCTTTTGGCCTTGCTGCCCGTTTTTAGTTTGTTGCGGCGGCGGTTGCTGTTTGGCTTTTTCTTTTTGATCCGGTTGGCTTTGTTTTGCTTGTCCGGCTTGGTTTTGTTGCTGCTGTTTTTGTGATTGATCTTTTTGTTTGCGTTCCTTCTCCTGGTTTTTGCGCTGCTCTATTTCTTGCTTTACAAATTTTAAATTCCGCTTAGCATCCACATCATCAGGGTCAAGTTCCAATGCCTTTTGATAATATGCTACCGCTTGCTGAAGCTTTCCCTGCCGATAGAAGCTATTACCCAAATTATAATATGATTTTTCCTCCAGTTTAACATCTTTTGCGCTGCCGGTCGTATTCAAATAACTTTTAACCGCCTGTTCATAGTTGCGCATTTTATAATAAGCATTCCCGATATTATAGTTTACTTGAGCATTTTCGGGGTCTTCAATCTGGGCCTCGATAAAATCTTTTAAGGCTTTATCATATTTTTGCTGTTTATAGTAATCGGTTCCCTGCTTTATCTTACTTCTGACCGTTTCGGCAAATACTGCTTTTGCGCTTAAGATCCCGATTACAAAATAGAGGATGGCGAGCTTTTTAAGCATTTGGGGTAATCCGTTTCTTTTCACTGAATAATGCCTCCACCACGATCAAAATAAAGGCTATAAACGCAAACCACTGGAAACGCTCTTCCCAGCGTTTGCGGCGGGCGCTTTTCAGATCTTTCTGCTCCATCCGCTGCTTTATTCCCCGCTGGTATATTTCCTCCAGATCCAGATTGCCGGTAACCGAACGGACGTAACTGCCGCCTGTTTTAAGGGCTATTTTTTGTAGGGTAGCCTCATCCAGTCTGGTCAATATCAACTCACCCCGGGCATCCTTTTTAAAGCCGCCTGATTTGCCGGGCAGGGGAATGGGAGCGCCGCCCTTACTGCCGATACCGATAGCGAATATTTTTATGCCCTTGTTTTTAGCTTCTTCCGCCGCCGCCATAACATCTCCCTGGTGGTCTTCTCCGTCGGTTATCAAAATAAGCGCCTTGTACTTTTTCTCGCGGTCGCTGAAGGCCCCGATAGAGGTATGAATAGCCTGGGCCAGCGCTGTACCTGGCAGCGGAATTAAATCGGTATTCAGATAATCCAGAAAGATGCTGACCGCTCCATAATCCAAGGTAAGCGGACATTGCACAAAGCTGGCGCCGGCGAAGGCTACCAGACCGATACGGTCGCCCTCCATTATTTGGAGTAAATCGGTTATCTCTCTTTTAGCGCGCTCTAAGCGATTAGGTTTTATATCCTCAGCCAACATACTCTGTGAGACATCCAGGGCGATGATTATATCCACCCCGCGACGCTTAACCTCTTCCCATTGAAAGCCCCATTTGGGGCGGGTAAGCGCCATTAAAATGAATAATACCGCCAGGAGCAGCAAGGCCGCCTTGAATTTCTGCCGGCGGCGGCTGACCCCGGGCATTAGCTTGCTGCTTAAATTAAGGCTGCAAAAAGCAGAAATAGCTTTATCTTTAGCTCGAAAAGCATAGATATAGAAAAACACCAGTACCGGAATCAACCATAATAAATATAAATAATTTAAATTACCGAATTGCATTTTTTATCCTGATCTAGTATATAAATTTAAAACTTTCAAGTAAATACAGGCTGGCTATCTAATAAAACCCGACTGGTCGGGTCATGGAATTTTCCTGAATCGGGTGTTAGCCAGGACTATTTCAAGTAGTAAAAACCCCAGCGCCAAAAGCAGCGGCCAGCAGAAAAGCTCGTTATATTCCATATATTCCTTAACCTTGACCTGACTTTTTTCCATTTTATCAATCCGGGCGTAAATTTTCTTCAGGCTTTCAGTATCAGTAGCACTGAAATACCGGCCATCGGTGGTATCGGCGATTTGCTTTAAAGTGCCTTCATCCAGGTCTACCTGTTGATAAACATATTGTGGGCCGAAAAAGGTATTTACTAAAAAGGGGGCCTGGCCTTTGGTGCCTGCCCCGATAGTATAAATTTTTATACCGTATTTACGGGCGATTTCAGCCGCTTTTTCCGGGCTTAGGCGCCCGCTGTTATTGCGTCCGTCAGTGAGCAGAATGATAAGCTTGGATTTAGCCTTGATATCTTTTAAACGTTTAACGGCAGTGCCTATAGCTGATCCGATAGCGGTACCATCACCGGCCATACCGATTTGTACCTTATCAAGAAACTCAAGCATTACTCCATGATCCAGGGTGAGCGGGCATTGGGTAAAGGCCTGATCAGCGAAGACCACCATCCCCAGCCGATCATTTTTCCGGCCGGCTATAAAATCGGCCACTACCTTTTTTACCACTTCCAGCCGGTTAATACGTTTACCATCGACTTTAAAATCCAGGGCCTGCATACTGCCGGAAGTATCCAGCACCAGCATAATATCCACGCCTTCGGTAACAATCTCAGTGGTCTTTTTGCCGGACTGCGGCCGGGCCATAGCCAGCACCAAAAACAATAGACATAAACTGCGCAGTACGATCAGCGAATGCCGCAAGTAAACCGATTTCGAAGTCTCCAGGCGCTTCAGGGTACTAATACTCGGGAATTTCAGCCGAGTGCCATGATCCCGCTTGAGGTAATGATATATAATCAGTGGAATAACTAATCCCAGTAGCAATAGCCAGCTATTTTCAAAGCGCATCTGGTGCTGCTCCCTCCGCTATTACCTCTTTAGTAGCCTCCACGAACGAAATGGCGCGTTCCAACTCTTGCTTTATTTGTGTCTTACCAGGTATATATTCAGCAAATTTTACTATATCCGTATTGGATAGAAATGATTTTGATTGCTCCTTAAGCTTGAAATCTAACTCCCGGTTGTGGTTTATATAATTAGTAATTTCCTCTGAAGTCCAGTCGGTAGCCGGAAAATTATAGCGGCCTTCCAGGTAGCGTCTGAAGGTTTCCGATAACTCGAAATATAGTTTTTTTATTTCTTCAACATCAGTGCATTTCATGGTTTTTAACTTATTCAGTTCAGCCAGGGCTATTTCATGCGGGGGTAATTCGATGATCGGCTGTTTGGGCTTTTTTCTTTTTCGGTAATAGAAAACCCCTGCCATAATCAGCAAAAGCAGCATAACCACACCGCCGATTACCATCGCCCACCACAGGTAGTCTATTTTGAGCTTTTCTAAGGGCTTAATATCAATAATATCTTTCTGCTTTTCAGCAGTGGCTACGGCTGATTTTACTGCTGCCGGAGGTGTCGGCTGTATCTTGACGGCTGTTTGGGCTTCTCCCTTGCAGACCGAAAGGCTTATAACCAGAAATAACGATATTATGAAGCTGACTATATTTTTCATGACGCTATAGGGTTATACTATAACCTTTTCTCCCGCCTTAAAAAAAAGCGTACTATGGGATCTATATAAGAGCGGTCGGTGCGAATCAGGATATGATCTATATTTAAGGAGCGGAAGAATTGCTCTCTTTCAGCCAGTTGTTTTTTGTTGATTAACTTAAAACCCTTAGTAATATTAGCATCGAAAGTATCAATTAAGATACTCTCGCCGGTTTCAGCATCGGCAAGCTCAATAAACCCGATACGGGGTAATTCCAGCTCACGCGGGTCAACTACCGAAATTGCAATCAAATCGTGCTTTTTCTTGGCCATCTGTAAGGGTTTTTTAAAATCATCGGCAATAAAATCCGAGATTAGAAAACTAACCGTTTTGCGATGAGCCACTTTGGTTAAAAACTCAAGCGGAGCGGATATGTCGGTTCCACTTCCCTCCGGCTTAAAAGTCAGGATTGAACGGATTACCCGCCATATATGGGCACGTCCCTTTTTAGGGGGGATATATTGCTCGATTTTGTCTGAGAAGACAATCAAACCTACCTTGTCATTACTCTTTATAGCCACATACGCCAGGATAGAGGCCACTTCGGCGGCCACTTCGCTCTTTAATTTGTCGTACGAGCCGAATTGTCCGGAGGAGCTGACATCTACCAGCAGCATCACCGTAAGCTCACGCTCTTCGCGGTACTCCTTGACATACGGCACATTATGCATGCGGGCGGTGACGTTCCAGTCTATGTTGCGCACATCATCCCCGATTCTGTATTCGCGCACCTCCTCAAATTCCATGCCCCGGCCCTTGAAGGCGCTGGTATACTCTCCGGCCAATATATCATTTACCAGGTAACTGGTGCGAAGCTGGATGGCTTTTATTTGTTTAAATAATTCCGCTGAAATCATGGGGGGAACCGGGTTCCTTTTTTAAATTAGCAAGCAGCAAGTTGTGCCGGCTAAGGCACATCAATCTTGTCAAATATTCGGGTGATAACATCGTCGCTGGTGATATCCTCAGCCTCGGCCTCGTAAGTCAGGATTAAGCGGTGGCGCAGAATATCCCGGCCGACGGTCTTGATGTCGTGGGGAGTAACATAGCCCCGGCCCTGGATGAATGCCTGGGCTTTTGCCGCCTGGTTAATATAGATCGTAGCCCTGGGAGAGGCGCCGTATTCGATGAAGCGTTCCAATCCATCCAGCTTATAGGTTTGCGGTTCGCGGGTGGCAAATACCAAATCCACGATGTAATCTTCAATTTTTCTATCTAAATATATCTGATCCACCACCTGCCGGGTTTGAATAATTTCGGCGGGGTCGATAACCGGTAATATCTCGACTTTATGCCGGGCTGCTATGCGGGTCATGATTTCGCGCTCTTCTTGTTTATTGGGATAGGTTACTCTTAGCTTGAACATGAAGCGGTCGACCTGGGCTTCCGGTAACGGATAGGTGCCCTCCTGCTCAATGGGGTTCTGGGTGGCCATAACCAGGAAGGGCTCCTTAAGCGGAAAGGTTTCTTCGCCGATAGTTACCTGCTTTTCCTGCATGGCTTCAAGCAGTGCGCTTTGTACCTTGGCCGGCGCCCGGTTGATCTCATCCGCCAGGATTATATTGGCGAATATGGGGCCTTTTTTAACCGTAAATTCTGAAATTTTAGGGATATATATCTGAGTACCCACCAGATCGGCCGGCAGCAGGTCGGGAGTGAATTGAATGCGCTGGAACTTAGCCTTGATGGCCGAAGCCAGCGCCTTTACGGCGGTGGTTTTAGCCAGCCCCGGTACTCCTTCCACCAGTACATGTCCGTCGGCCAACAGGCCGATTATCAAGCGCTCGATCAGATAGCGCTGGCCTACCATTATCTTGTCCATCTCACATAACAGCTTTTGGATAAAAGTGCTTTGTTGCTTTACCTTTTCGGTAATGGCTTCTATATCAGCCCCCATAACTTCCTCCTGTTTTATATTGATTGACTGAAATTCTGTGGCTTATGGTTTTAAACCTCGAATTCCGGTTGTCCCATCATGATGAAGCGAAATTGTCCGGAGTAAATTGTCCGGGCAATTCACTATTATTAAATAAATCAGCCCCCGGTTGCAAGCTAAAATTTAAGGTTTTTACCAATTGTTTAAGTTCCAGTAAATCCAGCCTTTTTTGGGGGTAATAGCCCAATAATGAGTTGTTATGCAATAAGGGTTCATCGGCGGCGGCGCTGTATAAGGCTGTGTGTTCTTGCCAGAGTTTAGTCCCCGGAATGGGGGAATACTCGGTCATAATCGGCTTTGCCCCGCAGTCAAGCACCAAGGCTATGGTTTCCAGTATCTCTCCAGGTGGTTCTGCCGGCAGTACTATTAAAATGTATACCCCTATATCGGTTTGTTTGTAACCAGCCGCGCTTAAATTGTTGACCGCAGTTTCTAATTCGGCATTGGTTATTTTCCCTCCCGATTTCTGCTGTCGCTCCGGGTTGGCGGTTTCCAGCCCCAGCCTTAAGTTTTTGAAGCCTGCTTTATATAGTTTTTGCGCTAATTCGCTGGTTATGTGTTTAGCATGCAGTGCATTGGGGGTGTGAAAATTTACTTTGATCAAACGCTCAATTATGCCGTCTAATATGGGGTGTAGGTGATGTTCTGCATTGGTTAGCAGGGCATCATCGTAAAAAGCGAAATTTTCGATACCTAATTTATGATAATAGTGGTCGATTTCGGCAATAACCCGTTCCGGTTTTTGCTGTTCAAAATGCGGATATAACAGCTTGGAAGCGCAATAATTACACGAAAACGGGCAGCCGCGCGAGGTTTGCAGACAGATATATGTGTTTTTATTCAATAAATGATAAGCGGCATAGGGGAATTCATTTAAGGTGCTGGGAATCCAGGGATCGCTTTCGGCTGAGGGCATGCCGGCAATTTTTGTTATAGCCGGGATTATGCAAGCTAAGTCGGCTCCCGGAATCACTAAATCCGCCCCTGAATATTTTTGGGCATGTGCGGTACACAGAGTGGCGTAAGTACCCCCCAGTATGATGGGCGTTTTGGGGAATTGCCTTCGTGTCAGGCGGATGACCTCAAATACCCCCGGATACCAATAAGTCATGCCGGAGGTTATGAGTACCGCCGCCGGGGGAGCAGTCCGGCTCAATTCCCGGCAAAATACATCCGGGGGCAGGCCATATCTGCCATAAAGCCTGGGAATGTCTTTTAGCGGGGCTGGCTTTTCTACTATTTGTTTTAAGTATTTACCGCAACCGTATTTCCTGGTTTTAGCGGGGCTTTGGCGTAATAATTCCGGGTGGTATCGGTCCAAACAATCTATAAGGCTTATTTGATAGCCGTTTTTCTTAAAGATAGCGGCAAGCTGGAGTAGCCCTAATGGCTTAATCCACAGGTCGTAAGCCGTAAAATCGTAAATCCAGGGGTTTATCAGGAGTAAGCGCTTAGCCATTTTATTGCGATGCTGCTGCTTGGTTTATTGTGTGAGAAGATTTTAGCAGGTTGGAACTAAAATGCAAATTGTTTCCAATTTATGTCAAGCACATTTAAGAAATAGGGATACCTCCGGCTGACAACATATACATAATATTAACGTTTCAGGGAATAATATAACTGTGTTTGCCGAAGGGCCGCTACCTCATATATTGACAACAACATATAATATATGAAATACTATTCCAGCAGGTTTTAGGTTTTCAAGGGGCTGTCGCCCAAAGGGCTGTTGCCCAAATTCTGGCTTATCCGCAATCATATGAAATCCATTGAGCAATTCTTTATACTGTTGGTAATAACCAGCCTCCTGGCATTAACTGAGGCCTCCTTTACATTGGCCGGCATCCAGGGACCGGAGCAGGGCATAAAAGAAATTGTGTCCCAGGTACGTTCAAGTTTCCCGGTACTCGAGTTATATGTAATCTCGGTGGATAAGGATAAGGTCATTTTAGAAAAGGATCCCGCCGGTAAAATCAGGCTGGGCATGGAGCTGCATCTGTTCAGGGAGGGGGAAGAGTTTACTCATCCGGTGACCGGCAAGACATTGGGACGTTTTGAAGAACCTTTGGGCAGTCTGAGGATAGTCAGTATAAAGGAAAATTATGCCGAAGGGAAAATAATTTCAGCCGCGTCCGGAACGACTATTAAACGAGGGGATAAAGCCCGGATTACAGCTACTAAAATAAAATTGGCCGTGTTTCAGGTTATAAACTTAAGCACTAAAGGTATAGATGAGGAAAGCCTTACCTACCGCTTGATTGATAAGCTGGAGGAAACCAATCGTTTTGAAATCGTTCAGATGGGCGAGTTGATTACAGTATTGGATAAGCTTCATATAACCGATTATAAACAATTGGCCGACAATTCGATTGCCAAAAAATTGGGGCAAATGCTGGGCATCAGGGGGATAGTAGCTACTCAATTAAGGGAGATTGATAATAAGCTGATCCTTGAAGCTAAATTAATTTCGGCCTATACCGGGGCCCCTATTTCCAAAACCAGTGTGGTGTTGAAGGATGTTACTCCCGGATATGCCTGGAGTAAGCCCGCTTTGCCTTTTCTGCCTGAACCCAAAGGGGAAAAGCTTGATTTAAGCCGGGGCCGGGATGTTTTTAGAAGCAAAAGGTTGAACATGAGTATTCGCTCGCTGGCGGTAGGAGATATAACCGGAAATGACCGGAATGAAATTGCAGTTACTGATGGGAAACAAGTAACCGTTTTCTATCTCAATGGGTCCCGGTTGGTCAAGTTGTGGAGCGAACCCAGGACGAAATACGATCACTTAAGCATAGATGTGGCCGACATCAACCGTAACGGCGCTGCCGAAATCTTTGTCACCACCCTCACCCAGACACAATTGCGCTCTTATGTATTGGAATACCATAATGGAAAATATAAAAAGATTGGGGATGGTTTGAAATATTTCCTGCGGGTATTGAATTTACAGGGTGGTCGCCGGCTGGTGGGCCAACGTATGGGTGTTTCTCAAGCCTTTTATGGGGACATAAGTTATCTGGAGTGGAAATCCGGGGAATATACCAGTGACCGAAAGTTGAAAGTACCGCCCGGCGTATCTATTTATGGCTTTGCCGTCGGGGATGTAGATAATGACGGCCAACCGGAGGTTATACAAATAGATGACTTTGATCGCTTAAGGGTTTATTCGCCGGATGCCAGGCTGCAATGGAAAAGCACTGAACACTACGGGGGATATAAGCTTTATTTCCAACATACCCCGCACAATGTGTTTTCGGTCAACACCCAGGTACAAAAGCCCAACAGGGTTAAAGTACGGGGTAGAATATTTATTAAAGATATAGACGGCAATGGCACCAACGAGATTTTAATATGCAAGAATATTCCGGCCGCCGGTTATTTGTTTCCGAATATTCCAAGCTATACCCAGGGTCGGGTGGTAAATTTGGAATGGGATGGCATCGGCTATGGGGAAAACTGGCAAACCAAGAAGTTTGATGCCTATGTAGCTGACTTTGCAGTTGCTGATCTGGATAACGATAAACGGAATGATTTAATTATGGCGCTGGTGGTTAAAAAAGATACCGGGCAATTGTTCAGTCAGGAGCAAAGCGTCATTATTCTTTATAAATTATAACTAGTTAGCTTTAGCATTGGCAAGGTATCAGCCTAAAAGCAGGGGTGGTTATTTAAGGTTATCAGCTTGTAATTGTTATGTATTTTCAAAATAACCGCAAATCTTTTCTTGAAAAAGCAAAAAAACCTTGACAAATAAATCTCGCTATGTTAGAAATGGTCAATTAAATGCCTTGGTTGGTGTGTGTTCTAAACGACAGGCATTAGAGAGGTAATAGTTGAAATATAGGCATGCCGGACAGCTTGAATGTGGATTAGGGGGATGATAGTCTAAGCCAGTGTTAAGCGTGGAACAAGTAGCATGGTCGGAATTTAAGGCTTGATATTTGCTTTTTAAAAGAAATTAGTAAGTGCTTTTCCTTGAGGGATAGAGTGGTTTGGGTGAGAAAAAGTTATTTGGCGCTATTTGTTGCATTCATGGGGATTAATCTAATGAATATGTCTGCAATGGCTACAGAAACTAAATTCGATGGTGAGCTTAGGGTTCGGGGCGAGCTGTTCGATGAGACAGGACAAGACAAGGATAATAACGGCGCCGGAATTAACGATCGAACCGCCAGCTTATGGGATACCAGAATGCGGTTGCAGGTAGATTTTATGGCCAGTGATAATCTTAAAGGCGTATATCAGTTGGAAATTGGCGACATAACCTGGGGCGGTACGGATGATGCGGCCGAAAACCGCAGAGATGACCGGGATGGCGGTAGCTTGGGTACGGATGCGGTGAACCTGGAAACCAGGCAATTATATATTGATGCTGATGTCCCGGCGGTTCCGCTAAATGTTAAATTGGGCTTGATGCAATTGACGTTGGGGCATGGTTTTGTGTTTGATGAAACTGCGGCGGCATTATTAATCAGCGCTGATATCGATCCGGTAAAAACAGGGCTTTTTACCCTCAAAGCGGCGGAAGGTGGCTTGAAAGATAGCGGCGATGTGGATTATTATGGTTTGTTTGTAAACACTATGTTGCGGGATATCGGTTCAGCGGGGGTATTTGGAGTCTATGGCCTGACTCGGGGCAGTGGCTTAGAGGAAGTTGGCTATGACTCATTCGATGCTACGGTCTATGATAAATATGATGCGTATTGGCTTGGCATGACGGCCGATATTGCAATAGACCCGTTTGTGGTGGCCTTTGAGGCTGACCATTACGGGGCTGACTATGACCGTGATTCAGGAAAGGATTTAGATGCGGCCGGCTGGCTGGCCTATCTGGATGTCGGGGCTAATCTGCAACCGGTTAAGCTGGGAATAGCCGGTCTGTATGCCACCGGTAACAATAATAATGTTATTGGTGATGAGGATAGTAAAGCCTTCAGGCCCATTTTACCCACCGATCCTGAAGATGCCTGTGTGGTGAATTGGGACAACTTGTACTTATTGGATATTACCGGCAATGTGGTGTCTAATTTAGTCAGTGGTAAACTTTATGCAGAAGCGGTTCCGACCGAGGTCTTGAAAGTGGGGGTTTCTACCCAGGGTTATTGGCTGGAAAAACAGGCAAAAGCAACTGGCGCTGGAAATGGTGATTTTATCGGGACTGAAGTTGATTTGGATGTAGCTTATAATGTTTATGACCAGTTAACTTACGAGATTGAAGCGGCCTACATGTTTACTGATAATGATGTATGGGGTGTGGAGGCGGGCGGCTTTAACTCTGTTGACGATGGCATAGCTGCTGAAGATATAAATGCAGAGGATTTATGGTTCTTGAGCCATAAATTGATTTATCACTTCTAGGCTATCCCCCGATAGGGGTTTAAAGGCAGATGGGCGCCTTGAAAAATGGGAATCGGTTTCTCTCCTTCAGGGTTCCCAGATAAATTGGGGGCTAGTAAATTGGGGGTCAGTATAATTTTGGGAGCCAGTAATTTATAACTCTTTTAAAGGAGGTAATTGGCGTGTAGTAATTAGTTGGTTGACCTATAAGCCTTATCAAGAAACAATCCTACTGTTCTGAGGAGGTGATGAGTGGGAAAATAGAAATTGATAAAATTTGTTTTTAAGAGTAATTTTAAGTTAAGTAGAGTAAATGCTTTTAACAAGGAGTAAACAAATGAGAAAATATTTAAAGTCCCTAATGGTAGCGGTCACCGGGATCGCCTTAATAGGGTCAGCGGCTTACGCCTTTGAAGGCCTGTCGATCAAGAGTGAAAACACCTTCACTTTTTACGAAAACGAGTTTGACTACATGCTGATGCCGGCCAAACTGGCGGGTCAGGACAGTACCTTAGCTGAAGGCCACAAACTGGTAGAGGGTTTTACCGGCTATCGGCTGTTCACCAACCTTACCAACCAGGCTGGGCAGGATGCTTACCAAATCGGCGGCATCATTCCTATTCCTAATGGCTTGGGTAATGTAGGCGTCCTGTTTGACTATCGGAAAAGCGAGGGCAATGGGGTGGCCTTAGATTGTGTGAACTGTGGCAAAGCCTATTTGAATCCGCTGTCTGTAGACAATAGGTACAACAGGGACTGGGAAAGCGCCGATGGTTTTAATGAAGGAAACTTAGAAGGCGATGAATACTCATCTACCCAGTACACTGATTTAGATCCCTACAATGGCAGCCTGGATGCTATGGATCTTAGTAGCGGCGGTAATTTCGATACCAATAAAGACGAAGCCTGGAATTTGTACTTAGGCTATGGTCTTCCCATCGCCAATACTCCCATCTCCGTGGGTGTAAGCTATACCTATGGTTCGATAGAAGGCGATGCCGACCGCAGCGCTCCTGCCCTGGAGTTGGCCGATACTACTGCGGAGACCACTCCTGGTAATTCCTATTCGGAGTTTGATAATTATAATGAAAACTCAGATTGGGAATACGAGTCTCATAAGTTCGCGGTAGAAGCTCGCTATAATGCATCTCCATTGGATAGTTTACTGGGTGTTTCCTGGAAAATCTCTGATGGCAATAATGGTTTCTGGGATCGTGAAACAAACGATAATGGTGCCGCTAACACTACCGTTGGCAATGCCGGTCCTTTCCGCCGCATAATTGGTGGTGGCGCATTACCTAACAACCAGCTTTACAGTACCTATAGCGGTACGGATATCGAAACCACTTCCGGCGATGCCTTCTTCCCATTCTGTGGTTGGGGAAATCGCGAGGGTGATAAGTACAGCGTTTACACTGAGAATATCTTCGAGCTGAATCCGACCATAGCTTTCGGTCTTGATGTAGCCTATCGTATTGGTAGTTATGACGATAAGTTAGAGGGCAGCACGGTAAGAAACGTAGACGAAAGCGGAAGAGTAGCCGGAGATGGTGTAACCCAGACCGCCAGCCTTGATTCAGTAGATAATTGGGACCTGGACGGTGATATCAATAATGATGAATTTAATGTTCGCGGTGAAATGCGCTTGACCTTCCCCAAAGTGCAGTTTGGCTTGGGTGTTGTTTATAACAACTTCGGAGAAGACGGCGATTATAAAGGTAACTATACCTTCAACGAAACCGTCGTTTATGATGACAATACTCTGACGACCAGTGACAGTTTTACTAAAGTCAGTTCTGCTTCCGGTACACGGGAGACGGATTACGAGATCGATCAGGAAACCTGGAGATTTCCGGTATCCACCGAGTTCAACATCACTGAGCGTCTGGTAGGGCGCTTAGGCGCTGAATATGTATATGGTGACTGGGATATGGATGTAAGATCCAGTGTCAGAGATTTGGCCAATGAGTCGATTGTAAAAACCTATGAGAATGGAGATCAGGTTTTTACTCCTATAGATAAGGACGGGGCTGCCTATGACAACGACACCAACATAGACGCTTTTAAACTTAGTGACAATGATACATACAGCTATGTTATCTACAACGTAGGTCTGGGTTATCAGGTTACTGAGAACTTGAATGTGGATGCTATGTGGCGTCGTACTGATTCTGATGCCCATGATACTATCACCCCTACCCTCCGCGAAGGAGTATCTACCGATATTCTATTTGTCGGAGCTACCTTGGCATTCTAACCTGAGCCAAGCTAAAGCAGTCCCAAAAAGCCCCTGGTTAATTTAATCAGGGGCTTTTTTGTTGTATATAACATATTGTAACTATGAATATCGCTGAATCATCTACTAATGCGGACTAAAACATGGAACTTGGTTTATCTACGCATCTATTTGTATATCAACCATTGGATGAGAAGTTGCTCGAGCTTATCCGCAGTCTGGGGTTTGTAAAACTTGAGATATGGGGTATGCGGCCCCATTTTGACTACCAGCAGCCCGACAGAGTAAAGCAACTGGCAGACGCCGCCGCCAAGCTGGAAATTGAGATATGCTCGGTACATGCCCCCTTCTATACCCATGTAAGCGATTTTAAACAAGGTCAGCGCCTCTCGCTGGCGGCTGCTGACCCTGAAGCACGTAAAGCGGCGCTTATCCATATGCAAAAGGTGCTGGATATTATGGACATTTTGGGGGCTAAGTTACTGGTAGCCCACGCCGGCGATCTTAAGGATGATTTCTCTAAAGCCAGCTTAGCCAACTTAAGTCAGAGTTTAGGGCAGCTACTCCCCTTGTTGCAAAAACACGAAGTAAAATTAGCGCTGGAGAATATCGCTACCCCGTTATCTACTACCAACAACCTGATAAAGTTGATAGCGCCGTTTGATGCCGATTGGTTGGGGATTTGCCTGGATATAGGGCATGCTCAGTTGAACGAAGATGTAGAGCAAGCCATTTTAAACAGTAGCGCAAGGATTATGGGGGTACATATTTCCGACAATGACGGAGTTTCTGATTTACATTATATTCCGGGTGCCGGCATAATTGACTGGCATAAAGTGATTAATATGCTACAAAAAGTAGGCTATGATGGCATTATAAATCTGGAACTTCGTCAATATGAGCACCAGCCAAACCTTTTAGAGAAAATCAGTTGGGGGATGAAAAATCGTTTTGGCTTGAATTTTTGTGTTAATTGAAAATAAACATTGATTTTGACTGCAAAATGAATTAAAGTTAATAAAGTTTATCTTGTAAACTGGTTTAATCCCTTCCAAGAAAAGGTGTTGTCAATGAGTATTTCTATATTGGTAGTCGACAATGATTCTGCCATCCAGGATTCATTTGCCAAAAACTTGAAATCCTGGGGCTACGAGGTAGATGCAGCCATGGACGGCCAACAAGCGATCTCACTGGTTAAGCAAAAAGCTTACAGCATCATCTTTCTGTACCTGATGTTGCCGGGATGTAATAGTCAGCAATTGATACGGCAGATAAAAGCCGGGCAGGCAAATACTGAGGTAATAGTAACCACTGACCTCGACTCTACCGACAAGGCAGTGGCGGCTATGAAGGCCAGTGCCTTCGATTTTATTCTAAAACCCCTGAATTTTGAGCATGTAAAAATTCTTATTGACCGGTGTATTGAGAAGCTTGCTCCGGCGAAAGAAGCAGATGGATCAAAGTCTATCATTAAAGATATTGGCAGTATAACGGACGAGAAATATTGTTATGATAAGCTGATCGGCAAAAATCATAAGATGCAGGAAATTTACCGGCTTATCAACACCCTGAAGGATATCGATTCCACTGTATTAATTATGGGAGCGACCGGAACCGGTAAGGGCTTGCTGGCCCGAACCGTACATTACAACAGCGTTCGTCGTGATCATCCCTTTATTACCGTTGATTGTGGAGCCATTCCCGAAACTTTATTAGAAAGCGAGTTATTCGGTTACGAGAAGGGGGCTTTCACTGGAGCGCTCAGGCGCAGGATAGGCAAATTTGAGCAAGCCGATAAAGGCACTATATTCATGGATGAGATAGGCGATATTCCTATGCCTACCCAACAGAAACTTTTGCGGGTATTACAGGAGAGAAGATTTGAGCGGTTGGGTGGGGATAACACCACCGAGGTTGATGTAAGGATAATTACCGCTACCAATAAGGATTTAAGGAAGCTGGTAGAGGAAGGGAATTTTCGCGAGGATTTGTATTACCGGCTTAACATTATTCCCATTTATATACCTCCCTTAAGGGAGCGGTTGGATGATCTGGTTTTGTTGGTAACCCACTTTATGGAAAAATATAGAGAAAAACTGAAGAAGGATGTAAGAACTATTTCTCAAGATGCGTTAAACGCCATGATGAGATATCACTGGCCGGGCAATATCCGTGAATTGGAAAACCTGATGGAGCGCGCTATTATTATGACTCCGGGAAAGGATATAATCAAGATAGACATTCCCGGAGAACGCCGCAATAAAGAGATTTACAGTTTTGGCAAAATAGATGCCAATCTGCCCCTGAAGCAGGTAAAGCGCGAAATTATAGAACAGGTAGAACGCAAATATTTAAAGGAACTCTTAAATAAAAACAGAGGAAATATAAATCAGGTAGCCCGCCAGGCTAAGATAGATAATAAGACCCTATATGAAAAGATGAGAAAATTTAATTATCGCAAGGAAGATTTTAAACGATTGCCGGAACAAGACCTTTAAAATTTTCAAGCATTGCTTTTCGGGAGCTTGAACCTGAACCGTGGGTTTCCCTTAAAAGGGTAGCCAAACTATTTATATAGCAATTTTTAATCAATACATTCCCCTAATCTTTCCTTTCTATTTCTGGAAATAATTCCCGACCTCCCTGTTTTTTTGGAAATAATCTCCTGTAAGCATAAACTATTTGGTTGCTTTGTTGCCGCTGGCCTCTGATATATAAGTTACCGTCTTGCCGGTGGAAAATATATATCTAGTTGTAAGCAGGCTGGTTTCCCGCCATTAGATTCATTTACAACCACTGCAATTGAAAGCTTGGCATGTAATTTGCTCAATCTATATTAACAGTTTGGGGTTACGCAGGTTAGACACTGTTAAATAATAGTACTAAAAAGAAGTGAGGTGAAAATATGCGGTGTTTATATTTTCAGGAAGTTCCGGTGAACAGGTGTTGCGCCTTCTTGCGGGGTTTAAAATTACCAACTAAAGCAGAACAAGACAAATATTGTCTGAATGGAGCAAAATACCTGGAATGTCCTACATATGTCAAGAAGGAAAAGGACTTGCAGAAAATTGCTTAGGAGGCTTATCGGGCTTTAGGGTTCGTAGGGGATATATCCCCCGAGGAAAGTAAAGCAACATAGCCCATTTTTTCGGTCATTTGAGGCGAATAGTGTATCTATTTAACGAAAATGAGTGGGAAAATAGATATGTTTATCACTTTACGCAGTAGAATCATCTAAAGTCCGACAGGCCTCCTGGGGGTTGGTATTAAGCCCAACCTGCTTTATATCTCCACAATTTGTCCTTCCCAGTTCTCTGAATCCAGCACCGCTAGCGTGCGTTGTTTAGTTAAGCAACCGCTACATTCACCAGGATTAATTATCAGTGTAGTGCCAACCTGGCTTAACTCCGGGCGATGGAGGTGTCCATAAACAATCAAATCATAAAACTGGCTTTTAATCAAGGCTTCCAACTCGCAGGGTTCATGCATAAGCAGAATTTTTTTGCCGTTTAAGCTGAACTGGTGCGGTGAATTATGTAGCTTAAAGCCCCATTCACGGGCTTTGTTATACAGGATAATACGCTCACCGTCATTGTTGCCCCAGACTCCCCTGAAGCTGGCTTTAAGCTCACGAAAAGCCTCCAGGGCAAAGGGAGCCACGAAATCGCCGGCATGTATCACCTGTTCCACTCCTGCCCGGTTGAAATATTCCACCGCCAGGGCAATGGCCTCCAGATTGTCATGGGTGTCGGCGATTATTCCCAGTTTCATTTTATTTTTCTCCAGTAGGGGGGTATTGATTTAAGCTGAAAAAGCAGGCTTTGCCTGCAAAAACTACTTGAAATTATTCTCTTATTTTATTATCTTGGTTGTAGTTTGTCAAATAACCCTATAGTCGCCTTGATGCAGCATATGCTGAGAGTTCTATTAGCCTTAAAAAAAATTGGCCTGGTCTGCCTGTTGCTTGGGTTCAGTTGCAGTTTTACCCCCTGGCTGCAAAGCTCACCCGGTTGCCGGAATTCCACTGACCGGGATACGGATAAGGCTTTTATCTTATTTCCCGATAAAATACTTCAAAAATCACCCGACTCCGATACCCGTCTGAAAAGGGAGTTATTTAAGGAGGCTTATGCCGGCTTTCAACAAGGAAACTTCCCGCTGGCCCGCTTGCGCTGGCTGGAAATTCTGGATAATTATCCAGAACTAAAAGATTATATATATCATTATCTGGCCCAAACCGAAGCCGCGCTTGGTCAACCGGCAGCCGCCATTAATTATTGGCGGGAGTTAATCTCACAGTTTCCTCATAGCCGCTTGATTCCAGAAGCAACCCTGGGCCTGGCGGACAATTATTTTATGCAGGGAGAGTTTGATCAGGCGGCGCCGCTTTACCGGCAGTTATTAGCTAAAAACTGGGGAGACAAACAATTGCGGCCGGTAATTTACCAAATGCTGGCTCGCTGCTATGAACAACAAGCTGATTTTCCCCGGGCCATTGCCGCTTATCATAAGCTATGGCTTAAGCATCCTGCCTCTTCTCAGGCCAATATTGCTTTGCAAAGCAAGCTATTATTGAGTCAGGAACACGACATCCCTTACACCGCCCCTACGGAGCAAGAGCGATGGCAGAGGATTAAGATATTAATCCGCGAGGCTGAATATGCTGCTGCATCTTCAGCACTGGAACAATTCAGACAGCAGTTTTCTACCAGCTATATGTTGCCGGACTCATATCTTAAGCAAGCCCGGTGTGACATGGGGCTGCAAAAACCAGCCGCGGCCATCGAGCACCTTAAAAAGTTGATTCGACTTTTTCCCCGACATAAAAAGGCTACCGAAGCCCGCTATAAATTGGCCCGATTGTATTGGAACCGGGGGCAAGACCGACTGGCTCAGGATTATTTAAATCAAATCATCAGGGATTATAGCGGCTGGCAAGATAATGCCTGGTATATCCTGGCCAGAATTCATGAAGAAAACAAGCAATATCCCAAGGCTATTCAGAGTTACCAAGCATTGATAGCGAAGTTTCCGCTGTCCTCTTTAGTTAATGTGGCCCGCTGGCGGTTGGGCTGGATTTATTATTATTACCTGAAGCAATACGCTCCCGCCGCTAAGTTCTTTGCCGAGGTGAACAATGACGGGGACTTATACTATAGTGCGCAATACTGGCAGGGACGCTGTCAGGAAGAATTAAAGGCATGGCAACCGGCCATCGAGCTATATACCTCCTTAATAGCTGCGGTTAACCATACCTATTATGCCCAATTGGCGGAGCGGCGCTTACAAAACCTTAAGTCAAATGGAGCGGAAGACCGGCTAAGCCTGCCGCTTTCGGCTTCACCGAAGACGCTTTCGCTTACCACCGACCCATTTTTGATTGGCCGGCTTTTATCTGAAGCTGATAAATTCCACTTGCAACGGGTAAGGGAGTTTGCCGCCTTGCTGATGTTTGAGACGGCGATTGAGGAATTGGATGAAATAAGCAATCCCGCCAAACCACCACCGGAGTTCTGGTATCAGTTAAGCCAACTCTATCACCTGCTGGGGAATTATTCCAAGCCCATCCGCTTAATCCAGCGGGTAGTGGATCATGCCAGAGAAAAACGGCTTACCATACCACCTGCGGTTTGGAAAATATGTTATCCGCTAAACTATTGGACGCTTATCAAAAACCAGGCTGAA
Source organism: bacterium (assembly GCA_024277675.1). GTDB lineage: Bacteria > SZUA-182 > SZUA-182 > SZUA-191 > JAJRXT01 > JAJRUS01. Next base: position 11,400 of record JAJRUS010000089.1, on the reverse strand, counting down.
GCCAGAGGGATAAACCCTTATTTGATAATGGGATTGATAAGGCAGGAGAGCGTATTTGACCCGGAATCCTTTTCCGAAGCCAATGCCATGGGCTTGATGCAGGTAATACCGGCCACCGGCCAGGCAATGGCGCAGAAGCTACAACTCACTGAATTTACTCCTGATATGCTATACCAGCCTGAGACCAACCTGGCTCTGGGCACTTATTATGTAAATCAGTTGCTTCGTAAATATAAAGGTAACCTGGCGTTGACCCTGGCGGCTTACAATGCCGGTGAGAAAGCCGCTAATAAATGGTGGAAAAAGTATAAATCCGACGATATGGCTACATTTATAGAAAATATCCCCTATCCGGAGACGCGAAATTACGTGAAACAAGTGCAGAGTAACTACTACAATTACCGCCGCATCTATTTAGATCAGCGTACATAGTGTGGTGGTCAAAAACCCATTTTATCTGCTTTATAAATGAGTTAAGCCGATTTTACATCGAAGGCTGGGTTATTTAAACTGGGTCATATAATCGGGAAATGGAGCCGGGGTAAACGACAGCATAAATATGGTTAAGGTAAATATCCCCAGCCATTTTCGCCTGGAATCCAGCGGGGTTATATCGTCTATCGGCGGAGGATGCTTAAGCCCCAAAAACAAAAGCAGAATTATAAGTAAAAGCCATGCCGGATAAAGCATGAGGCAGAATAACGCCAAAGCGCCCCATACCAACTTAAATATCAAGCCGCTACGTCTCCCCAGCAAGGAATAAACAACATGCCCCCCATCCAATTGACCGATAGGCAGCAGATTAAGTGCGGTAACAAACAGCCCCACCCAGCCGGCATAGGCCAGCGGGTGCAGGAGAACGTCATGTCCGGCAGGTATTGGCCCCAGCGTGATACGCTCCAGCCAGGAAAACAGCAGGGAATCACCCAGTGACATTGTTGACTGTTGGGATAGCTGAGCTACGGCTACAATGCGGGAGGCCTTTAGGCCAATGATGATGGTGGGAATAGTAAAAATCAAGCCGGCCAGTGGCCCGGCAGCCCCGATATCAAACAGCGCCCGCCGGTCAGGAATAACCCCCTTCATCTTTATCACCGCTCCCAGCGTACCAAAGGGAGGAAAGGGAAAGGGAATAAACAGCGGTAAAGTAGAAGCAACACCATACCTTCTACTCATCAAAAAATGCCCCAGCTCATGGGCGGATAAGATGGTCATAATCGCCACACAGTACCACCCGCCCCCGGTAATGTAGGTGGAGATTATGGTCAGTATATATAAAACTATATATTTTGCGTATTTTTTGCCCATGGCTGCTATACATTTATAATTCTACTGAACCGCTGTCAACTCCAGGAGGCTTATCGGACTTTTCTGATGCAGCTATAATTAGAGTCTAATTATGTCGACAAAGAACAACAGACCAGCCATCGGAAAAAATCGGCGCTACTGGCAGTCGGTCAGGGCATAACCAGTTTTTGCTTCAGGTCGAGGACAACCAGGAAAAAGTAGTGCAGCAAAAACGAGATAAATACCAATACCAACAGCACCTTATTGGTTTGTACCAAATAAAACAGAATACCGCCGGCCAGCATATGCCGCAGATATGGATTTTTAAGTAAACGTTTTAATTGGTTTCCCCGATTAGGATTGCTGGCCTGGCGAATCTCATCCCTGATAACCTCCCACACCAGTAGTAATGCATAAATTTTAACAAAGCTCATAGAAAACATTGACGAAAGCGAGGAATTAAGATAAATCTCCTGATTTACCATAGAAAAAGAAAGCCGTGCAAACAAAAATATTACTCCCAGATCGGCGATAAACAGCAGCCAGCCCCAACCTTCAGCCCCATGCACACTATAATAGTTGGAATTTCTATAGAGAAACATATAATTCAGGCAAAGATGAATAATTACTAAAGTTAACATCAGGCTCTGAAACTGGAATATAAGGCTGGTATCATGAATTATATAGGTAACCAGGTTGAAAAGGGTCACCGCCAATAGCGCCGGATAAAACAGGTTGATAATGAACCCTTTAATCGCCCGATCCCTTTTACTGAAGGTTTGCTTAAATTCCTGCTCCTCCAGACATACTGCATTTTCCGTTGGCGACTGGCTCAACTTGGAGCCCCGCCGCATGCGATCTTTTTTAGCACTCATGTCGCAGTAACTCCATGGTTAGGTTCTGATAATCCTGAGCCCCTCTACTCTTTGGATCAAAGGTAAAAATATCTTCTCTGGCGAATTGTGACTGATTCAGGGCTTCATTCCTGGATATAACCGTACTAAACAGCTTTTCCTGGAACGGAGCCAACTCGTCCATTACTATTTCGTTGGTGAGTTTGTTTCTATTATCCAGCAGGGTGAGTAGTAAACGGTAATTGGTGAAGGTTTTCCCCTTGATCAGGGCGATTACATTCAGTAAATCATTTATACCATCCAGCGAAGAACGCGACGTTTCACAGGGAATGATGATAAAATCAGAAGCATAAATAGCGTTTACAGTAAGCACCCCCAGGTTTGGCGGGCAATCGATAATTATATATTCATATTGTTTGCTGAGGGGCTTTAACGCCTTGCTGAGCAGCGCTTCCCTGAATACTTTGCTGTATAGCTGTTCAGCCGTAACTGACAGCTTGATGTTAGAGGGGATCAACTTCAATCCCTCACGATAGGTATTGGCAACCGCTTCACTGGGATCAATACCGTTTTCCAGGATGTCTTTTATGGAGAGATGTCCCTGGGTTGTTTCATAATTCAGGCCGGTGGTGGCATTAGCCTGGGGATCGATATCAATCACCAAGGTCATTTTTCCCTGTTGGCATAGCCCGGAGGACAGGTTAATGCTGGTAGTCGTTTTACCAGTGCCTCCCTTTTGATTGATAATACTGATTACCATAAGTCAACTTCACCTCTTTCAAGTAATAAAATACCTTAACCAAGATAGTTAACTGCCTTTTTCCCAATGTCTGTCCGACAATGCATTTGCTCAAAGTTTACGTTACTCACCCCCTTATATGCACATTCAATAGCGGCCGGAATGTCCAGGCCGTACCCTACCACACCCAACACCCGCCCGCCGTTAGTAATCCAGGAACCATTTTTATAATTAGTGCCGGCATGAAATAACAATATATTGTCCATGGATTGAAGCTTATTTAAGCCTTTAATAACTTGGCCCTTTTGATAGCTGCCCGGATAGCCGCCGGAAGCAAGGGTCACACATACCGCCGCTCCCGGCTTCCATTTGATATTCACTTCCGCCAACCTTTCAGCTACCACCGCCTGCATGACAGGCACTATGTCGCTATCCATTAAGGGCAGGATGACTTGCGTCTCAGGATCACCAAAGCGGGCGTTGAATTCCAATACATAGGGCTTACCGTCAACCAGCATTATACCGGCATAAAGCACCCCTTTGTATGGACAGCCTTCCCGGGCCAGCCCCTTTACGGTGGGCAGCATAACCTGCTGCATTATCCGCTCGGTCAACTCCGGGGTGACCAGCGGAGTTGGCGAATAGGCTCCCATACCACCCGTATTAGGCCCCTGATCCCCGTCATATACCGGCTTATGATCCTGGGCCGAAACCATCGGCAGTACGGTCTCCCCATCGGTGAATACCAGAAACGAAGCCTCATCACCCACCAGGCAATCCTCAACTATAATCCGCTCACCGGCCGCCCCGAAAGCCCGCTCTTCCATAATTAATGTAACCGCCTGCTCGGCGGCTGCGTTATCTTTACATATAATAACCCCCTTACCGGCCGCTAAGCCGTCAGCCTTAACCACCACCGGTTTTGTCAATTGCCTTACATAGTCTTTAGCGGCTTGCGGCTCGGAGAAGCTGCGGTAATCAGCGGTAGGAATGTTATATTTGCGCAGTAATTCCTTACAAAAAACCTTACTGCCTTCAATCCGGGCCGCTTTTTTAGTAGCTCCGAATATGGCCAGTCCGCGAGTCTGAAACTCATCCACAATCCCCAGGGTCAGCGGTAATTCAGGCCCCACCACGGTTAAATCTATCCGGTGCTGGTATGCCCAGTCGGCTACCTGGGTTATATCGAGCGGATCCAAAGCCACGCATTCGGCGGTTTTTGCAATACCGGCGCTCCCCGGCAAGCAATATATTTTAGATACCAGCGGGCTTGCGCCTATTTTCCACACCAAAGCATGCTCACGACCCCCGCTACCGATGACTAATATCTTCAACCTTCGCTCCTCTACCCTTCAAATAGCTGAACGGGATTCCCCTCTAACTCTGTATCCCTTACTGGAAAGAACTATCAACTTCCCTTGCAGAGGGGATTCTCCATGTTTTTTAAAGAAGTTGTCCAGGGCGCCGGTTATTTTGCCAATAACAGGGGGGTGAATCTTCAGCAGAATAACCCCCGCCATCTTCCCTGGCGGATATCTAAGAATATTACCGAAATGCTTATCAAAGGTAACCAGCGTATGACCTTCATCCATAGCTTTCTCCATAACAGCTTCATCGGATATACCCGATAGGCGTTCCCCCAAGATAGGTTTTACATCATGTCCTAAGCCCTCAAGATAAGCCACTATCTTGGGTGGTATATTTTCATCTGTGAGAAACCTCAAGCATAGGCCTCCTCAAAGGGAACAGCCTCTTGATTTTTAATTAAATCAGCCGCATAATGCAGGCAGGCCTTGATATCCTCCAAAGTAATATGAGGATAGTAGTCCCTTATAATATCAGCCGGCGTTATGCCTGCCTCTAAAAGCTCAATAATTAGATAGACCATGACCCTGGTATCCCTGATACATGGCTGTCCATGGCAGATATGAGGATTGACCTCAATCCGGTTATTCATTATATTTACCTCCACAGGTACCCATTTTTCAGCTGAACCCTATTTTTTAAACACTAGCTCTCTCAAAATATCCCTATATTCAGGATTTACCTCCCTGGCATTACTTTGTATTATGTAAGCTCCTTGTAGACAGGGTAAGTCCTCTTTCCCAACCCGGTCAGGATTGTATAGATAAAGCAACGGTTTTTGCAGTCCCTGCATCAGCCCAGTCTCCTGAAACACATTATAATTTAAGGGTGTCAAAAAAGCAACGCCAAAGTCTGAAGCATAGTTAGCAATAAGGCTACCACATAATTGTTCAGGCTGGCCTGTCCGGCCCGGGGTTACTGACCCCGGTTGTTGCTTAGGCTTCTGCCGGTAATTCTATAATAAACTTGGCCCCCTGGGGCTGGTTATCCTCCAGTCGGATATAACCGTGATGATCGGTAATGATGCGGTGAACTATAGCCAGTCCCAGGCCGGTACCGCTTTTCTTGGTGGAAAAATACGGCAGAAACAACCGTTCTTTGTCATCATCCGAAATGCCTACGCCCCGATCGGCTATCTCTAATCTGACAATCTGCAATGCCGGTTCATAATGGGTGCTGATGCTGATCTCCGGTTTGCCGTTTGAAGCATGCAACGCATTATCAATTAAATTAACCAGCGCCCTTCTAATTTGTTCGGTATCCAGATTAATGGGGGGCATGTTGGGTTCAAGCCGGGTAAGAATCCTGGCCCCCACGGGCAAACCAGTGTACAGCGATATGGTGTCGATAATGACCTTATCTAAATCCTGTGGCTGAAGATTGGCGGCCGGCATGCGGGCAAAGCGGGAAAACTCATCCACCAGGGTCTTCAAGCTGTCCACCTCTCTAATGATGGTAGTGGTACATTCATCCACCAGGCTTGAGTATTCCGGGACATTCTGGTTCAGTTTGCGGCGCAGGCGTTGGGAACAAAGCTGAATCGGAGTAAGCGGATTTTTGATTTCATGCGCCATCCGGCGAGCCACCTCCTGCCAGGCGGCTACCTTCTGCGCCTTAACCAGTTGTGTTAGATCATCCAGCACCAGCACAATGCCCAGATAGTTTTGATTATTGTCTCTTAATATGGTGGCCCAGGCCAGTAAGGTGCGCACCGACAGCCGGCGTTTTAAACGCACCTCGCGACGATATATTTCCAAGTCGCTCTTTTGCAGTCCAGTTATCAGGTTCTTTATCTCCTCCAGCGCCGGTACCCCGAAAACCTCCTCGAAATGACACCCCCTGGTCTGCTGGGGGTTGAGTTTCAGCATTTTGATGGCCGCTTTATTCAGCGTGCTGATGCGGCCCTGCTTATCAATAGAAACCACCCCGGTAGCTATATTCTGGAGTACCGTTATAATGTAATTCGTACGCTGCTCCAGTTCCAGGTTAGCCTGCTTTAAGTTCAGGTTAACCTTTTCCAGTTCCGCTTTATTGTGGCGTAAGTCGGTAGTCATCTGATTAAATGAATCCACCAGAATTTTGATTTCATCATCGGCCTTAACCTCTACCTTGTAATCCAGATTCCCGGCCGCTACCGCCCGGGTGCCTTCAGCCAGCTTCTGGAAAGGCACGGTTATGCCGCGGGCAATTTGAAAGCCGATCCAGATTGCCGAAAAAATTATAATCAAGGTAGCAACCAGGCCGATAGTGGTATATATGGATTTCAGCGGGGTTTTATAGACTTTGCGCTGTTTGTATTCCTCGTAATCCAAGCGGATATCGTTTATCTCCTTCATCAGGCTGTTGGGTTCATAATAGTTAAAAAGTAACACCCCCACCACATCACTTCTCTCCCATTTTGAGAAAACAGGCACCACCCCATCGATCAAATCTTTGCCTTCTACACTCCTTATGATGGAAAATTCCTCCCCCTTAAGACCCCGTTCAACCAGTTCCCGGGTAGAGGCTATAAAGCGGCTGCTGGGAATACGGGGGTTGGTCATACTAATAATCTCCTCTCCCCCGGCGGTAATTAATTTTATCGCCCCCAGTTGAGCCTCCAGTTGCTTTTCACTAATTATGGCTTGTAATGATTTTGAATTTTCGGCATCCAGCAAGCTGTGGTGAGTGATAAGCTGGCTGATTTCATTGGCCGATCTGAAGGCTTTCCCCAGGGTATTTTCATAATACGTCTGGGCGACCACCAAGGCTTTTTTTAAAGACTCTTCATTCTGGGTATTAAACCAGCTATCGATGGTGTTACTGATGAGGTTGTTACTTACCAGGAATAAAAGGATGGTGGGAACTAATGACAAACCGACGAAGGCAAAAATGAGTTTGGCCTTGAACTTGGAACCCAATACATTCTGTTTCCGCTCTATATAGAGTTTAATGAGCTGCCGAAATACCAGCAGCAGCAGCCCCATAACCACAATGATGTTGAAATTGAGTAGGGTGAAGACCCGCAGGTTATCGGTTATATTAGAGGGAGTGCGTAATTCATGTACCAGGGTCTCGATGGCGGTAAGCACCACAATCAGCAGCAATACCCCAACGGCAATCAGCCATTTGCGTCTTCTTTTCCTGAGCAGCTCCTCGTGCATGATTAATCTTGGTGTGGGTATAGTAAGTTATATAATCTTTCCCGCCGCATAAATAAACCTCCGCTTCCATCTGTAAGTCGGCAGGCGGCGGCATTAGCCATAACGGTTTGGTCGTGATTAATCCAGGTCGGAGGTCATTGACCCCTGCCTGGTTGGGGCAGAATGGCGGTTACCGGGACAATAGTCCAGGGGGTTTCAAATTCTTGAAAAGACGCCATAAATGGGATATATTTCAAGGGAAACAACATCTCCAGCGCCTCCATTTCGGCCATCGCCCTGATATAATAATGCGCCTGGGGCTGGATATCCTCAAGTGGAATTATTTTAATGCCGCTTAAGCTGGACATCCATTTTTTCATCTCCTCAAAACTGGTGGTAACCAGCGCCTGTTCATTATACTTATCGCTGATACGAAGCGTGTATTGCTTGCTTAAGGTATCATAGATTACCGTATGGATAACCTCCTGAGAAATAATTTCCTCGTCAAACCACCAGAAGCGCTTCCGCAGTAGTTCAATCCTGAACACAAAGGTAGTATTGATTCCGCTGAGGATAGTTTCCTTGAGCTTGCCTTTGAAGGGCAACTCTAAATTAGCGGATAACACCAGATATGTACCGGAAGAGTTAATGGTTAATTTCGTCATCCCGGCATCAATAGCCAGGGCGCTATTTGCCCCCCACATAATCATGATACCTAGCCAAACAGCTACAACTTTAATCCAGTGTTTCATTTATTCAACCACCCGAACCCCCGGCGGCACTTCAAAGTGGAAACGTGCGGTGTCTATGGGAGTATTTATTTTGTGCTTGTCAAATTTTATAGTAGTAACATTTTCATAAAAATCATACATGATTACTGCTTGAATATCAAATTGCTCATCATTTACTTTAAGCAACATCTTGTTGAGATTCACCTGTGGCTTTTTAGGTATTAATGAAAGCACATACGAGCCTTGTGGGTGTTGTTCGGCGGCAAATTTAATATTAAAATCCTGCGACAGGCGTCCTATTCCACTTATAAATGCCAGCGGCAGGTTAGAGTCAAAGGCTGATTTAGCCTCTTTTTTTATTACCTGTTTATTCTGCGGGGTATACCACCAGAAAATTCGGTCATTTAGAATAAATGACTGTTTTTCCGGAGAAATATAATCCCAACGCATCATGCCTGGTTTTTTTATATACAGTATTCCCTGGGCGGTTTGAGTTTGGTTCAAGGCATTATTATAGGCGGTTTGAGTAAAATTAGCCTCTAAGGTGTTGGTGGCATTATATTTTTGCTGAATCTGATCCACAACCGCCTCCAGCGTAAGCTCAGCCTGAGCCGGAACGGTAAGAATTATCAGCGATATCAAGAAAAAAAACTTTAGTTTCATAATTCTTTGTTTACCAAAACCTTCCGGGGCTTACCCCCTATCGAGGATCCTACCAGTCCATCCCGTTCCATAACTTCCACCATGCGGGCGGCCCGGTTATAGCCTACCCGAAAACGCCGCTGAATCAAGGATATTGAGGCTTCTCCCTTTTGCATTACAAACTCAACCGCCTTATCATACATCTCATCATATTCATTCTCTCCCGCTTCCGGGGAAGCAGCCTCTTTCTGGGAGTTAAGCAGCGAGTCGTCATACTGAGGTGCAGCCTTATCTTTTAAGAACGTTACAATTGCTTTTACCTCTTTTTCGGTTACCATGGCGCCGTGAATCCTTATTAAATCGGAAGTACCGGGGGGTAAAAACAGCATATCCCCCATGCCCAGCAATTTCTCCGCTCCAATGGTATCGATAATGGTGCGCGAATCCACCCTGGAGGAGACCCTGAAGGAAATGCGTGAAGGGAAATTAGCCTTAATCAGGCCGGTAATCACATCCACCGACGGGCGCTGGGTGGCAATTATTAAATGAATTCCCACCGCCCGCGACATCTGAGCTAAGCGGGTGATCAATGTTTCTACTTCGCGGGGAGCCACCATCATCAAATCGGCAAACTCGTCAATGATAATGACAATATAGGGTAAAGGAGTGGCCGGCTCCGCTGAATCGGGGGTAAAAGCGGCTGAAGTATCGCTTGATTTGGCCAGTAACTGATTATATTGATCGATATTGCGCACCCCATATCCGGCCAGCAGGTGGTATCGCTCCTCCATCTTGTCGGTAGCCCACTTTAATACCTGGGCGGCTTTTTTGGCGTCAGTCACCACCGGGGTCAAAAGATGAGGAATCCCATTGTATATACCCAATTCCAGCATCTTGGGATCCAACATCACCAACCGAACTTCCTTGTGCGAGGCTTTATATAACAGGCTGCAAATAATGGTGTTTAAGGTTACGCTCTTACCGGAACCGGTAGCCCCGGCAATCAGCAGATGCGGCATTTTGGCCAGATTGGTGGTATAGGCGGCGCCGGAGGTGCCTTTTCCTAAGGCTAAAGTCAATTTGGAGGACGCCCGTTGGAAGCTGTCCGAAGCTATGATTTCTGATAAGCAGATCAGTTCCCGTTGGCGATTGGGTATTTCAATACCTACCACCGCTTTGCCCGGAATAGGCGCCACTACTCTCACCGCCCTGGCCCGCATGGCCAGCGCCAGATCATCGGCTAAATTGGTTACCTTGTTAATTTTAACCCCCGGCGCCGGTTCAAATTCGTATCTGGTAATTACCGGGCCGGGGTGAACCTGGGCTATTTTTCCTTCCACCCCAAAATCCTTTAACTTGATTACCAGTATCTCGGAGTTTTCCAGTAAATCCTGCATTGCCTCATCGTGATTAGAGATTCTGGCTGCGGACAGTAACGATAAGGGCGGGTATTGATAGGCATCCGGCTTGGTAGCTGGAATCTTTAAATGCCCTGTTTCGGTTGAATGACTTTCCTGGTTTTTATGGTTGGTGATGATGTGCGGGGAATTGGCGGCTTTAGTTTTAGTCTTTTTTTTTGATTGCTTACGGGGTGGAGAGTCAACCACATCCTTTAGCGAAAGTAAATGTGAACTGAGTTTTTCCAGTTGAGCGAAAAATCTTGACCAGGAAAGACCAGTGGCCAGCATCAGTGATATAATCAACAGAGTGACCACAATTAAGTAGGTGCCGGCGGTATTTAAGTAAGGCAGCAATAACCGGTGACTGATAAGATTTCCGATCCAGCCGCCGGGGGCGGAAAAATTGATACCGCCAATGGTAAGGGAATTTCTAAAGCATACGGCGGCCAGGCTACTGCAGGCGATAAGAAACAATATGCCGCCGGATAATCTAAACCAGCTAAAGGCCGGTTTCGTATGGCGGAAACCGCCGATGGCAAAGGCCAGGCAAAAAAGCGGAACAAGATAGGCCGTTATGCCTAAGATAACAAAAAGCCATTTAGCGATAAAGGCTCACACCAGGCCGGCATAATTGGAGATCTTCGCCGCTTCGGTATTCCAACTGTCAGCGGGGTTATAGGTAATCAGGCTGATCACCAACAAGCCGGTAAGCGCCAGCAGCAGCACCCCCACCGCTTCCCTAAGAACCTTATCTTTAGCGTCTGACATGCTATTCATTAAAAATTGTTTTTTTCTCCGAGTGACTTATGTCGCAGATAGTCTCAAAATGCTCATGTACTTGCGTGTACATTGCGCTTTTTCTACTATCCGCTCCTCGTCCCCGAAGAAAATTCCTAATTGGGGACATGTCCCCTTTTTAAGGCGCTAAGCTGTAGTATGAGTCTAAAACTACAGCCTAACCTTGTTTAGACCTATAATCGTCAATGGCCTTTTTCAGCGCTTCCTCAGCCAACACCGAACAGTGCATCTTGGCCGGCGGCAGTCCATCCAGGGCTTCAGCCACCATCTTATTGGATACGGTAAGCGCCTCATCAATGGTTTTACCCTTCACCATTTCGGTGACCATAGAACTGGTGGCAATCGCCGCCCCACAGCCAAATGTTTTAAATTTCACATCCACTATTATGTTGTCTTCGATTTTGACATACAGCTTCATTACATCCCCGCAGGTGGGATTGCCAACCTCACCCACGCCGCTGG